>NZ_JBJJXH010000006.1:0-179447 GCF_045504005.1 Campylobacter canis | reverse complement strand
TCACCTGAAAACTCATCTCTTAAAATCGGCTCTTTTACTTCGTTTTCAAGGCTTCTAAAATACAAATTTATAAGCAGGGTTTCCGAGATGTCATCGTTAAAACCAATCTTTTCCATATCTTTAACCTTTATAATAATCTATATTAGTATTATAATCAAAAGTGGTTTAAAATTTGATTGTGAGTTAAAAATATATATCGTTTGATTCTTTTATTATTTATTACAAATACTCTTGTGCAAGCCTACCTACTTCATTACCTATCTCAAATTTTGTATTATCGATATATTTGTTTTCAAGGTCGCGTCTAAATTTATAAAGCCATAGAGACTTTGGGCACTGTAACCCTCTTGTATATTGCGATTTGGATAGCATTTTGGTCCTTTTTTGTTTTTATAATTATAACAGGCTAGGTGAACAAGAGAGTGTCTTAAGTTAGCATTGTTTATAGTATAAATTTCAACTTTAATAATTTCATATGTTCTTTAGCATGATATGCAATATTTCTGTTGCGCTACTTATCTGCTTTATATATACTTTCTTTTTAAATTTTAAATTTGCTATCACTTTTATATACTTTTAATGTTATTTTAGACTACTCAAACTTTATGCTTTAGATACTTAAAAGAAGCTAGTCACCTAATGCTTTGCTAGTCACCCAATTAGTCACCTAATAAAGTAAAACTATTGTATTTCAAAATTATGGAAATAAAAGTTAAAAAGTGGAATATAAACGAATTTTAGGTAATTTTTTATACAGTGAAAGTATGGTAAAAGAAGGTAAAAATAGACTAAAAGTATGTAATGGTGGGTTCACCAGGACTCGAACCTGGGACCATCCGGTTATGAGCCGGATGCTCTAACCAACTGAGCTATGAACCCGCCAGTTGAATTTAAGTTGTGATTATAACAATGCAAACCTTATTTATCGCTAAATTTTGTTTTAAATTTTTAAAAATGTATAATTGTCATTAAATTTAAAAACGAAAGCGACAAAATGAATACAAATTTAAGTAAAGCGATGCAAATTTTTTTAGATAATCCGGGCAAGGAAAATGAAAATAACCTTATACAAGAGCTTAAAAAAGCCCAGTTTATGGCTCCTGTTATTATCAATCAAGCACTAGCCAAGCCTGACGGAAAGGCATTTTATGAAGAAGAAGGCTCAAATATCAAATTTATTCTTCTTGAAGACGAAGAGAGCGATCTTAGCTATTTTCCAGCTTTTACAAGCAAAGAAGAGATGATGAGGTGGAGAAACGATAGCGAACAAGAAATTTTAAATTTAGAGCTTAAAAACTATCTTGCTATGCTAGAAGCATCAAAAGAAAAATACGCTGGCATAGTCATAGACGCATTTTCGTATAATTTAATCTTAAATTTCAAGACGATTAAGCAAATTTGTGAAATTTAACCTTAAATTTCACTCGTTTTCAGGCTCGCTTTGAGCAACGCTCTCATCAAATCCAAGCTCAAGCGTCTTTATCTCGCCGATAGAATTTCCTGCGATACCTTTGATCGAGCCAAACATCTCTATTGCATTATCACGAACCTTTTCTATCTGTTTTTCGCGGCTTTTCCAAATTCGCTTCATCGCATTTTGCTCTTTTATCAAGTCTTCTTGCATAGAAGTAAAGCCCTCTACGATAGCCTCAATTCGCATTTTAAACTCATTGCTCGTTAGATAAGAGTAAAGAAGCTCGATTTTGCCTGTTTTATTTTGCACGGAGCTTTTAGCGAAATTTAGCTCAATCACAGAATTTCTAAGCACGAAGCTAAGTGCCTTAAACTCCTCATACGAACACACCCACACTCCATCAACCAGCCCCAGCCGCTCCATATCTTTTGGGCGCGCTTCGCTCACAAGCACTCCCACGTCAGCACCGCTTGAGCGCATATCGGATCTAAATTTCTCTATCCACTCATTTGAAAAGTTCTTGGTTCGCTTGCTTTCATAGTAAATTTTACCGCAGTTTTGCACCTCTCTAGTATTTACTATCTGCATGCAGTCAGCGCCGTTTGCACCCTTTTTAACCTCCTCGATAGTATCAAGCGGAAATTTCGCCCTCAACCACTCCTCAATCGCAAGCTCCTGCACCTCGCCTTGAAGCTGCTGGCTGCCCTGCTCTATACGTCTTTGAGCTTCACTCAGCTGCTTTTTAAGCGCCTCCATCTGCTCATCTTTTTGGCGAAATTTAAGCTCATTGGCATATGAAATTTCTTTTTGCAAGCGCTCTTTTTCGGCTTGCAACTTAGCCGAAAATTCAAGCTCGCTTTTAGCCTTTATACTTGCTTCAAGCTCATCTTTTTCTCGTTTGAGTTTTTCTATTTCCACGGTTTTTAAATTTAGCTCGCTAACCTGCTTTGACTTGGCTTCAAGCTCGGCTTTTAGCGCATTTACAGCGGCTAAATTTTCATTTTCAAATTTTATCTTTATCTGCGCTTCAAGCTCGCTTTGCTTAAGCTTTAAAGCCTCAGCTACTCTAGCGTCAAATTCCGCCTGTTTGGCTTCAAGCTCCTTTTGCTTTGCGTTTAGCTGCTCTAAATGCGTCTTATACTGCTCTCTTTTGGCCTCAACCTCTTTTTCAAAATTCTTTTTTTCGGCGGCTAATTTTTGGTTAAATTCCTGTTCGACTTGGCTTTTAAAAGCCGAATTTACATCTACATCAAACCCGCAGTTTGGGCATTTTACGCTATCTTTCATTTATAGTCTCGTCTTCATCTTTTCAAATTCATCCTGCACGACTTTCTGATTTGGCTCATTTGTCATCTTATCTATCGCATCGCCCCAGATGCTAATTGCTATAATAGCGATACTTGAAGCTACAAATCCCGGCAAAATTTCATAAACGTAAGAATTTAGCCCAAAAGCTATCCAAGCAAGCACTGTTATGCCGCCGACTATCATGCCTGCAAGTGCCGCTAGAGCACTCATGCGCTTATAATAAAGACTAAACAAAAGTACAGGTCCAAAGCTAGCTCCAAATCCGGCCCAAGCGTTACCTACCACTCCCAGCACGGTATCGGTTGAGCCAAACGCCAAGAGAGTTGCCACTAAAGCAACTGCAACTACAGCATATCTGCCAAATATCACCTGCGTCTTTTCATCGACCTCTTTTTTATAAAATGCAAGAATAAAGTCCTTCGTAACAGAGCTTGCACTTACTAAAAGCTGGCTTGAAATCGTACTCATAATCGCCGAAAGTACCGCAGAGATGATAACTCCTACGATAAACGGATGAAACAGCGTCTCCCCAAGCTTTAAAAATACGGTTTCAGAGTCTTTTAAAGGCATGCCAAGCTGACTATAATAAACAAAGCCTATAAGCCCGCTCATGATAGCACCAATGAGCCCAAGCGCCATCCAGCCGATACCTATCCTGCGCGCCTGAGCAAGCTCACTAGAGCTTCTTATCGCCATAAAACGCACTATGATATGAGGTTGCCCGAAGTATCCAAGACCCCAAGCCATGAGTCCTAGTATGCTTAAAAATGTCTGATTGTGAAATAAATTTAGGTGGTTTTCGCCGTATTTACTAATCTCACTCCAAAGGCTAGCTCCACTTGGAATTTCGATGTTAAAAAACGCAACGGTAGGGACTAAAATAAGCACTAAAAACATAAGCGAACCTTGAAAAGCATCGGTTATCGCAACCGCTCTAAATCCGCCAAAAAAAGTATAAAACACAACGATAAATAGCGTAAATATCGCTCCTATTTTAAAATCAAGCCCGAAAAAACTCTCAAAGCTCTTGCCGCCCGCGATGATACCGCTACTTACATAAAGAGTAAAAAATACAAGTATAACTACGCCCGAGACTATACGCAAAATTTTAGTGTTGTCTTTAAAACGGTTTTCTAAAAAATCAGGAATCGTTATACTGTCGCTTGCAACCTCGGTATATACTCTAAGCCTTTTGGCCAAAAATAGATAGTTACAATACGCACCTATAGTTAGTCCTATCGCGATCCAGACGTTTGCGATACCCGTAGCATAAAGCGCACCGGGCACTCCAAGCAACATCCAACCGCTCATATCGCTAGCTCCTGCGCTAAGAGCCGTTACAACCGGTCCTAGTCTGCGATTATCTAGCAAGTACTCGCTCATATTTGCGTTTTTGTTATAAGAATACTTACCGACAAGTAATAAAAATCCAAAATAAAGAGCAATA
Source organism: Campylobacter canis (assembly GCF_045504005.1). Classification (NCBI taxonomy): domain Bacteria; kingdom Pseudomonadati; phylum Campylobacterota; class Epsilonproteobacteria; order Campylobacterales; family Campylobacteraceae; genus Campylobacter; species Campylobacter canis. Next base: position 175,278 of record NZ_JBJJXH010000006.1, on the reverse strand, counting down.
GCGAGATATGCGCCAAATTCCATAAAACAAGCCTTTTGGTTAAATTTAAAGCGATATATTAACATTAAATTTATTAAAATTTAAAAATTTGCTCTCTTAAATTTGCTCGTATGAGCGGAAATTTCACACTAAAACAGTATCAATTAAGCAAAAAAATATCAATTTTTTTGTATATTTGACATTTACGTTTCATTAAAGGCAACCAAATTGAACGAGAAATTTTTCAAGCTTCTTTTTTTCTTAACCATAGTCTGTGTCGGTGTTTATTTTACCTACCCTACCGAGCTTAACGCAACTCAGCGCTTAGCATATCTGCAAAGTTACAAAACAACTCTCATACTAACCGCAGGCGGTATAACCATAGGCATAGTGCTTGGATTTTTCCTTGCGTTTTTACGCTTCTTAAAGATCAAGCCGCTTACTTTTATCATAGACGAATACATCGACATCTTGCGCGGCACTCCGCTCATGCTCCAGCTTATGGTTTTTGCGTTTATCATACTTGTTTCGTTTGAAAATTTATACGCAGCAATTGTAGCTCTTGGGTTAAATAGCTCCGCATACGTCGCAGAAATCGTTAGAAGCGGTATTGCTAGCGTAGATAGAGGGCAGATGGAAGCGGCGCGCGCTATGGGTCTTGACTACTCAACTTCAATGGGACAAATCATAATCCCTCAAGCGACAAAAAACATCCTTCCCGCTCTTGCCAATGAATTTATATCGCTGTTTAAAGAAACATCCATAGTAGGCTTCATAAGCGTAGCCGATATCACTATGCAAAGCAGAAGCTTTCAATCGGTTCTTTACAATCCAAAGCCGCTTATATTTGCTGGCGTGGTTTATTATACAAGCGTTAAAATTTTTTCGTATTTGGCTAAAAAGCTTGAAGAGAGGCTAAATAGACATGATTGAGATTAGAAATTTAAACAAAAACTACGGCGATTTGCAGGTTTTAAAAGATATTAGCGTAGATATCAAACAAGGCGAAGTAATAGCCATCATCGGACCAAGCGGCGGGGGCAAAAGTACATTTTTACGCTGCATAAACCGCCTTGAAGAACCTACAAGCGGACATATCAAGATAAACGGCGAAGATATACTGAGCAAAAAAGCCGATATAAACAAAATTCGCCAAAAGATAAGTATGGTTTTTCAGCATTTTAATCTATTTGCAAACAAAAACGTCCTAGAAAATTTAACTCTAGCCCCGATTAAAGCGGGAATTTTAAGCAAAATGGATGCGGAAAAAAGAGCCGACGAGCTTCTTAAAAGCGTAGGATTGCTTGATAAAAAATATGCCTTCCCTCACAAGCTTTCAGGCGGACAAAAACAACGCATAGCCATAGCCAGAGCGCTTGCGATGAATCCTGACGTGATACTTTTTGACGAGCCGACCTCAGCGCTTGATCCGGAGATGATCGGAGAGGTGCTTGATATCATGAGAGATGTCGCAGCCAAGGGTCTAACTATGCTTGTAGTTACTCACGAAATGGGTTTTGCAAGAAATGTAGCAAACCGTATATTTTTCATGGACGGGGGCAGAATCGCCGTCGATGACACGCCTAAAAATATCTTTGAAAATCCACAAAATCAAAGACTAAAAGAATTTTTAGGAAAAGTGTTAAATCATTAATTTTAAAGTATTATAATTACGCAAATTTCATTAAGGAGAGTTAGATGAAAAAATTATTCGCACTGCTTCTGGCGGGCTTAGTTAGCCTTGGCGCTACCGAACTTAAAGTAGGAACAGCCGCAAACTATCCGCCGTTTGAGTTTATCGACGATCAAAACAAGATTGCAGGTTTTGATATAGATCTGATGGATGCGCTTTCTAAAAAAGTAGGATTTAAATACCAGTTCGTAAATATGAATTTCGACGGACTTATCGTTGCTCTTAAAACAGGCAAAATAAACGTGATCGCAAGCGCGATGAGCGCAACCGACGAAAGAAGAAAGTCTATTGATTTTACCGACGCTTACTACTCAACCGAAAATATCTACCTTCGCAAGAAAGGCAATGAGGCTATAAAAGACAAAGAGAGCTTAAGCGGTAAAAAAGTAGGTGTGCAGCTTGGCACGGTTCAAGAGATGGCGGCAAAAGAGATAAAAGGAGTAAATATTGTTCCATCAGAAGAGACTGTTACGCTGGTTCTTGGACTTAAGGCAAATAAAATTGATGCGGTGATATTTGACAGCTCTATAGGATACGGATACCTTAAGAAAAATCCTGATCTAGAGGAATTTCATAAAGAATCAGACGGAAGCGAAGGATTTTCTATAGCTTTTGATAAAGATAAAAATTTAGATCTGATAGAGAAGATAAATGCCGCTTTAAAAGAGCTTAAACAAGACGGCACTTACGATAAATTACTAGAAAAATACGATCTTAAATGATGACCTCTCACGCAATTTTTAAACTCAAATTTAAAAGTTGCGTGGCTCTTTTTGTTTTTTTATTTATTCCTACTTTCGCTTTAGCCGATCAAAAAGTAATCGCAACCTTTGTCAAAAAGATAAACGAGGATACTTTTGTTTTTAAGATAAATCCTATAAAATCAGCTCCGTGCAAGCTTTACGGTATCGAAATTTATAAGCCAAAAAAATGCATAGACGACGAAAAACAGCTAGAAGAATTTAATAAATTTTACGAAGATGAAATTTATAAATTTATAAAACCCGGAAGAAATTTTTACCTTGAAGCCAAACAAAATTTAGGCGATAGATGGCTTTGCGAAGTAAGCGATAATAGTAGAATTTTAAACAAAACTCTAGTAAAAAACGCTCTAGCCAAACCAAAAAACAAAGAATATAAGAAGATAAAGGTAACTTCAAACAAGATAAAGGATAAATTTCCCGAAATTTTCGAGTGCTTCCAAAGCGGCAAGAAGCCCGAAGCAAAACCAAAAGAAGATAGCGAGCAAGAGATATTGTGGGACGAAACACAAGAAGAAGAGGAAAAACCAAAAATTCAAATAGAGTTTAAAGAGGCAAATGAATGAAAAACATACTTATCATAGCAGGATCTGATAGCGTCGGAGGAGCCGGTATTCAGGCTGATATCAAGACCTGCGAAGCCTTTGGCTGCTACAGCGCAACGGCGATTACTGCTCTTACTGCGCAAAACACCGATGGAGTAAGCGCTATCAGTGAGGTTTCGGGCGAATTTTTAAACGCACAGCTTAAAATGATAACCGACGAGCTTAAGATAGATGCAATCAAAGTCGGAATGCTCTTTAATAAAGAGCTTATCTTGTGCGCTAAAGGCTGGATAGAGCGTCTTAATGTGCCAACGGTTATTGATCCTGTCTGCGTTGCAAAATCGGGAGCAAAACTACTTAAAGATGACGCAATAGGCGAGCTAAGAGAGCTTTTAAATCTGGCAACGATAGCCACTCCAAACATATACGAAGCGCGTGTTTTAAATATCGATACTTCAAATTTGCCATGCGACATCATCTTTAAAAGAACTGTAGCCGATGAAATTTGCCAAGATACCTTGCACACAAAAGCCGGCGAGATAATTAAATTCCAAGAGGAGTTGATAGAGCCAAAGATAATGCATGGAGCCGGATGCAGCTTTGCCAGTGCGCTTGCTTGCGCTCTTGCTTTAGGAAAGGGCACAAAAGAATCGATAAAGATCGCTAAAAAATTCATCTTAAACTCTATAAAATCAGCACACACAAGCAAATTTGGCGTGAGAATTTTAAATCACAAAGCAGGATTTAATGGCTGAAATTTATGCGATTAGCGATGATATTTTAACTCCCGATGATACTATCTTAGAGCAAACTCGTGAAATTTTAGAATGCGGGATAAAACATTTTCAATATAGAAGCAAAAAAGCCGTTAAAGATGAAAATTTAGCACGCAAGTTGCTAACGCTTTGCGATGATTTCGGAGCGAAATTTATCGTAAACGACGATGTGACTTTTGCTAAAAAAATCGGAGCAAAATGCGTTCATATCGGTAAAGAGGACGGCGACATAAAAGCCGTGCGAGAAATTTTAGGCAAAGATGCATTTATCGGTGTAAGTTGCTATGACGACGTAAATTTGGCTCTTAAGGCACAAGACGCAGGGGCAAGCTACGTAGCGTTTGGGAGCGTCTTTACAAGCTTAACAAAACCCGCTACTAAAAGATGCTCACTTGAAACGATAATGCAGGCTAAAGAAATTTTAGATATACCAATCTCCGTAATCGGCGGTATAAACGCTCAAAATATCGATAGAATTTTATCTCTTGAAATAGATCTTATCGCCGTTATCTCAGCCCTTTACAGGCCTGAAAGCATAAGCGAAAATTACAGAAATTTAAGCAGATTTTTGTAGTTTTAATCTTTAAACTAAAGTAACAAAGAAAGTTTTACCGATTTATGCATTAAGGCAAGCTAATTTAATTAGGCATTAAACGCAGTTTAGTTCAAATTTGGAGCGCGTTCGCAAGGTCAAAAAACCTTGAACATATATTAAAAAATCCCAAGAAGCAGTATTTTAAGCCGATATTTGCAAAACGATGATGCAAGCAAACCTATTTAACATCATTTTACCAAGCCGAATGTCAAATTTAGCAAACGGCTTGGAACGAGGTTAAATTTACCTACTTTGTTTCATCTTATCACGCCAACTGCAAATTTCTTTATTACCTTCCCTGCAAGCCTTTCCGACGATATCCTCAAAAGTAAAGCAAGCCTCTCTATTATTTAGCTTGCAAGCTTTATATATATATTCCATAATTTTATTGTCATATTTTTCCACAAGAGGCAAAGCCTGCAAGCAACCATTGCTATATCCGTATTCGCAAGCTTTATCATAATAATAAAGCATTTTTTTAGGATCGTTTTTATGAGCGTTCGCAGCCATATAGCAAGAGTGCGGATCTTTGTTTTCGCAAGCTATCTCCTCGCTTGTGGTTTTGCCTAGCTTTTCGCAAGCCTTGCTTTTTCTGTTGTGTTTGCAAGCGATAGAAAATAGCTCGCTTGCCTTTTTCTCATCTTTCATGCCGTATTTGTCGCTTTCATAAAGCTCTCCTAAGCTGCCGCAAGCTTCCGGATACTTATCAGGGCAAATTTTCTCTAAAACTTCTTTGCCTTTTTTGATATCTTTTTTCACACCTATACCATCGGTGTAAAAAAAGCTCACCGTAGGGCACATACCATACACTCCTCTTTCACACAAGCCGTTATAGACCTCAAACGCCTTTTCATAATTCTTCTCTACGCCCTGACCGTAGTAGTACATATAGGCAAGATATGTGCAAGCATCCTCGTCCTTGCCGAGTTCACAACCCTTTTTTGCGTACTTAAACGAAGCTTCAAAGTCCTTTTTGTCATACGCAGAGACTGCGAGCTTACCGCAACTTGCAGCGTCATTCGCCTTGCAAGCCGCTTCACGTTTTTCTTTAAGCTCTTTTACATAACCCTTTTCGCAGCACATTTTGTCTTGATCATTTAAGTCGCAACACAATCTATAATACATAATAGCCTTTTGCGGATCGCTTGCTATGCCCGGTCTTCCGAAATCATAATGAGAGCCAAGCTGTTTGCAAGACGACCAAACCTTATCCTTTACGCAAGCTTCGTGCTCAAACGGGATAGACTCTCTAAATTTACTGTCTATTCTTAACTCGTTTGCTATTGATGCGTTAGTTCTTGCATGAGCCGATAGTGCAAGAAGTGCGGCAAAAACGATAAAAACAACTTTTCTCATGACAGCCTCCTAGTATGAAATTTCTCTATCACAATTATACTAGACTTTGTCTAAAAATATTAATATAAATAATTTTTTTACCTAATTTTATATAGTTACATTAATTTTAGTAACAATATTTAGAGTTTGAAATTATCGTTATTATTGAGCGAATTTAAAATTTTTAGGCTTAAATTTTACCCGCAAATATCGAGTGAAGCGCAAGCTCCTCGCCCCAAACGTTTTTATGCTTCTCAATACTTTTTTTAATGGCGCTTATAAGATAAAACACATCGTCTTTAGTATGCGTATAGTGCAAGCTCACTCTAACCCAGCCGGGCTTTTTGTCAAATGTTTGATTGTCTTTTAAATTTAGCAAATCATGCCCGTAAGGTCCTGCACAAGCACATCCTGCTCGGGTTTGTATGCCATAGTCATTGCTAAGAGTTGCGGCAAAATCATAAGGCGAAACGCCTTTAACATTAAACGCAAATATCGGCACGCGAGCCAAATTTTTAGGCAAGTAGCATATCACGTCATCGATACTTGCAAGCTCTTTTGAAAAAAGCTCGTTTAATTCATCTTCACGCTCTTTAATGCGCTCAAATCCGATCTCGTTTCTAAGCTTATAGGCCAAATTTGCCCTTATCATCTGAATTATCCCAGGAGTGCCGCCCTCTTCTAACTGCTCGAAATTCTTTACAAACTGATGACTTGTCCTGCTTACGTAAGCCACCGTTCCGCCTGCTGCAAAAGTAGGCTCACAGCTATCTATGAGCGATTTTCTAATCGCCAAAAGCCCGCAGCTTCCGACCCCGCCAAGCAGTTTGTGCGGAGCCAAAAACAGCGCGTCAAAGTAATTGCAATCCACATTGGCATAAGCGCTAATGCTTGATGCATCAAGCGCAAGTACTCCGCCATGAGCTTTAATCATCTCATAAATTCTTTTGTAATCGCTAATAACGCCCGTAACGTTTGAAGCTGCGCTAAAAGAGGCGATGATCTCGCGGTTTTTATTCATCTCAAGCACACGCTCAAGCATTTTAAAATCAACTCCGCCGTCTTCATCAAGCCCTATTCTAAGGACATCGCACATCCCTTCGCGAAAGCTAACTTCGTTTGAATGGTGTTCGTAAGGCCCCACGATAACTAAAGGCAAATTTGAAATCGCTTTTATATTGTATCTTTTGCGAGTATTTGGCGGTATATAAAGCCCCATGATCTCTTGAAATTTCTTGATAGCAGCACTTGCTCCGCTTCCGCAACCGACGAGATAGAACTCATCGTTAAGAGCGAGTAAATTTTTAAGCTCGCTTCTTGCATTTTCGTATCTGCGCTGGGTTAAAATGGCGTTTGAGGAGCTGTCAGAATGTGTATTAGCATAGGTTTTTAGAAATTTTAAAACTTCTTTTTCAATAGGCTCATAAGCAAGCCCCGAAGCGGTATAATCAAAATAATAAATTCCGTCTTTTAAAATGATATTTTTTCTAACTTCATCCAAATTCAGCACACTATCGCCTTAGTTTTTAAAAGTGATTATAACCAAAAGTGTGCTAAAATGGGCTAAAAAGGAGAACAAATCCATACGTTAAAATCCTCTTATAAACGCTTCAAACACCTTGATATACATGAGCTTATAAATTTCCATTGCGTTTTTGACGCTTATGATATAAGCCCAAATTTTTACGATGTTTTTGAGGCGATTGAGGTTTGTATAGTAAGAGAATTTCAAAATTTAAAACCAAAATTTAGCTTTAACACTCCGCTTAAAAACGAACTTAGCCTTGCACTAATGCGCCTTGCAAAAAGCGATAGAAAGCGGTTTAATATCCATAAAATTTTCTCCCAACAAGTTGCCAAACGAGTTTATAAAGAGCTTTTTGAAAGAGAGCTTATAAGTGTCGAAAAGAGCCTTGAAAAGCCTATAAAAGCGCCAAAAGGACAGCTTTTAAAAAAGCATTTAAGAAGATATCAGGTAGAGGATAAAATACGTTTTAGCGATAACTTCACTAGATTTTGGTTTAGATTTATAGAGCCGAATTTAAGCCTGCTTGAAGAGGCTAAATTTGATAACGTTATGCGAGATACAAGGGCGAATTTCGATGATTATGCGAGCTTTGGGTTTGAGCTTGTTTGCAGGGAGCTTTTGGCGCACAAATTTGGCGTAGAATTTGATAGAGTAAGCAGCCTGTGGACAAGAGAGGTTGAGATCGATCTGTTTTTAAAAATCAACGAGCAGATCATAGTCGGAGAGGCGAAATTTAAAGAGCATAAGATATGCAAAAATGTGCTAAATTTGCTTGCTAAAAAATGTGGCAGACTGCAGCTTGAACCGTATAAATTTGCGCTTTTTTCAAAGAGCGGCTTTAGCAAAGAGCTTGAGAGATTAAAAGACGAGCGAGTAATGCTTTTTGATATGAAAGATTTTGAGGAGCTGATAAATGGATGAAAAAACAAGCATACAAGATGGGTTAAAAAGCCTGATAGAGCAGACTTATCTAATCGAGCAAGAGTATAAAAACCTCACGAATTCATACTCAAATTTGCAAAATTTCATAAAAGAGATCGTGGAAATTTTGCCCACCGCCATATGGGTCATAGACGAAAAGGGCGAAATTTTCTTGCAAAACTCAGAAGCGCTTAAAATTCCAAAACTTTTAAATTTAATCGATGAAAACAGCGAAGAGATAGAGCTACACGGTCAAATTTATCTCATAAAAACTACTCAAAAAAACGGCAAAAAAATCATCTCGGCAACAGACATCACTAAAGAAAAACGCACGGAACGACTAGCCTCTATGGGACAGGTTGCCGCTCACTTAGCTCACGAGATAAGAAATCCCATAGGTTCGATCTCGCTTCTAACCTCAACACTTTTAAAGCGAGCCGATGAAAAAACAAAGCCCATAGCAAGCGAGATTCAAAGAGCCATTTGGCGAGTAGAGCGTATCATCAAAGCAACCCTGCTCTTTACAAAAGGTCTTAGCATAAATCCTAGCGTGTTTAATTTTAACGAATTAAAAAGCGAATGCGAGGAAGCCATAGCCCATTACGCTTATTCCAAAGATATAAATTTCAACTTAAATTTTCCAAACGCTTACTATAATGGCGACAAAGACTTGCTTGCGATAGTCTTTCAAAACATGCTTTTTAACGCGATTGACGCTATCGAGCAAAGCGATGATGAAAGCGGGGAGATAAGGCTTGAATATGAAAAAACATCCCAGGAACATCGCTTCGTCATATTTGATAGCGGAGTAGATATAGCAAATGCGCAAATCGTCTTTGAGCCGTTTAAGACGAGCAAGCTTAAAGGAAACGGGCTTGGGTTGCACCTGTGCTTGCAGATCATAAACGCACACAAAGGAAGCATCGAGATCATGCTAAATCCGAAGCGATTTTGCATAAATTTGCCTATTTATAAGGCAAAAAGCGAGTAAATTTATAAAATTTGAAAGGCAAAAATGAAACTTGATAGAAAAATTTTAGACGAAATAGAAATTTGGCACGAAGAGCTAAAGCCACTTAAGATGAGCGAGCTTTTTAAAAACGGCGGCAAAAATATCGCCTTTATAAGCGTAGATATGATAAACGGCTTTTGCTGTGAGGGCGCGTTATCTAGTCCAAGAGTGGATGCTATAGCTAAAAATTTGGCAGATACATTTAAAAGAGCGCACGATAAATTTGGCTTTAAAAATTTCATCTTAATCCAAGATAATCACGGTGAAATTTCAAGCGAATTTGACGCTTTCCCGCCACATGCAATAGCAGGAACGAGCGAGGCTGAGACGATAGAAGAGATTAAAAATTTAAGCTTTTTTGATGAGATGAAAATTTATTATAAAAACTCGATAAGCTCGGCGTATTGCGACGGATTTAACCGCTTTTTAGAGCAAAATCCAAATGTGAATACTTTTGTCATCTTTGGCGACTGCACCGATCTTTGCGTTTATAACCTCGCCCTTCACATCAAGCTAAGCGCAAACGAAAAAAACATCAAACGCGAAGTCATCGTAGTAAGCGATCTGGTGCAAACCTACGACGCGCCTTGGCACAACGGCGATTTTTATCATCTAGTATTTTTACGACATATGCAAATAGCGGCAAATATAAAAGTTGTCAAGTCTCTTGAATAAATTTAGGTGAATCTAAACAAAACCGACCCGCAAGCCGCTTATTCTGGTCTTAAAGACGAATTTCAAAAAGGCTTACTTTAGCATTTTGATAATGAGCCGGTAAGCCTTTAGTATCCTTTATCTCGGTAAGTCCAAGGAAGCAAAATCCGCACTTTTGATAATGCTTAATAAGCCCTAAATTTTCACCTACCGTATCAAGCCTGATAAAATTTTTACTACTTTTTAGAGCATACTCTTTAGCCCAATTGACTATATGCAAAACTAAATTTTGCCCTCTAAAGCTAGGATTTACCGCTATACGATGTATATATATGGCGGCATCGGCACTTCTCTCTTGCCAAATTTGAGCGTCATCAAAGGCTATCGCCCAAACGCAAGCTATTGTGCCCTCTATTTTTATATTAAACTGCCTATTTTCTTTGATCTCGGTCTCTATAAACTCGCGACTAAATTTCGGCCAAGGAGCAGCACCTTTTATCTTTTGAAGCTTAACCGCCTCGTCATAAAGATATAAAATTTCGCCCACATCATCTTTTGAGCTATTTTGTATAGTCATTGTTTATCCTGCTAAGTTATTTACCTTTTCTTCAAAATTATCGCTTACTACAAATTCCGTGTTATAAACTAAAATTTGATTTTGCTCGGGGTTAGCTATCTTGATGATTAGACTTTTATTGTTCTTTTCAACCCCATTGCGGTGATCTTGCTGAGCTAGGCGGTAGATATTTGTTATCATATCCTTGCTAAGGCTTACCATGTCCAAATTTAGCTCAAGCGGGGTTAAATTTCTAGGCTTTTCTTTTAAATTTGAGCCGTTAGAGCCGTTTTGATAGCTTCCGTTGCCGTTAAAATTTCGCTTCTTAAAGGTTCGCGCCTTAAAATTCATATCCTTAGCGTCCTCAAGACTAACCATCTCTATAAGCCTTATGCGGTTAAACTGTCCGTCTCGAGAGAAATTTATCTTAAAGGCGTAAGGAGTCTCATAAACTGCATTTCCAAGCTTTTCAAGCTCGGCAAGTTCGCGATCAAATAGCGTTATTTCGATATTTCCGTGAAAATCAAGCACGTTTAAGGTGCCGATTTTCTTGCCGCTATTTTTAGCTATCCTCGTGCTGATATCTTCGATCTTTCCGACCACAAGTAGCTCCGCACTCTCGCCGACACTTTCAAATTCCGAGCTTAAAGTGTAGCTTATCTCGTCAATTTGCGCCTTAAAGTCCTGCAAAGGATGACCCGAAAGATAAATTCCTACGCTATCTCTTTCATATAAAAGCCTCTCTTTTAGCTCAAATTCCGTATCGTCCGCCAGCAAATTTACCTTCACGTTATTCATGCTCTCATCTTCACCAAAGAGGCTTTCTGCGCTATTTTTCTTAATCTGCGCAGCACTTTTGCAAGCTTCCATTATATTATCAAGGTTATTAAACATCATCTTTCTAGTAAAGCCAAAAGTATCAAAAGCGCCTGATTTTATAAGGCTTTCAACAACTCTTCTATTTACTCTAAAGCTGTCTATACGCGAAACAAAATCGTCAAGCTCTTTAAATTCTCCATTTTTACGCTCTTCAATAATATTTTCTATAGCTGCACCGCCAACACCCTTAATCGCTCCAAGACCGTAAATAATAGCGTCGCTTCCGTTTTCGCTAACAACGCTAAATTCTTGCATAGAACGATTTATGCAAGGCGGAAGTATGGATATGTTCATACGCTTTGTTTCGTCGATGTATTTTGCGATTTTATCCGCATTATCCTCCTCGCTCGTTAAAAGAGCCGCCATAAATTCGGCAGGATAATAGGTCTTTAGGTATGCAGTTTGAAAGATTATCATCGCATAAGCTGCGGCATGCGATTTGTTAAATCCGTAAGAGGCAAATTTCAAAATCATCTCAAAGAGCTCGTCAGCCTTTGTTCCGTTTAGCCCCTTTGTAATCGCACCTTCTACGAATTGCCCTTTAAGCCTATCCATCTCCTCTTTTATCTTTTTACCCATTGCACGGCGCACCAAGTCTGCACCTCCAAGACTAAATCCGCCTATGGTTTGAACTATCTGCATAACCTGCTCCTGATATACGATAACGCCGTAAGTAGGGGCTAAAATAGGCTCAAGTTCCGGGAAAATATATGTTATCTCGGCTTCTTTATGCTTCCTTGCAACAAAATCAGGAATAAGATCCATAGGCCCCGGACGATAAAGCGCAACCATCGCGATAATGTCATCAAAACAGTCAGGCTTTAGGCTAAAGCCAAGCTTACGCATACCCTCACCTTCCACTTGAAAGAGTCCTATCGCTTGTCCGCTTTGAATAATCTCATAAGTTTTTTTATCGTTTATATCAATCGTCTCCCAAATAATATCCTTACCAAAGCGATTTTTGATAAGCTTTATAGCGTTATTAATAACCGTTAGGGTTTTAAGTCCAAGGAAGTCAAATTTGATAAGATCCACATCCTCAAGATATTTTAGACTATATTGCGTTACGTAGTGATCTTCGGCACTATTTGGCTGGCGAAACAGCGGAGCTTTGTTCCAAAGCTCCTCGTTTGAGATAACAACTCCAGCTGCGTGCATGCCTGCGTTGCGGTTTAACCCCTCCAGATCAAGTGCAAATTTCCAAATTCTAGCCGCATTTGCGTTTTTATCGATGAGCTCTTTTATCTTTGGCTCTTTTTCAAAAGCACCCTCAAGAGTTATGCCAAGCTCATCAGGTATAAGCTTTGCCATCGCGTCAGCCTCGGCATAAGGCATATTGCAAACCCGCGCGACATCGCGGATGACGCCTTTGGCAAGCAATTTACCAAACGTTATAACCTGAGCTACGTTAAATTTACCATATTTTTCGATAACATAATCAATTATCTCGCCTCTTCTATCCTGACAAAAATCCACGTCAATATCGGGCATGCTTACTCGCTCGGGATTTAAAAACCTCTCAAAAAGCAGGTTATAAGGTATGGGATCGATATCGGTTATCCTAAGACTATACGCCACCAAGCTTCCGGCAGCCGAACCACGTCCCGGACCCACCGGCACGCCGCGCTTCTTAGCCTCCCTTATAAAATCCCAAACGATCATCATGTAGCCCGGAAAATTCATCTTATTTATGATATCTATCTCAACTTCAAGGCGCTTTTTATACTCTTCGTGCTTTTCTTCAGGCACAAATTTAAGCCGCTCGGCAAGACCGTTTCTACACTCATACTCAAAAAACACCGAGTCGTTTGCAAAGCTGTAGCGATTGTCAGGCTCCGGCAGACTTAGTCCTCGCTCGGCTGCGCATTCAAGAGTAAATTTAAAATTTGGCGGTGTCGCGTCGCCAAGCTTTATCTCAAGATTGCATTTTTCTGCAATCTCTTGCGTGTTTGCTATAGCTTCGGGAATATCGGCAAAAAGCTCGCTCATCTGAGCAGGAGTCTTAACGTAAAACTCATGCACGCTATGGCGCAAGCGGTTTGGATCATCAAGAAGTTTGTTCATCGCGATACACATGAAAACTTCGTGTGCGTCGGCTCTTTGCTGAAAAGTATAGTGTGTATCGTTAGTGGCGATTATCTTGATGTCAAGCTCTTTTGCTATACGCAAAATTTGATCATCAATCCTGCGCTGATCACCGATACCGTGGCGCATGATCTCAAGATAAAAGTCCTCGCCGAAAATTTCCTTATACTCGCGCGCCACTTCAAGCGCTTTTTCATATCCGCCCGCTCCGTAGCGCAAATTTCGTTCGCTTTCGTTTAGATGCCAATTCACCTCGCCTTGAAGGCAAGCAGAGCTACATATCACGCCTTCGCTATGCTCTCTTAATAGTTTTTTATTGATACGCGGATAGTAGTAAAAGCCCTCGATATAGCTCATCGAGCTTAGATACATCAAATTTTTATAACCGATCTCGTTTTTAGCAAAAAGACACAGGTGAAAGCGCTGCTTAGAGCTCTTATCTCCGACATCTTCGCTGTTGTGTATATAAGCTTCTATACCGATTATCGGCTTTATTCCCTCGCCCTTCATCGTCTTGTAAAAATCAATTGCACCAAACATATTTCCATGATCTGTTATTGCTACCGAGCTTACGCCTTGTTTTTTAAGCGTTTTGGCAAGCTCTTTTATCTTGTTGGCTCCGTCAAGCAAGGAGTATTCGGTATGCAGATGTAAATGTGTAAAATCGCTCATAATCATTCCTTTTATTAGGCTTGATTTTACAAAATAGTAGCTTTTAGAGCGCTTTTATATGGCTTATATTTTCTTTAAAGGCTTCGAGCAAATTTGATAAAGTATCGCATTTTGACTCGTTTAAGCCGAGTTTTTTAGATAGAAATTTATAGTGAATTTTTGCACCGTCTTTTAAATTCACAGCAGGCGCATTTGAAGTTTTTGATAGTTTTTTATCTCCGCTTTTAAGCAGGCTGTGATGGATGAAATTTGAGTTTTTGAAATTTAATCCGAGCAAATTTGCCGTATATTTTTGAGCGGCCGAACACTCAAGCAGATCATCTCCGCGCACGAGCAAATTTACTCCAAGCATCTCGTCATCAATAAGGCTTGCAAGGTTATAAGCGGCGGCGCCGTCTTTTTTATATATCATGAAATCACCCATGTCTTTAGCCAAATTGATACTTTTGCTTTGGTTTAGATTTGCAAGCCCAAATCTTGTGCCGTCATAGCCAACCTCTATCATCTCATCGCTATTTACGTGAAGTCTGACGCAGGTTTTACCCGGAGTAAATTTTAGATTTTTGTTTAGGCAAATTTGTTTATAGATGCCGTTTTCAAATGAATTTATCATCGAATGAGAGCACTCGCAAGCATAGCAAACTCCTAAATTTTTAAGTCTCTTAAGCGCGGTTTCGTAGTTTGAAGCTCTCAATTTGGAGCTAAATTTTGCCTCAAATTCAGCCACCGAACTAGCTCCGCCGTCAAAATCAATACCAAGCATATCAAGCACGCGAAAGATGTTTTCGGTATATTGGCTTTTGTATCTCACAAGATCGTAATCATCAATACGAAGGTGCAAAATTCCGTCAAAAGCACGTGTAAAAAGATAGGTTAAAAGAAAGTTATATACATTTCCGGCGTGAAGAAATCCGCTTGGAGTAGGAGCTATACGAGAGATAATTTGAGAATTCATATAGGATAGTCAAGACTTATGAAATTTTAAAAATAAAAAAGGAAAATTTAATCGCATAAATTCTAAAGCCGCCCAAGCGAGCGGCTAAATTTTAATCTTTCGGGCGAGCTTCATTGACTCTTAAAGTTCTACCGCCGATCTCTTTATCGTTTAGTGCCTCTATCGCTTTTGCGCCTGCAGCGTCATCCATCTCGACAAATCCAAATCCCTTTGAGCGATCCGTCTCGCGATCTCTTACTATCTTTGCGCGTTTTACTTCGCCAAACGGCGAAAAAGTATCCTTAAGCTCTGCCTCAGTCATGCGATATGACAAGTTACCGACGTAAATATTCAAAGTAACATTTCCTTAAATTCAAATTTCCGATAAAATCGGTTGTCTGATAATACCTGAATTTGCAAAAAATAGCTAGTAAATTTAGCCTTTAATATAAATTTCGTCAAATTTTACCCAACAAATAAAAGACCTTCTTTTACATCTTTGTAAATTTGCTCACCACAAAGATTTCTAACCAGCTCAAGAGTAAATTCCATGGCCGTAGCAGGTCCGCGAGAAGTGATGATGTTGCCGTCTTTTACTACATTTTGTGAGGTTATATAGCCGTCTTTGCCAACTTTTGTTTCAAAGCCGGGATAACAAGTGTAGCTTTGTTTTATAACGCCTGCTTTTGCCAAAGCCATAGGTGCTGCGCAGATGGCTGCTACAAATTTGCCGTTAAGATCAAATTCTTTTAAAATGGCTTTAAGCCTATCGCTATCAGCCAAATACTGAGCGCCTGGCAAGCCGCCCGGAAGCACTATCATGTCAAACTCACTCTCGGAAATTTTGTCTAAAGTAGTATCGGCATGAACTTTTACTCCGTGAGCTCCTGTTAAAATATCTGCATCAAGTCCTACAAATTTCGCCTGAACTCCGGCTCTTTTTAATATATCAATAATGGTTATCGCTTCTATCTCTTCAAAGCCATTTGCAAGCATTACAGCAACTTTTTTCATATTTACTCCTTTGAATTTTTGTGAAATTTTATATTATTTTATCAAATATATGTTACAATTATTCAACTTTTTACCAGAAAGGAATTCACAATGGAAGTAAAGATAACTTATTGTAACTCTTGAAACTACAGACCGACAGCTTCTCGTGTAGAAGAAAAAATTTTAGAACAAGTCCCTGACGCATCAGTAAATAAAGTCGTAGGAGATAGCGGAAATTTCATCATCGAAGTCGACGGTAACGTGTTATACTCCAAAAAAGACTTGATAGGAACATCGGTAAATGCGCTTCCGAACCATGACGAAATAATGGAAATAGTAGAGCGTATAAAGGCGCTTTGATAAGTCATTAGTCAAAGTCAAATTTGGCTTTGACTATTTTGTTTTTGCGATATCTTAATTTATTAGAGAACTCAAAAAGATTTTAAATCTTATTTTGTTTTCTTATTATTGTATCTTCGAATTTGATTCAAAAATTTTCTTTAAAAATACAGTAATGATTAAAATAGTCTTTTGGTAAGAATTTCATAATTTTAGAATTAATATTGTGGTACTATGGAGGCTTAAGTTAATAGGTTTTTCTAAAAGCAGAAGCGATTTTAGAAAAACCAAATTATTTTAAGTGGTGCCTTTTGATAATTTTATAAAACACCAAAAGGCTATTTGTAAATTTATTTATTAGCTCGCTCGATATACTCGCCTCTAACAGTATCTACGCGGATAACTTCACCTTCAAGCACGTGAAAAGGAATTTGCACAACAGCGCCGCTTTCAAGCGTAGCCGGCTTCTTACCGCCTTGTGTATCTCCTTTGAAATTTGGTGGAGTTTCAACTATTTTTAGCTCAACTACTTGAGGAACTTCCACACCGATAGCCTTGCCGTTATGAAAGAGGATATCAACCATCATTCCGTCTATCATCCATTTTTTCACATCGCCCACATCATCATCGCTTATAGCCACCTGCTCGTAAGTAGCGGTATCCATAAACTGGCAATACTCACCGTCGTCATAAAGATATTGCATCTGTTTTTCTTCTAAATTCGGCTGATCGGCTTTATCTCCGGCGTGAAATGTCTTTTCAAGTACTTTACCGTCTATAAACGACTTAATCTTAGCTCTTACAAAAGCCGCTCCCTTGCCCGGTTTTACGTGTTGATATTCAACCACCTTGTAAGGAATACCGTCTAATTCGATCTTTAAGCCCTTTTTTAAATCGCCCATTGAATATGTCGCCATAAATTCTCCTTATAAATAAACTTGGCGATTATATCAAATTTACAATTATAAAATTATTATTTGAAGCGGAAATTTAGTAGTAAATTTTATAAATATAAAAAGCAAGAAGTGAAATTTAGCGCCAAATTTTAGTTCTACTTGCTACCGAATTTAAATTTTCCTTCTTTTTTCTTACTGTGATCCATCTGAGAATAAATCTCTCTTGTTAATTGTTCGCCAACACTTGGCTCATCCTCGGGCATTTTTTGAAATTTCTTTTTCTCGACTAAAATTTTCTCAAAATTTTGAGCGCTTTTTTTACGCACTTCACTTTCACAGCCCGCAAACAAAACCGCCAAAAACGCAATATAAAAAAATTTAATCAATAAAAGCCTTTAAATTTAAGATATGACCCCTCAAAAGAGGGGTTGGAATAATCAAATAACAGCGTATTTTGCCCAAACGCAAACATCAAGCTCGTTAAGCTTGCCAAGAGTCTCTTTGGAAACTTTTTCATCCACAAGCACTACCGCGAGTGCAAATCCATGATCGTCGCGTCCAAGACGGAAGTCTGCGATATTTATCTTCTCTTCGGCTAAAATTGCACTTATCTTAGCAATAACGCCAGGAACGTCTGAGTTTTTAAAGATTATCATCTTGCCTTTTGGTTTAAAGTCAGTCTTAAAGCCATTGATATTTACTATGCGCTGCTCGGCTTCGTTAAATACCGTGCCACTAACTGACGTGATGCCTTGATCGGTGGTTATTTTAACTGTGATTTTGTTTTTATATCCGCTCTCAGGCACGATAGTAGTATCTGTTAAAATTCCTTTTTCATCGGCGATAAATTGCGCATTTACATAGTTTATCTTGTCTCCTAAACTCTCTTTTAAAACACCGACTATAGCAAACGTAAGCATTGATTTTATATAGTTGCCCACCTGCCCGTTAGCTTCAACCTTAATAGCCTTAACAGGAGCCTGAGTAAGCTGTGCTCCTAAAAACGACATCTTTGAGATAAGCTCGATGTAAGGCTCTACAAAAGGCGGCAAATCCTCTGTTTTGATAGGTAAATTTAAAGCGTTTGGATAGCTTATGCCTCTAGCTGCGCTTATGGCTTGCTCGGCTGCAGCAACTGCGATATTGCTTTGAGATTCAAGAGTGTTTGCGCCAAGATGAGGAGTAACGCTTACATTTTCAAGATCAAGCAAAGGATGATCGGTAGCCGGCTCGCGAGAGAATACATCAATGCCGGCAAAGGCTATCTTGCCGCTTTTTAGTCCGTTATAAAGCGCTTCTTCGTTGTAAAGTCCTCCACGAGCGCAGTTGATAAGCCGCACACCATCTTTCATCTTCAAAATTTCATTTTCGCCGATGATATTTGCGGTTTCTTTCGTCTTTGGTGTGTGGATAGTAATAAAATCGCAAGCTAAAATATCATCAAAATCTCTTGTATAAACTCCGCCCATATCGGTTACTTTTGACGGATCGATATACGGATCGTAAGCTATGATCTTCATACCAAAAGACGCCGCCCTAATGGCAACTCTTGAGCCGATATTTCCAAATCCTATGACACCTAAAGTTTTATTAAAAAGCTCAACTCCATACCACTTCTCGCGCTTCCAAATTCTATCCATTTTAAGGTCGTTATGAGCATAAGGAAGGCTTCTTGCAGCGGCCAGCATATGAGCCATAGTTAGCTCAACGGCAGCTATCGTGTTTGCTGTAGGAACGTTCATAGCGATAATGCCTCGCTTCGAGCAGCCGTCTATATCGACATTATCTACGCCAACCCCTGCTCTAACGAGAGCTTTTAAATTTTTAGCAGCATTTAAAAATTTCTCATCAATCTCCGTTGAGCTTCTAGTAATAGCCACATCAGCTTCTCCAATGATATTTAAAAGTTCATCTTTTGGCACCGAAGTAGCATCTATTACTTTTATATTTTCTTCTCGGTTTAAAATTTCAAAACCTATTTTATGAATAGCATCGCATACAATTATCGTTTTCATAACCTGATCTCCTTTATGCTTGAGTGTATATCGTAAGTTTTAAGTTCGTTTATAACACGGTTTAAGATATCTTTATCTTGTGTGTTTAGATAGATTAAATTTGTTGAATTTTGCTTGACTATACTAAAGTCAACCGAAACGCTATCAAGGGTTTGGCTAAGACAAAACATAGAGTATATATCGTCTTTATCGATAATCAGTTGATATACACTCTTGGTTTTAGGAATTGCTTTGTCTTTAAACTCTATAAATATCTCGTTAGTCGCTAAAATATACTCTTTTTGAGGCAAATTTGCAAGCTCATTCACCCACAAATTTACCTGTTTATTCTCATTTTTTATCTCTGTTTGCTGAATTATCTCGCTACTTAAATCGCCTTGAGCCAAATTTGAATTTGCATATCTCCAAAGCATGAAGCCCGAAGCGCAAACAAAAATCAACAAGCAGACGACGACAAAGGCAAACAGATGCCGCTTCATTTAAATTTACGACAATTGTTCTTTAATGATATCGCCTAAAGTTACCTTGTCGTCACTATTTATCTCATTTAGCACTTCGCGCTCTTTTTGCTTAGCAAGACGTCTGATGCTTAGGCGAATTCTATTCTTTTTCTCGTCAATAAATGCGATTGCAGCTTCGATATTATCGTTGATATTAAGCTCTTCGGCTTTTACATTGCCCATATCTTCTTTACGAATAAGAGCATCGATATTATCGCCAAGCTCTACAAAAATTCCAAATTCTTTAATATCGCGAATTTTGCCGGTCACGATATCGCCGACATTGTATTTTTTAGCGTATTCTTGAACAGGACTTTGCTTTAGATCTTTTAAGCTAAGCGAAATTTTTTGCTCGGTATTGTCGATCTTAACGATCTTAACTTCAACCTCATCGCCAACTTTAAACATATCTTTGCACTTATCATTTCTATCCCATGAAGCATCTTCGTTGTGAAGCAATCCTTCAACCGCTCCTATCTTAATAAACGCTCCAAAATTTGTAACCGTAGTAACGGTACCTTTTACCACATCTCCTTCTTTAAATTTAGCTTTAAATTCATCAAAAGGTTTTGGTAAAAGATTTTTTAAACTTACTCTTAAGCGGCGATCTTTTACGTCTATTTCGATAACTTCGACATCAAGCTCTTCGCCTTCGCTTATATGATCTTTTGGATTTTTGATATTTTTATCCCATGAAATTTCAGAGATGTGCAAAAAGCCCTCTATGTCATTTCCAAGATCAACGAATGCGCCGTATGGTTCGATATTGCTAACGATTACTTTTATAGTATCGCCGACTTCTAGTCCATCTTTGATCTCATCCCAAGGATCAGGCATTGCAGCTTTAATCGATAAAGAAAGATGTTTTTTATCATCATCGTATTTGATAACTTTAACTAAAACCTTATCGCCTTCTTGATAAAGCGAACCCGGATTTACAGGACCTTTGTAGCTGATTTCGCTATAATGAACAAGTCCATCGACTCCGCCGACATCTACAAACATACCGTAGGTCGTGATCTTTTTAACCGTTCCTTCTATAACTTCTGGATTATCTACTATTGAGGAGATAGCCTCTTTTTTCTTGCGACGATTCTCGTCAAGTATTCTCTTTCTTGAAACGACTATGCTTTGCTCTTCTTTATCAACTTTAATAACTTTTACTTTGTAAGTTTTTCCGATAATTGAGCCGGCATCCTTAAAGCCGCTTTGAGATTTCGGCAAGAAAAATTCTATACCGTCGTTATTTTGAGCTACGAAACCGCCTTTGTTCTTACTTACGATTTTTACATCAAAAATATCTTCGCTATCTTCGTTGTAAGCATCTATATAAGCTTTAACCTTCTCTTTTCTTAAAGCTTTTTTGTGAGAAACTATAGGCCTTCCGCCTCTTGAGCCCGTAATCGCAACTTTTAATGTATCGCCGACATTAAATTTAAGATTTCCATCCTCATCGCTAATCTCAGAGATATTTAAAATACCCTCCGATTTTTTACCGACATTAACAAAAACCTCATCGCCTTTTATATCAACGATAATTCCGTCGCTATCTTCTTCGGTCTTTTTAAAAGACTCCTCTAACATCGCAGCAAAGTCTATATCTTCGATATCTTCATCCTTTGCCTTATTTATTTGAACATTTTTGTTCACCTCAGCCATCTTGGTCCTTTTGAGTATATTTTATCTGCGCCTACAAGAGGGCAAATTGAATTTATTATACTTAAAATATCTTATTTGCAGATTAACTATCTGAATTTTGGGTACAAATTTCAATTTAAATCTAAAATTTAATTTCAAATTTTCACAAATTTTAATTTCGTTTTAAAATTCAGATAGTATAAATTTCAATCAGGCTTTAGCTCTTTAATTTTATTTATAACATCTTGGATAATCCAATCAGGAGTGCTTGCTCCCGCGCTTATTCCGCAATGACTTTTACCTTCAAACCATGCGCCTTCAAGCTCGCTTTCATTTTCTATGAGGTAGCTATCGTCGCAAAAATTTTTAGATATCAGATAAAGCTGTTTTGTGTTTGAAGAATTTTTTCCACCTATTATAACCATAACATCGGCTTTTTGAGCTAAATCCTTCACGGCTTCTTGATTTTCAAGAGTAGCATTACAAATAGTATTAAAGACCCTTACTTCTTTAGTTTTTAACATTAAACAATTTACAATCTGCATAAGTTTTTCGACTTTACGAGTAGTTTGACTTACGACGGCAACTTTTTGAGATAGCTTTATGCCGTCTAGCTCGCTCTCTTCAAGTATCACATAAACTTTTCCCGCTGCGTATGATTTAACACCCTTAACCTCAGGGTGATTTTCATCGCCAAAGATAACGATATCATAGCCTTCTTTACTCATCTTTTCACAAATTTGCTGAGGCTTAGTCACAAAAGGACAGGTTGCGTCTATAACATTTACATTGCTGCTTTTAAGCCTTGCAAGATCGGTTTTGGTTATGCCGTGAGTACGGATTATAGCTTTTTTTTCTTCGCTTAGCTCATCAATTCCCTGTAAAGTTTTAACGTTAAAATTCAGCTTTAATCTATTTATCTCCTCGTTATTATGTATAAGAGGCCCTATAGTTGCCGCATCTTTAGCGTTTTCAGCTATTTTTATAGCTCGCTTAACTCCAAAGCAAAATCCGTAACTACTAGCAAGCTCAATCTTCAACGCTAGCTCCAAGCTCTCTTAATATAGAGCCAAATTTAGGAAAAGAGGTAGATATAAATTCGCTCTTTTCGATAACCATTCCGCATTTAAGACCCAAAATAGCAAAGCTCATAGCTATACGATGATCGCCGTGGCTATCTATGATCGCACTATTTGCCTGCGCACCCTTGACGCTAAAACCGTCTTCGAATTCACTTACTTCAAGCCCGCACTTCCTAAGCCCTTCAACCATAACGGCGATCCTATCGCTCTCTTTTACTCTGAGCTCTTTTGCGTTTCTTATGACGCTTACTCCGCTTGCATTGGCAAAAGCCACCGCAAGAGCAGGCACTTCATCAATAAGCCAAGAGATATTTTCGCTTACTTCAACGGCTTTAAGAGGAGCGTATCTTATCTCGATCTCGCCTATGCTCTCGTATTCGCTGCTAGTCTCTTTAAATTTTATATCTGCACCCATTTTTTCAAGTACTCTGTAAGCCTCTATGCGTGTTTTATTTAAAAGCATATTTTTAAGCACTAAGTGTGAATTTGGGATGATCGCCGCCGCAACCGCAAAGAAAAATGCAGAGCTTGGATCGTTCGGCACAAAAATTTCAAGGGGCTTAAGAGGATTTTGAATCGGTTTTATAGATACCTCCGTGCCGTTTCGCTCTATTTGCGCGCCCATTCCTTTTAGCATTCTCTCGGTATGATCACGACTTAGCTCAGGCTCATTTATCACACATCCGTTTGATTTAAGACCCGCTAAAAGCAAAGCGGACTTAACCTGAGCCGAGGCTATTTTGCTATCAAATTTAAAATACTCAAGCTTGTTTCCTCGTATCGCAAGCGGGGCTCTATCGCCGTTATTTGCGCCGTCTATCTTGGCTCCCACGCCAACAAGAGGCTTTGCTACCCTTGCCATCGGGCGGCGATTTAGATATTCATCTCCGCTTAGCACGAAAAATCCTTCGCTTGCAGCTAAAAATCCCATGAGCAGTCTCATTGCCGTGCCAGAGTTTCCGCACTCAAGCACGACTTCGGGCTCTTTTAAATTTTTAGGCGGTATTATCGTTAGCTCATCATCATTTTGAGAAATTTCAGCCCCCAAAAACTTAACGATATTTAAAGTATTTAGAGTATCTTCCGCTTTCAGATAGTTTTTTATGCGAGAAGGCTTATCAGAAAGCAACGAAAATATCGCACACCTATGAGATATCGATTTATCAGGAGCGATAACCTCTAAATTTGCATCTATCTTGTCTCTTAAAGCAAAAATTTTCATCTTATCGTAATACCTAAATTCGTATTTAATGCACTTAAAATTTTATCCATTATAAGCGCGATATCATCGTCTTCAAGCGTCTTTTGATCATCTTGAAACGTAAATTTGACCGTTAAACTAGAATTTGATCCTAAATTTTTATCCCTATAAATATCAACAGGCAAAAACTCTTTTAGGCACTCGATCTTAAGAGATTTTATGCACTCTTTTATCTTTTCAAATCTCATATCCTCAGGCACGATAAGGCTTAAGTCCCTACTTATCGCAGGAAATTTAGAATAAGCTTTCGCTACCGTTTTTCTGCATTTTAGCTTATCAAATTCCACTTCGCATAGATATGTTTTTGGCAAGTCGCGACTGTTTTCAACTCTTATATCAACTCTGCCGATGTAGCCTACGCAAATATCGTTTTGATAAATTTTAGCCTGCTCAAATTCGCTTAGATAGCCCACATCGCCGCTTGGCTTAAGCTCAAAATCACCGATTACATTTTTAATAGCTAACGCAAAGCTTAAGAAATCAACCTCGGCAGGCTTTGCGGAATTTAGCAAAGTAGGCTCTTTAACAAGTCCGCTTGCGATAAAGCCAAATCTCTGTTCTTGATCGCCGTTTTCGTTAAATACGCTACCTAATTCAAAAATTTTAACCGATTTTTTATAATTTTTGATATTTCTCTCGGCAGATTTTAAAAGATGATTTATAAGAGTCGGCCTAAGCGTATTTAGCTCGCTTGTGATAGGGTTTGCAAGCTCAGCCTTGCAAGGCTTAAACCCAAGCTCGCTTAATTCTTTTGCATCATCAAAGACATAGTGAACCGATTCAAAAAACCCTACATCGGCAGCTTTTCGCCTTAAGTTAAGAGCTCGTTTGTAGTCTTTGTAAGTATCGTTTATCCTGCTTTGCTCACTGAATTTCAGAGGTTTTGAAGCTATGTTATCAATACCTATCATTCGCACTATCTCTTCGCAAACATCTTGTAAATTTAGCGTATCATGACGAAATTCCGGAACCTTTACATTTACGCTCTCCTTTTCGGCGTTTAAATTTACTTCAAATCCAAGCTTTTTAAGTATCCCAACAACATCGTTTCTAGCGATCTCTTGCCCTATCATCTTATTCATTTCGCTCATCGTAAAGCTTACGAATTTAGGCTCTTTTGTAAGCAAAGTCTGCTGCGAGCCTGCATAAAGAATAGCATTTTTGAAATTTGCAAGTAGTTTAAACAGATAATCCGCTCCAAAATCGATATTAGGCTCAGAGCCCCTAAGCGAACGATAAACTTGCGTAGAGCGAGGAATTTGCTTATCTTCAAATATGGTCGTAGCTATAACTTCAGGATCTGTATAATTAGCCTCAACAATGATCTTTTTGCTATCTTTTTCAAGAGCCGCCGAGTCGCTTTGATATATGCCCGCAACTCCTAAAATTTGACCGCCTACAAGAATTTTGCTGGCAAGAAATTTATCTTTTTCAAGATCAAAAACAACCCTGTCTTCATCCTTTTTAAGCTTATCATAATCATACGCGTTAAATAGCACTCCAGTTGAATGCGTAGCATATTCCAAAAGTCTTTCCACGCAGTGTTCTTTGCCGCATTCGATGAGTGCTAATCTAATCTTCATAAGCAAATTTTCATTAATAGCATCTTTTAGCTCAAACACCCTATATTGAAAGCTGCTTTTTAAATTTTCCTCTGCATGAATCGCTAAAATTCGCCCGATTCCAAGCAAATTTTCAGCTTCGTCGTATTTGCTTGCATTTTTTAAAGGCAGATCAAGAGCTGCCGAAACATCCCTAGCGATACCGTAAACGCTTAAGCAATCGCCCCTGTTTGGCGTTAGCTCTATCTCTATAAAAGTATCGTTTAGTATCGGATACTCGTTAAGCTCTTTGCCGAGTTTAAGCTCTCCGATACTCTCATCAAGAGGCATAATGCCGTCATTTGTTTTTACTAATCCAAGCTCGCTGGAAGAGCAAATCATGCCGTTTGACTCTACGCCTCTAAGTTTAGCGCGCTTTATCTCAAGCCCGCTTGGAATAACCGCCCCCACAAGTGCTACAGGCACAAACTGTCCCGCTTCGACGTTTTTAGCACCGCAAACTATCTGAAGAGTTTCGCTTCCCACATCTACTTGACACACACTTAGCTTCTCGGCATTTTCGTGCTTAGCCTTGCTTTTTACATACCCTACTACGATTTTTTCAGGAATTTTTATCTCATTAAAGCTATCAACCTCAAGACCTATCGAATTTAACGTCTTTAAAAGAATTTCGTTGCTAGTGTTTGATATATCTATCCACTCATTTAGCCAATTTCTTGAAATTATCATTTAAACTGCTCCAATAATCTTAAATCTCCCTCAAAAAGCGAGCGCAAATCAGGAATTTGATGAAGTAGCATTGCAAATCTCTCTACTCCAAGCCCAAAGGCATATCCGCTTACGTTTTTATAGCCGACCGCCTTAAATACGTTTGAGTCAACCACTCCGCATCCAAGCACTTCAAGCCAGCCTGTCTGCTTGCACACTCTGCACCCTTCGCCCTTACAAAAGATACAGCTTATATCAACTTCGGCCGATGGCTCCGTAAAAGGAAAGAAGCTTGGGCGGAAACGAACCTGCACATCGCCAAACATATATCTTAAGAAATTTTCAAGCATACTTTTTAAATTTGCAAAGCTAACCACGCCCTCATCTTCAACCACAAGCCCCTCGACCTGATGAAACATCGGAGTATGCGTTAGGTCCATATCGCGTCTAAAAACGCTTCCCGGAGCTATCATGCGAATAGGCGGCTTAGTGCTCATCATAGTTCTAACTTGAACCGGACTAGTATGCGTACGAAGCAGCTTAAAGTCCTTAAAGTAAAACGTATCTTGCATATCTCGCGCAGGGTGATATTTAGGCAAATTTAGCGCCTCAAAGTTATGAAAATCATCCTCGATGAGAGGTCCTGTCTCAAGAGAGAAATTTTGCATCATAAAATACTCTATGATCTTATCCATAGTAGCCATCACAGGATGAAGAGCGCCCGTTGAATTTGGCTCGTTAAAGAGCGTCACGTCTATAGCGCTTGCTTTCATCTTAGCCTTTATTTCACTATTTTCAAGCTCTGATTTTTTGCTTGCAAGCAGGGTTTCAAACTCATCCCTTAGCTTATTTAAATTTGCCGCAAATGATTTTTTTTCATCATCGCCCATGTCTTTTAATTTCGCAAATTCGGATGTGATAAGACCTTTTTTGCCAAGTAGATCAACTCGAATTCTGTCAAGTTCGGCTAAATTACTACACCTACTTATACTATCTTTATACTCTTGCAAATTTCTTACCTCGTGTTAAATTTTTTGTTCTGATTGTAGTCAATTTTTAATAAAATCTGCATAAAAGGTCTTTTTGCTTTATAAAATTTAGTTTTGAATTGTTATAATTTGAAAATTTTAAACAGGAGAAAGAAATGACAATTTTTGAAAAGATAGTAGCGGGCGAAATTCCTTGCAACAAAGTGCTAGAAAACGATAAATTTCTAGCTTTTAACGACATAAATCCAAAAGCGCCGATTCATATCCTCATAA
Source organism: Campylobacter canis (assembly GCF_045504005.1). NCBI lineage: Bacteria > Pseudomonadati > Campylobacterota > Epsilonproteobacteria > Campylobacterales > Campylobacteraceae > Campylobacter > Campylobacter canis. The sequence goes on along the minus strand of NZ_JBJJXH010000006.1, from coordinate 148,097 downwards.
TTCCCAAAAAACACTTTAAAAATTTCCAAGAGATGGACGCTGCGCTCATGGGCGAGATGACTAAATTTATCCAAGAGGTCGCAACTCTTATGGGGCTTGATAAAAGCGGTTATCGCCTAGTAACAAACAACGGCGAAAACGGCGGTCAAGAAGTTATGCACTTGCATTTTCATATGCTTGGCGGCGCCAAACTCGGCTGGGTTGATGCAGCTACCGATCCGCAAAGTACATTTTAAATTTAATCTATTTTAATATTTACCAAAAGCGAAATTTGGCTTCATGGCTTGAATTTCGCTTAAATTTTTGCTTGATTGATATCCGCACCGATACTTCTCATAAACTTCACGTAACCAAGTAAAATAAAAATATATTTTATCTCCAAAAAAAGAATCGTAACTCGCTAGCAATCGTATCTAAATTTAAGATTTGTTTATAATTTATTAATTTTAGGATTTAATGTTTTTAATTAAAATCACGCTTTAAATTTTACAACAAAAGGATCAAAACAATGAAATATTGGGTATTGCTGTGTATCACAATTATATTAGAAGTCATCGCGACTTCGCTTTTAAAATTAAACGATGGTTTTACGAAGCCGATTTACGCCATTATCTCTTTGGCTATATTTTGCGTGCTGTTCTACTTTCTTTCTATAGTTTTTAAGCAAATTCCCATAGGTATAGCATACGCCATATGGTCGGGAGTAGGTATAGTTCTTATATCTCTTATTGCGTATTTCTTTATGGGTCAAAAGCTTGACGCACCCGCTATTATAGGCATCTTACTAATTATAGCCGGAGTTGTGGTCATAAATTTATTTTCAAAAAGCGCTTCACATTAATCAAATTTGTAGCCTAAACTCCAATCTCTCATCTTGCGCGTATCTTCATTAAATTTAGCGTATCAAAAACGCCTAATTTAATTACTTTAAAGATTTAAGCCTCATATACAAAAGCGGATATGGCGCACCCTGATCGTCAAACGGCGTTCGCTTATAGACTTCAAAGCCCATCTTTTCATAAAATCCTCTAGCGTTTGGGTTTTGCTCATTAACGCAAACCTCATTTACTCCATATTCTTTAATGGCTACTTGAAGCAGGGATTTTCCAATGCCTTTTTTAAAATTTTCAGGTGCTACAAATAGCATTTCAAGTTTGTTTTTATTAGTCCCTGCAAAACCTGAAGGCTCGCCGCCCGTTCCAACCGCCACTAATAAATTTTGTACCTCTTTTAACGCTCTTGGAACATACTCGGCTATCTTTTTTATCTCCTCTTCACTTAAAAACAGATGGGTTTTGCCAACTGATTTAGACCAAATTTCAAAAATTTTTTCTAGTAAATCCTCATCTCTTTTTGCAACTTTTACGATTTTGATCTCTTGCATTTTATATCCTTAAGTCCTGCAAATTTAACTGCACTTGAATTATGTTTAACTTCGCCTTTGTCATAAACCACGGCAAAAGCATAAGCGATACCGCACCGTCATATTGCAAGCTTAAAACTGTTTTACTAAAGCTAGTGTATCATGCCCGCCTTATAGGCTTGTTTTTATCTTTGTACTCTATCTTGACTCTTTCAGCCACTCGCTAATCAAATTTATCTGCCTTTGCACGCTAGAATTTGCCGTGCCGCCAAGCGACGTTCTGGCCTCTTTTGAGGCGTGCAGATCTAAAAATTTAACCGCATTTTCGTCCAAATTTTCATCGACTTCTTTTAACTGCTCAGAGCTAAGCTCGCTTAGATCAACGCCCAAACTCTCAGCCTTTGCCACAGCCTTACCCGTGATAAAGTGAGCGGTTCTAAACGGCACGTTTTTTTCTCGCACCAAAAAATCAGCCAGATCGGTTGCGCTTAAATGCCCTTTTTTAGTAGCTTCAAGCATATTTTTTTCATTAAATTTAGCCTCTTTCATCATCTCATTTAAAATATGAACCGATGTAAGCGCAGTATGTACGCTATCAAAAACACTTTCTTTATCCTCTTGCATGTCTTTGTTATAGGCTAACGGCAAGCCTTTCATAGTAGTTAAAAGCGCTATCAAATTTCCATTTACGCGACCCGTCTTTCCACGGATGAGTTCGGCTACGTCGGGATTTTTCTTCTGAGGCATGATAGAGCTTCCCGTAGAGTAAGTATCGCTAATAGTTACAAATCCAAATTCTTGCGAACTCCAGAGTATCAACTCCTCGCAAAGACGCGAAGCATGAGTCATCAAAACGCTTATGTTAAATAAAATTTCCATAGCAAAATCACGATCCGAAACGCTATCCATCGCATTTTGCGTAACGTCGCTAAATTTAAGCTCTTTCGCCACAATCTTTCTATCTATAGGATGTGGTGTGCCCGCAAGTGCAGCTGAACCAAGCGGACAGAGGTTATTTCGCTCATGCGAGCTTGCAAATCGCTCATAATCGCGCTTAAACATAAAAGCGTAAGCAAGCAAGTGATAAGCAAGGCTTACCGGCTGAGCGTGCTGAAGGTGCGTAAAACCGGGCATTAGCGTATCAAGATGCTTGCTTGCGATAGAGCTTAAAGTAGAAACAAAAGAGTAAATTTCATTCATGATTTCAAGCGAGCTACGCTGCACATAAAGTCTAAAATCAAGAGCGACTTGATCATTTCTGCTACGTGCCGTATGCAGTCTTCCTCCAAGCTCTCTTCCGATGATCTCGCTTAGGCGCTTTTCAACAGCCATGTGGATGTCCTCATCCTCGATTTTAAACTCGAATTTATTATGCTCTATCTCGCCCAAAACTATATCAAGTCCTTTTATGATGGTTTGTGCCTCTTCTTGCTTTAGTATCCCGCACTCGCCAAGCATTTTTGCATGAGCTTTGCTACCTACGATATCTTCCCGGTAAAGGTTTTTATCAAATCCTATAGAGGCGTTAAACTCTTCAAGTAATTTACTGCTTTCGTTTTTAAATCTGCCCGACCACATCTTTTTCATGATTTTTCCTTTTGATTTTAAATTTAAGCGATTGTATTAAATTTTGGCTAAAATAACGACAAATTTAGCTTAAATCTTAAAATTTGGGCGCTAAATTTCAACCAAATATGCGTGAGTTTAGGAGATAATATGGATTATTTTAAACCACTCATCGTCAAAGTCGCCAAAAACTGCAACGACTGGGCGCATGTAAGCGCGCATGACAAAGTCATCAAGCCGCTACTAGAAAATGCACTTGAAGCGTATGTTTATAAGGGGGCTAGTCATGAAGCACAAAGCGTAAATCTTGCAGGCGAGCTAACCAAAGTAATCTATCGACCGCTAAATTTGAGCGAATTTGAGTTTTTAAAAGCACGACAAGGTAAATTTTGCTTTGATAGGACGCGCGAATGCGTAATCGGAGCTGAAAATTTATGGAATGCAAGAGGGTTTGCCAGAGGCTCTATCATTATTTTGCTTAGCCTGGAGTTTGACTTTGAGCCTATTTTAGAGCATTGCGGGGATGTTGATATAAGCATGTCGCCAAATATGGGCGAAAGCATAGCTGCAACAAAGCTTGCCAAACAGGCAATGAATGAAGGCAAAATAGCCGTGCTATTTAGTGCGAGTAACGGGATTGAGTGGATGCAAATTTACGCGCCAAGTTCTAAGTATGAACATATCCACAAGATAGCGAAAAAGCGTTAAATTTAAAGTGCAAACTAGCTATAAATCACTTAAATTTAAGCTCAATTACCCGCGAAATCTCCTGCTTAAAAGCACGAAAACTACTACGACACCAAGTATCATGAAAGCCGATTTTATCAGATATTCCCTGCGTTCGCTTTTGGCTTTTGGCGAACTTTCGCTAAGGCGAACTTTGACCTCATCTCCACCGCTTGTCTTTATCGTAAGTATATCGCCCTCCAAGCCGCTTAAATTCACGCTTAAAGTGTTTGTTCCGCTTTGTTTAACCTCTGAATTTAAAAGAGCGGATGAATTATAAGAGTAACTTGTAAGCAGGTCGTTGCAGTCCTTTGGACGAAAGAAAATTTCATATACGGTATCCGGTTTTACGCTCAGCACATCGCCGTCTTTTGCATCAAAATAAGGAAATTTAAGCGTTTTGGTCTTGAAATTCCACTTTATCTGTTTAGGTTCATTTTCTTGCGTGTAACTAAAAATAGCCGTATAATCTGCGCCAAATTCAAAAACATCTCTTGAAAATGCAGCAAACTGATAAGATGAAAATTTGCGGTTTATGTCGCTTTTTTGATCTAGAATTTTTAAATTTCTAAGCTTCTCATCGCCTTTATAAATTTCAAAATTCAGAAATTTTATATCTTTTAAGCTCTCGTTAAACTCTATACTTACAGGGTTTGCAGTGATCTTGCACTCAGGAAACGGATCTGGAACTTCGCCGCTAAAATAAGGCACAACAGGAGCTTTATCAGGGAATTTTACATACTGTTTGGTTGATTTTAAAAACCCCTCAAGCCTAGTGTCTTTTACTTTGATATCTTTATTCGCGCAGACATTTGTGTAGAATTTACCAGAACCGTTATCACTCGCACCTCTTTTGCAAAAGCCATTAAGATTTGAGTTGCCCATCAAAAAAACATAAGCGCTAAATTTATCAGAAGTTGCCGTGTCAAAACCTACTTCATTTACGCTTAAATTTAAAAAGGCAAACCGATGATAAATCGCCGAAAAAAGCCCGTCTATGGAGGTTATAAAGTCACTCTTATAAGCTATATTTTCAAGCACATGCATAGAGTTATAGCCTGCAAATTTTGCTCTATCGCCCGGAGTTACGCCTGTAAATTTAGAAAGCCCGGCACTTTCGTCATGCCCCATATATGAGTTGGCCACGCTGTATTCGGCGTGATTTTTAGAAGCCAGACTTAAATTTTCGTTGAATTTAAGCGCAAACAGTCCCGAACCTCTGCGATAGTCGTTTAAATAGCTAAGCGCATCGCTATCTATTATGTAAGAAATTTGAGGTTGGCTTGCCTCTTTGAGTCTTGCGGGATCATAGCTATTTTTGTAGTCGCACCCCGCAAGAAAAATAAATCCGAAAGCAATCAGCCCAAATTTAAGCTTTTGGGCCTGCTTTTGCGTATTCAACGCCCTCTTTCACATCTTCATATCGTTTGAAATTTGCTTCAAACATCTTAGCCAGCTTATCTCTCATGGCTATATATTCGTCTTTATTTTCCCAAGTATTTATCGGATTTAAAAGCTTTGTTTCCACACCCGCAAGCTCTCTTGGGATAGATAAGTTAAATTTCTCAAAATTCTCAAACTCGCACTCTCTTATGCTTCCGTCAAGTATGGCATTTATGCAAGCGCGAGTAGCTTTTATGCTCATTCTTTTGCCGACCCCGTAAGCGCCGCCGCTCCAGCCGGTATTTACAAGATATACATTTACGTTGTGCTTATCTATTTTTTCACCTAAAAGCTTAGCATATACGGTTGGATGAAGTGGCATAAAAGGCTCGCCAAAGCAAGCGGAAAATGTCGCTACAGGCTCGGTTATACCGCGCTCGGTTCCTGCAACTTTAGCCGTATATCCGCTTAAGAAATAATACATCGCCTGCTCTTTTGTAAGCTTTGCAACCGGAGGAAGCACGCCAAACGCATCCGCCGTTAAAAATATAATATTTTGCGGATGTCCGGCACTTAAGCTTGGCTCGTGATTTTCAATATGCTCGATCGGATAGCTTACGCGCGTATTTTCGGTCTTGCTTCCGTCTTTATAATCAACCACTCCGTTTGCATCCGCCACGACGTTTTCAAGTAGTGCGTTGCGCTTAATAGCTGCATAAATTTCAGGCTCGCTCTCAGGATCAAGGTTTATACATTTTGCATAGCATCCGCCTTCAAAGTTAAACACGCCATCATCGTCCCAGCCGTGCTCATCATCGCCTATTAGCTTTCTTTTTGGATCTGTTGAAAGAGTGGTTTTGCCTGTTCCGCTAAGACCGAAGAAAAGCGCCGTGTCGCCACCTTTGCCTACGTTCGCAGAGCAGTGCATGCTTAGCTTGCCTTCAAGAGGAAGCCAGTAGTTCATCATCGAAAAAATACCTTTTTTCATCTCTCCGCCATACCATGTTCCGCCTATAACGGCAACGTTTTCTTCGATATTAAATATAACAAAAACTTCTGAATTCAGACCGTCTTCTTTGAAATTTTCATTTGAACATTTACAAGCGTTATAAACTACAAAATCCGGGCTAAATTTCGCCAAATCCTCTTTGCTCGGGCGAATAAACATATTTTTTACGAAATGCGCCTGCCAAGCAACCTCTGTTATAAATCTAACCGATTTTTTACTCTTATCGCTAGAGCCGCAAAATGCGTCTTGCACGTAGATATCTTTACCGCTTAATCTATCCTTGGCCTTTTTAAGAAGTTTGTCAAAAAGCTCTTTTGAGATAGGCTGATTTACCTTTCCCCAAGCGATGTATTTAGCGCTTGGATCTTGCTTCACGAAATACTTATCCTTAGGGCTTCTGCCGGTAAAAATACCCGTATCGACCATAAAGGTTCCGTTGCTGCTTACCCTTCCTTCGCCGTTATTTTTCTCATGTTCAAAAAGCTCATCATAGCTTAAGTTATGATAAATATTTTTGATACCCTGCAACCCCAACTTATCGAATTCATTTACCATTGTTGTTCCTTTTTATTTATATCATCTGATTTTATTTTTATAAAGCATAGATCAAAAAAATACTAAATTCTAGCTAGAATTTGACCGTTTTTGACCGTTTGCCCCTGTTCTACTTCGATTGAACTCACTACGCCGTCTTTTGGCGCAACTACCTCTATCTCCATTTTCATAGCTTCTAAAATAATAAGAATTTGTCCCTTTTTAACCTTATCTCCCACTTTTGCTAAAATTTTAAATACATTTCCCGGCAAGCTGCTTACCACGGCTTCGCCGCTACCGTTTTCATTGGTAGCCTTTCTTCCTGCAGGCGAAATTTCAGGAGGCATCAGCATAGCGTCACCTACGGGCTTTATGCTTTTAACCTCTACTTCTGCGTTTTGGCTATCGTAAATTTCAACTTCGAATTTTTTACCGTTTACGACAACGCTATATTTTTCATTTACGCCGTCCTTGCTCTCTTTGGCAGTGCAAATTTGCTCTTTTGCCTTAGGCATTTGAGAAATTTTGCGCACATTTACCTTGCCCTCTCCTTTTAAGAAGGCTATGCCTTTTTCCTTGCATGCGGCTGCTATAAAGATATTTTCTTCTGTTGCTTCAATGCCCTCTTTTTTAAGTAGCTCTTTTGTAAATTTGATTGATTTTGTTTCGTCACGATCTGCGATATCTATGGCGTTTTCTTTGGTAGGTTTAAGTCCAAGCTGCTCACTTGCAAGCTTGATGACCTCTTTATCAGGTTTTGACGGGGTCTTGCCGAAGTAGCCAAGCACCATCTTACCGTAGCCTTCGGCGATCTTTTTCCATTTACCAAACATCACGTTATTAAAGGCTTGCTGGAAATAAAACTGACTCACCGGAGTTACGCTAGTGCCGTATCCACCCTTTTGAACCACCTCTTGCATAGCGTCGATTACATCGGGAAATTTATCTAAGATATTATTATCTCTCATCATTTGAGTATTTGCCGTAAGCGCACCGCCCGGCATAGGAGAAAACGGTATAAGAGGGCTAACTTCGGTAGCTTCAGGCGGTATAAAGTAGTCTTTAAGGCACTCTTTTAAAACTCTTTCGTATTTTAAGACTTTTTGAGTATCAAGCCCGCCAAGATCGTAGTCCTTGCCTTTAACGGCGTGAAGCATAGTAAGTATATCAGGCTGGCTTGTGCCTCCACTTACGGGACTTGCGGCTAGATCAATACCGTCTGCGCCCGCTTCAAGTGCGGCTAGATAGCACGCCACGCTAACGCCTGCGGTTTCGTGAGTATGAAGCCTGATGTGAGTTTTTGCAGGAAGCAGTTTGCGAGCCATTTTGATAGTTTCATATACTTTTTGCGGACTGCTTGTACCGCTTGCATCCTTAAAGCAAACGCTATCGTAAGGAATTCCCGCATCTAAAATTTCTCTTAAAATTCTCTCGTAAAACGCCACATCATGAGCGCCTACACATCCGGGAGGCAGATCCATCATCGTAACCACAACTTCGTGCTTAAGTCCGTGATGAACTATCCGCTCGCCGGAGTATTTTAAATTCTCAACATCGTTAAGCGCATCAAAATTTCTAATGGTAGTCGTGCCGTGCTTTTTAAACATCTTAGCATGCAGATCTACAAGCTCCCTGCTACCAGTATCAAGAGTTACGGTATTAACGCCTCTGCTTAGGGTTTGCAAATTTGCGTCTTTACCCGCTATCTCTCTAAATTTATCCATCATAACAAAGGCGTCTTCATTTAGATAAAAATAAAGGCTCTGAAAGCGCGCGCCGCCACCGAATTCAAAGTGTGTGATACCCGCTTCTTTTGCTGCGCTCACGGCAGGCAAAAAGTCATCCATCAAAACTCTCGCACCAAAAACAGACTGAAATCCGTCTCTAAAGGTGGTATCCATTACATCTATGAATTTTTTCGCCATAAGTCGCCTTTCCGTCGTAGTTTAAATTTGCTCAACGAAGCTAATTTTATCTTTATTTGCTTTAATTAATAATTATAAAAATGCAAATTTTATTAATTATTTGTTGGCTTTGTAAGCTCGTAAGTAAATTCTACTTTTTTGTTCTCGTTTGGTTTAAGCTCAAATTTCCAGCTTACTTCGCCCTGCTTGCTTATCTCACTCTCTTTTGGCGTATTTTTAACGGCTACGCTTATACTCTCATGCGTTGAAACGGGAACTTTTTCTATAAGAGTTATATCCCAAGGCTTATCTGAGCCGTTTTTTATCTCGTAGCTAAAGCCGGTTGAAATTTTCTTTTTGTTACCGAAAAAGCTCTCTTTAGTAAAATTAACAAGACTCTCTTTTTTAACGCTTATGAGATCATTTTTACCAAAATATACGAAATTCTCTTCATTCGGCTTTAGGCTAAAGCTTGAGCTCTTGCCCACGCTTATGCCGTCTATCTTCATGGCCGTGCTTGCATACTCCATGCTTTTTATAGGAGTAAAGATAGCCTTGATATAGCCGTTTGAGCCGCTGTATCCGTCTATGACTATCTCAAATTTAGCCTTTACGCTTTGTCTATCATAGACAAATTTATTATCCTCGCCCGCTTTTAAATTTACGTTTGAAATTCTCCATGAATTTGATAGGGTATTTTGAACGTTTTGTCCGCTTACTTCACTTGAAGTCATCTTAGCGCTTCTCATCTTAAGGCTTGCGGCATCAGCCATCTCCATCATCGGCGCAGCCATGCTATTTACAGGGATAGGCTCGGGCTTGCCCTCATACCACGGATAAAAATGCGGCGGGATCAAATTTGACGAGTAACTAAAAGGATAAAGCGCGATATCGAGGTTCTTTATATCTTTTGCAAACGGGCTAGTTAAGCTTAAGCCCTGAATGATATCTACTTGCGATTTTGAGGTGTCGGCTGAAATTTCATTTTGCAGATTAAGTTTTACATTTACGGGATATGAAATTTTTACGAATTTAGGCTCGCACTCAAAGCTTAGATCAAGCTTTTTAACTTGTTTTACTTTAAATTTATTAAGTTCTAAATTTAGCTTTTCAAGCCCTTGTTGAGTGTCTGAAATTTCATCTAAATTTTTTAACACAACATCATAAAGCTTATCACTCTCATCTTTTAAACTATCAGCCGTCATCTTATCGCTTGGAGTGAAGTGCGATAAAAAATTTGACTTTGAGTTGAGCGCGGATAGTTTGTTATTAAGGTTTTTAATACGTTTTGAAAGCTCCTCATGCAAGCTATACTCATCGTCTTTTACGAACTCGGCATCATTTAAGGTTAAATTTTGCACTTCACAGCTTGCCGAAATGTCGATATCTCTTATATTTATGGTATTTGGAACCTCGATAGAAAAAGAGCTTTTAGCATCGCTTAAATTCTGATGAAAGAATGCCCTGTTTTTATAAATTTCAAGCAAGCTTGAATCAGCCAAAACAAAAACCGCAGGGATAGAAATAAAACTTAAGGCTTTCATAAATTCTCCTGTTTTAAATTTATAAAATTATAACGCCTAAATGTTAATGCTCTATTTTAATCAAACTCTCCTTGCAAATTTGCAAGGAGCGGTTTTAAAGTAGTATTATGGTAAATATTATAAGTATGGAAATTTGAAGCAGAATAAACGGCACTACGCCTTTATAAATATCTATCGTGCTAACTTCAGGCGGTGTAACTCCCTTAAGATAAAAGAGACTAAAACCAAAAGGCGGAGTTAAGAATGAAGTCTGTAAATTCATGGCTATTATAATGGCAAAATATAGAGGATTTATACCTAAATTCATAGCAATAGGCACCAAGATAGGAAGTACGATGTAAGAAATTTCAACAAAGTCTATAAAAAATCCAAGCACAAAGATAGTAATCATAGCTAAGATTATAAAGCCCCATTTTTCACCAGGCAAATTTGACATAAAGGCTTCTACGACCTCATCGCCTCCGGTGTAGCTAAATACCATAGAAAAGGCTGTTGCGCCTATTAGTATAGTAAAGATTATGGCGGTGGTTTTAACGCTTTCTTCAAGTGCTTCTTTTAGAGTTTGAAATGAAAAAGTTCTGTAGCAGACAGAAAGTATTATCGCACCCACACAACCAAACGCCGAACTCTCAGTCGGTGTGGCAATACCGTTAAAGATAGAGCCAAGAACGAGCAATACAAGCACAAGAGGCGGCAAAATAGCCTTAATCGCATTAAAAATTTGCTTGCTTTTTGGTATCCCGCTCTCATCAATCACCGGCGGAGCGTAGTCTTTATTCATATAAGAAACAAATAAAATATAAGCTATATAAGCTCCTACAAGAGCAAGTCCAGGCACTATCGCTTCACGAAATAGATCTCCAACAGGCACGGTAAAGACATCACCCAAGATGATAAGCACGATAGAAGGCGGGATGATCTGCCCAAGTGTACCTGAAGCGCATATGGTGCCGCACCCTAAGGCTTTATTGTATCTGTACTTTAGCATGACAGGTAAACTCATCACACCCATAGCAACAACGCTTGCCCCCACAACTCCGGTTGAAGCCGCAAGAAGAGCGCCGACTAAGACGGTGCTGATAGCCACACCTCCGCGAATTTCTCCAAATAAAAACGCCATGCTTTCAAGCAAACGCTCAGCAAGCTTGGTCTTTTGTAAGATTATGCCCATAAAGACAAAAAGCGGAACGGCTATTAGGATTTTATTTTCCATGATGGAATAAATTCTATAAGGCATAAAAGCAAACATCTCTTTAAAAATTTCAAGCCCGCCCACAAAGCCGTCTCCTTCACCAAAGCTCTCTACCATAGCCCCTATAAGACCAAAGATAACAGAAATCGCGCCAAAAGTAAATGCAACCGAAAATCCTATCGCAAGCATAAAAAGAGCCGCTAAAAACATCACAACGCCGGTCATTTTCGCTCCTCTCTTTTGCACGCTATATATAAATTTAGGTATTTGATAAAGTAGCCTATGCTAAAAAATATCAAAAGATAGAAAGAAAACGGTATAAAAGCTTTTATAATCCAGCGGTAAGGAAGTCCGCCCGGATCTGCGCTTCCTTCGTTTGACTCATAAGCTTCAACCACATAATCAAAGCTAAGCCAAGCCACAAGAAGCGCTAAAGGAAGGATAAAAAACACAACTCCAAGCATATTTATAATCGCCTTTGTTTTAGGCTTTAATCCCTCATAAAAGACATCAACTCGCACATGAACGTCCTCTTTAAGCGCATAACTCATACCAAGCATTATAATAACGCTAAAAAAGTGCCACTCAAGCTCTTGAAGCCCTACGTTGCCGTATTTGAAAAAATATCTAGCAGTAACGTTAAAAAACACATCGGCTATCATCAAAAACATCACAAATATACAGATATATCCGATAATATCTGCTAGTTTATTAAAAATTTTCTCTATCTTTAGTAATTTTTGCTCCATCTATTGCCCCACAATCTGCCTAACCATAACGAGCACGACGCAAGTCGGCGCTACGTATCTAAGCAAGAAATACCAAATTTTAAACACAATTTTACCCATATACGGCAAAAACAGCTCTTCTAACATCTCTTTTTTCATAAAAAATCCGACAAAGACGGCTATAACTATACCGCCAAGAGGAAGCAGGATATTTGAGCTGATATAATCAAGTATGTCAAAAAATCCTTTGCCAAAAAACGTTAGGCTCTCTTTAAACATATTCGTATTTGAAAGCGCACAAAGCACGCCAAGCACATACACGCAAATTCCTACGATCAAGATCGCTTTAAAGCGCGAAATTTTATACTCTTTTACTATGTGAAATATAAGCGGTTCGACCATAGAAATAGCCGAAGTAAGCCCTGCAAAAACAAGAGCGGTAAAAAAGGCAAAACTCAGTAAATTTCCCATAGCTCCAAGCTTGGCAAAAAGCGTCGGAAGCGAGATAAACGCAAGCCCAACACCTTGACTAGGCTTTTCTCCAAACTCAAATACAAATGTAAATACGATAAGCCCTATAACTATGCTAAAAACTATGTTTAGGATAACGACATAAAGAGAAGATGTAAATAAATTTGTCTTGCTATCAAGGCTAGTTGAATAAGTGATGATAGCGCCTATGCCAACGCACATCGTAAAAAACGCAAGTCCAAGCGCCATAAACACGGCTTCACTCGTTAGTTTTGAAAAATCAAATACAAGCAAAAATTTAACCGCCTCGCCAAAGCCCTTCATCTGCATAGAATAAACAAGCATCGCAACAAGAAGCAGCGAAAACATAGGCAGCAGCCATAAATTTATGCGTTCAATTCCTCTTTTTACTCCACGTGAAAGTATAAAAAAGTAGGCAAAAAAAGCGATAGAAAAATAAATAACCTGCCCTAAGATATCAGTTGAGATGAAGTTGTTAAAATTCTCGCCCGATTGGCTTATCTTAACAGGCAAAGTTCCTAAAGACGCAACCGCATACTTGATAACCCAGCCTATGATAAGCGTGTAAAAAGAAGCCACAAATACGCCCGTAATCATCATGACGCCCGCAAAGCTCCATAAATTTGAGTGTCTTGGAGCAAGTATCCTAAAGGCATTTACCGGATCTGCGTTTGAAATTTTACCCATCGCCATCTCGGCAAAAAATATACTAAGCCCCACAACTACGGCGAACACAAGATACAAAAGAACAAAAGCCGAGCCGCCGTTGCTACCGACCATATATGGAAATTTCCAAGCGTTTCCAAGTCCGATAGCAGCACCTACGATTGAGAGTATAAAGCCTATTTTAGAAAATTTATCGCTTGGCATAAACTAGCTCAAAATGGCGTTTACGGATATGACGGCTATGGCAATCGGAGCAATGTATCTAATCATAAAATACCAAAGATCAAACATAAATTTACTCATATAAGGACCGTAAAGCTCACGTAATGCCTCTTTTTTGATTACAAATCCGACAAAAACCGATACCGTGATACCGCCAATAGGCATGATGATATTTGAAACCAGATAATCAAGGCAGTCAAATAGGCTCTTTCCGAAAAATACTAAATTTTCCTTAACGCCTTCGATATTTGAAAATATACATAAAATTCCGGCGATATATACGAAAGCGGCTATGCTGATAAGAGCTTTTTTACGTGTAAAGCCAAATTCCCTTATAAGATAATATGTAAAAGGCTCAAGCATAGAGACAGCCGAAGTAATGCCTGCAAATATAAGAGCGGTAAATAACGCAAAAGCAAATATATGCCCAAATGTGCCTAGCTTAGCAAACAATGTAGGCAAGGAGATAAACACAAGCCCTACTCCCTGACTAGGTTCGGCGCCAAACTCAAACACAAAAGTAAATATGACAAGGCCTATTAAAATTCCCATTATTACGTTAATGATGACGATGATTATGGACGAGCTTACCAAATTCGTATTGTTTGGCAAATTTGCAGAATAAACTATAATGACGCCCACGCCTAAAGAAAGAGTAAAAAACGCCAGTCCAAGTGCGGTAAGAACACTATCAAAGGTTATTTTGGTAAAATCGGGCACTAGCAAAAATTTGGCCGACTGCATAAAGCCGTCCATAGTAACGGAGTATGCAAGCATAGCTATCACAAGCACCAACAAAGACGGCATAAGCCACACATTTACACGCTCTATCCCACTCTTGATACCTTTTGAAACAATGTAAAAACAAATTATATTCGTGATAGTAAAAAATAGAATTTGAGACGATGTATCTTTTGAGACAAAATCGGTAAATATAGCGGCCGAAGTCTCTATATCAGCTGGCAAATTCGTTAAAACCATAAAAGCGTATTTAAATATCCAGCCTATAACGACGGTATAAAATGATACGAGAATGATCGCTCCAAGCATAGTAAAACCGGCAAATTTCCAGCTGTTTTTATTCGTGGTCGCAAGCTTTTTAAAAGCATTTACAGGATCTGATTCTGAAAGTTTTCCTATCGCTACTTCACCAAAAAATATGGTAAGTCCGATAAAAAACGTCAAAAACAAATACAAAAGAACAAAAGCCGAGCCGCCGTTTTGTCCGACCAAATATGGAAATTTCCAAGCATTTCCAAGACCTACCGCACTTCCTGCAACGGCTAATATAAAGCCGATTTTAGAGAACTTATCCTGCACTTAGCAAACCTTAATTTTATTTAAAATCATTAAAAAATCTTAAATTAGCATAAAAAAGCTTTTAAATTTCTAAGCTTAAAAATATTTCATTAATTTTGTTAATAAATTCGTATAAAATCGAAACAGCTTAAAAATATTTTGTAAATTTGTAGCATTTTTAGATACAAGCAAATTTAGTTGATAAATTTTTCAAAATTTAACTAAATCAAAGCAAATTTTATATAAAATGCGCCACAAAGTTTCAAAGTAGGGGTCTGATCCGAACTGGCTTAAATTCATCAAAGGAAATTTCATGAAAAAGATTCTTTTTCTTATGGCTGCATTTGCTTCATTCGCATTTGCAGGTGACGGCGAAATGCTAAAATCATACTCAGTTCTTGCGGCTGCTCTTGGTCTAGGTCTTGCGGCACTTGGTGGAGCTATCGGTATGGGAAGCACTGCTTCTGCTACAATCTCAGGAACAGCTAGAAACCCTGGCGTTGGTAGCAAACTTATGACAACAATGTTTATCGCTCTAGCGATGATCGAAGCGCAAGTTATCTACGCACTTGTTGTTACACTAATTATTCTTTACGCAAACCCAATGTTTTAATATTTCAGCCCAACTTCGGGCTGAATCTCTTTAATTTTTTACTTCTGTTGCGATCATGGTGGAATTGGTAGACACGCTATCTTGAGGGGGTAGTGCCGGTAGGTGTGCGAGTTCAAATCTCGCTGATCGCACCATACTTCAAAACTCAAATCTTAAAATGTATTAAATTTTATTTAAATTAAATATAAGTTTAAATTTATACACATTCACAATAAATACTATCTATAGTATAGGATTTTTAATTAAGACTGCAAAATCATACTTTAAATATAAGATAATTTATTTATAACTATAAATATTACTTTAGTAGCGAAATTGCTTAAACTTTAAATATTAATTCGTTTTTATATTGTTTCTAAAATATTATTATCTTAAAATTTCTTCAATCAAACATCAAAACAAGGAGATGAGATGAAAAACAAAAAAGAGTTAGGTTTCTTTGAGGCTTACAAACAAGATCCTATCAAAGCCGATCTTGATATATTCGGAAGAAAGACCGATGAGAGCAGAAGAGGATTTTTAAAGAAAAGCTCGCTTCTAGCGTTTGCTGCGCTAGTTGGAGCAAACATCCCTTTTGCGGCTAATTATCCAAGCGGACTTATACCTGCAGCACTTGCCGCAGTAGATGAAAATTTCAAAATAGAGGGTAAAAACGGACTTCTTTACCACAATGACAAGCCTATAACGGCAGAAACTTTACCTCAATTTTTTGATTCGGAATTTGTAAAACCTGAGCATTTTTTTGTTAGAAACAACGGTTTAGCGCCGGAGATAAAAGATCTCGATCCTAAAAATTGGAAACTTGTAATTGACGGAGAGAGCTGTCTTAAGCCTACTACTTTTACACTTGAAGAGCTAAAAAAGAAATTTAAACACTATACTTACGCTCTAACAGTCGAATGCGGTGGAAACGGCAGAGGCGAGATCATACCTGCCACAAGCGGTACTCAGTGGGGAGTTGGCGCTATAGCTTGCGGAAGATGGACAGGCGTGAGAGTAAAAGACGTGTTAGAAAGTTGCGGTATTAAAAACGATGCGGTTTACGTAGGCTACGAAGGTATCGATATCCCGCTTGACGGAGATGCTAGTAAAAAGCCGATTAGTAGAGGAATTCCTATCAAAAAAGCTCTTGAAGAGGAGACTCTTATAGCATGGGCTTACGAAGGAGCCGATATTCCATTTATGAACGGCTATCCGTTGAGACTTGTTGCTGGAGGTTTTCCTGGTTCCGTTTCAGGCAAATGGCTAACTAAACTTTCCGTTAGAAATATAGTTCATGACGGACCAAAAATGTCAGAATCGTATAAAGTGCCTGTTAATCCGGTAGCTCCAGGAACAAAAGTAAGCAAAGATACCGAGATGAAGATAATTGAGTCAATGCCTGTAAAATCAGTCATATCTCATCCTGTTACAAATTTCAAAATGGATCTTGACAAGACACTTGAAGTTCGCGGCAAAGCATGGGCAGGAGATCTAGAAGTCAAAGAGATGGAGATAAGCATCGATTTTGGCGAAACATGGCAAAAAGCAACCGTAGAAAAACCTCTAAACAGGCTTGCGTGGCAGTCATGGAAAGCTTCGGTCAAATTCCCTCAAAAAGGATACTATGAAGTTTGGGCAAGAGCTACGGATACAAACGGCAAAAAGCAGCCAATGGTTCTGCCTGCATGGAATCCAAAAGGCTACCTGAACAACAGTTGTCATAGAGTAGCCGTATATGTGGGGTAGACTATGAAAAAATTACTCGCACTGCTGCTTGGGCTTAGCTTTGCACTAGCAAGCGAGCCTAAGATCGACCCTGAAACAGGGCTTAAGATAGATGAAGGCTGGGAACTTATCGTGGGAAACTGCATGGCATGTCATAGCTTAACGCTCGTAACCAAACAAAAAGGCGATAGGCAAACATGGAAAGACTTGATAAGATGGATGCAAGAAACGCAAGGGCTTTGGGAATTTGATCCTGAAAGTGAGAATTTGATCCTTACTTACTTGGCTAAAAACTACCCTAACGATTACACTACAAGAAAGAGAATTCCTTTAAAAAATACTCTTAAAAATTAACATTAAAGAGGGGCGATTCCCCTCTTTTGATCTCATTATTTATACTTGCTAAAACTAAGCTATCTAATTTTGTTTTGTATTTAATTTTTACCATTCAAACCAACCGCTGCTAGATTTTGATATTTAAATAGCTTAAATTTTGACTATTTAATAAAACATTTAAAAATGCGAAATCAATTTTAAATCATTGGATTTTAGCTAAAAAGGGCATATGCGCCCTTTCTTATTACATAAATACCGGAATTTGAGTGTGTTTTAAAAAGTATCTCGTAGTTCCGCCAAGGAAAATTTCTCTAAAGCCGTTTTCTCCATACCTGCCTGCAACTATAAGATCAAAATTCCCTTCTTTTGCCGATCTTAAAAGCGCTTCTCCTGGAACGGAAGTAGTCTTTACGATTTCAAAAGTCGCGTTTATATCGTGTATCTTTAGATACTCTTCAAGCTTTTTTAAGCTCTCTTCGGCAGATTCGTCAGGATGAGCTTTGCAAGTGATACAATGAACCTTTTTTGCTTTTTTAAGCAGTTCTATCGAGCTTGAAAGCGCGCGCGAATTTTGAGTAGAACCGTTCCAGCTAACAAGGATATTATCCGTGCCAAATTTCATTAGTTTTCTTGGTATGGCTATTGCCGTCTTGCCGCTTTTTAGCACCGCAGCCTCAAATGTGCCAGTAACCCTACCGTCAAGCGGAGCTGCGGCTACAACCATATCGCAAAATTTTGACTCATGCTCCACTACAACGCTTCTTTTGCCACTTTTGGTAACAAATTTTGCGCTTGCCTTGCCCGTAGGAGTATCGCTTATCTCCACGCCAAGTTCGGCACAAATTTTCTTAAACAGAGCCTCGTTTTGTTCGTGCTCCACGCCAAGCTCCGCCTTTGCAGCTTTTAAAAACTCTTCATACAAAACTCCGCCGCGAAGAGTCATTTTCATATTATAAACCGCGCTTGGATCAAGCTGACTGGCTAAAATTTCAATATGTGTATCAAAATGCTTAGCCACGAGCAAAGCCCCGTAAATTCGTTCTTTTACATCATCCCCCGCACCGATTGGGAAAAGCAACTTCTTATACTGCATGATACTATCCTTTTGAATTATTCTGCTAAAACAAGGGAAATTTTATGCCCTTTTTGCTCGCTTACTTTGACCTTTACTCTATCGCCCTCTTTTAGCGGTGTTGAAATTTTTGAGATATGAAGCAAGCCGTCAACTCCGCCCTTGAGTCCTACAAAAGCTCCAAATTCGACTACTTTTTTAACCTCGCCTTCAAATTCATCGCCTATATTAAAAGTAGGCTTTGCTCTATCTTTATCTCTGCCGTCTCTTCTTTTTCCACCAAATCCGTTTTTAGAGCCGTCTTTTGAAACTATTTGGATGATATAATCTTTGGCTGCATCAACCTTTGTCTTTTGAGCTCCCGCAATTTTTACTTCGCCTTTTTCTCTATCAAGATCAATAGAAACTTCAAATTTCTCTATGATCTCTTTTATGGTCTTGCCGGCTTGTCCGATGATATCTACTATCTTGCTAGGATCAACGCTAAACAGCTCAAGTTTAGGTAAAATTTCATCATTTACAGCTATCTCTTCGTTTGCTTTTTCCATCAAATTTAAGATATGAAGTCTTCCTTCGCGAGCTTGATAAAGAGCCTCTTTTAAAACATCAAGGCTAATTCCTCCAAGCTTTATATCCATTTGTAGCGCAGTTATACCCTCGCTGCTTCCGGCAACTTTAAAGTCCATATCGCCGTCATGATCTTCAAGTCCCATTATATCGGTTAAAACCGCATGCTTGTCGCCTTCAAACACAAGCCCCATAGCAACACCTGCTACAAGTTTTACAGTATCTACTCCTGCCGCACGCAGAGCAAGAGAGCCTCCACACACGCTTGCCATAGAACTTGAGCCGTTTGATTCTAAAATTTCAGAAACCAGACGAATCGTATAAGGCGAATCTACATCTACACTTGGAGTAAGAGCGCGCTTAGCCAAGTTTCCGTGCCCAAGCTCTCGTCTGCCAGGAGCCTTTAGAGGGCTAGCTTCACCTACGCTAAAGCCGGGGAAGTTGTAGTTAAACATAAATTTATCCACGATTGCAGATTTTTCGGTAAGCATATCATACATCTGCGCATCCGTATCCGTTCCAAGCGTAGCTACCACAAGCGCTTGAGTCTGTCCGCGCGTAAAGAGACAAGAGCCATGTGCATTTGGCAGTATATTTGTCTCTATACTTATAGGGCGCACATCCTTAAGTCCTCTGCCGTCGGCTCTTAAGCCTTCGTTTATGATCTGGTTTCTAACGATTTTTTTCTTATACTTGCCAAGAACGTTCATTATCACGTCCTCTTCCCAACCCTCTTTTTGCGCGACTTCGTCGGTTAAAACCTGCTTGGCTATCTTATTTAGCTCGCTTGCACGCTCGCTCTTTGCCATCTGATTGATAGCGAATTTCACATCGTCTTTATAAAATTCATCAAGATATATCGCGATACTTTCATTTTCTATCTCAGGTTTTAGTTCAAGCTCGGCGTCAGCCTTTTTATGCGATTCAAACGCCTCTTCATAAGCGTTTGATGCTCTAAGTATCGCTTTGCCGGCTTCGGCTATAGCCTCTACGATAAGATCTTCGCTAAATTCATTCATGTCTTGCTGTAAAATAATTCCGTCGTTTAAATTTGGATCCATAATCGCATCAACGGCTATCATAGGCATAACTTCGCCTCTTGCTTGAGCGATACTTCTCATCTCTATCATCAAAAGCTCATCCTTAACACCCGCTACATACAAATCAAGAGCGCTACTTTTTAGCTCCGAATTGCTTGGGTTTATAACAAATTTATCGTCTATATACCCGACTCTTACACCACACACAGGAGAATTCACAGGAATATCGCTTAGATAAAGGGCGACGGAAGCTGCATTTAAAGAAACTACTTGCAAATCAACTTCAGGATCGGCAGAAAGTACCATAACTACGATTTGCGTAGGATACGCATAACCCTTTGGAAAAAGAGGTCGCAAGGAGCGATCTATGATGCGAGCTGTTAGAGTCTCAAAGTCACCCGGTTTAGTTTCGCGCTTAACATATCCGCCGGGAATTCTGCCTGCGCCATAAGCTTTTTCTATATATTGCACCGTTAGCGGTAAAAAATCCTCACTTACTTGAGTATCCTCTCTTGCGACGGTTGCTAAAACGACCGTATTTTTCACTCGCAATAAAACGGCTCCGCTTGCTTGTTTTGCGACTTTGTTTATATCATAAATTTCAATTTGGTTATTAACTTCTATTGAATATTGCATGCTTTAATATCTCCTTGTTTTTGTAGTGGTATGTAAAATGGACTCTCTTCCAATATAGAGAGTATAACTGACGGCTTTGGTTCGATCTTGTTCTTGTAGTAAAAATCCACGTCGATAAAATTTGCGATCTTATGCACGGCATAAATTTCATCTACAAGTTGAGTTAATTGACTTGCTACATTCGTAGCTATAAGCGGAGTAGCGTATCTAACGGATTTAACGCCCTCTTTCATAAGAGTTTTGATGCAAATAAGAGCGGTTATGCCCGTCTCGCAACCCTCGTCAATCAACAAGATATTTCTATCTTTTAAATTTCCTATTAAATTTCCTTTTCTATACTTATATACGTTTTTTAAAATTTTCTCCTCATACTTTCTTTGAGCTTCGCCGTATATGAAGTCATAGCTTATCCCAAACGACTTAACAAGCTCATCATGCACAAGTATCTCATCGGTTTCGCTTACCATAGCAATCTCGCACTCGGGATTGTTCGGAGCAAAAACTCTTTCCGTAAAGAGCATTTCGTAGCTTAAATTTAGCCCTCTTGATACTACGTCCGTTAATATAACTGAGTCGATAGAAGAGCAGACAATAAGATAGTTGTTTTCCACAAGCTCTTTTTTGGGCAAAATTTCAAGTAGCTTAGCTGCGGCTTCAAGCTGGTTTTCAAACATTAGATCTGATAATTCAGCCATTAAGCTCTAGCTCCCGGACCATATTCTTTATCTATAGAAAAATCATAATTAACCCCGCCTACGGGGTAAAAGTTGATCGTAAAATAAAACCCGTGCGTTTTTTTCGTAGCCGGACCTTTATGTGTAGTTATAGGCTCGTTATCTTTCTGGTATGTAAAAGCATAATTCCAGCATTTTCTTCTATGCAAAATTCCTAAATTCCACTGCTTAGTATATCTTTTTTGTATATCATACTTTAATCCGCCATAAAGCTTATTATCTCTAGGTAAAGCTATAGCAAATGTTCCTGTAAAATAGCTTTGTCTATCTTGCTCTTTTTTGATCTGTACGGTGTTTTGTAGATTGGTAGAAAAATGCTTATTGGAGTATGTTAAACCTGTTTGAATCTTTTCAAATCGCTTACGCTTATGGGAATATTCAAAATTATTATAAACATATAAATTAGTATAAGGATATAGACTAATACTGTTTTTAAGGTTTGAATATTCGCTTTTATCGGTATAATATCCTTGCGATATATAGTGTTTTAGTATTTTTCTTCCTTGGCTAGAGAAAAAATACTGAGAAA
Organism: Campylobacter canis; assembly: GCF_045504005.1. Taxonomy (NCBI): domain Bacteria; kingdom Pseudomonadati; phylum Campylobacterota; class Epsilonproteobacteria; order Campylobacterales; family Campylobacteraceae; genus Campylobacter; species Campylobacter canis. Next base: position 126,235 of record NZ_JBJJXH010000006.1, on the reverse strand, counting down.
GACTTCCCACTGCTTCATTTTGCGTATACTGAGAACTTATAAAATTTTGAAATTTATTTCCTTCCATATCATAGACAAAAATATCATCATTATCATCAGGGACACTTCCTGAGCTATATCCCCTAAAAATATAATTAAGACCAAAATTTAGGCTATGGTAAAATTTATCATACGCCTTTGCTACGTCACTATACATAGATATCTTATGTCCACTCTCTATATAGCTTGCGCTCTTGTCTTTTTTACCTGTAGGCTTATACATTTTGTTTGAAAAATTAACCTGAGTAGCATATATATTTTGATAATATGATAAAGTTGCGTAATCATTAAACAAAGGAACATGTAAGGAAACAGGCATTTTAAATTCATACTGGATCGCCTTAACGCCTATTTTCCTAGTATAATTATGAGAGTGCATATCAACAGAATATAATAAATTAGGCAAAACAAAAGAGTCTGTGTATTTATGATATTGGATGCTTGGATACTCTTGAAGAACATCTTTGTTTTCATTTTTGCTACCTACTTTTGCAGTATCAACATAGTATCTAGCATATGCTCCTACATAATGCTTATCGCTACTTATAAAGTAGTTTATTTTTGATGCTACAAGAGGATTTTCTCCTTCGTTATAACTTTTTCTTGTTTTTAAATTTATATAATCTATATCGTTTAATTTAGTAGCGTCAAGCCACAATCCCTCTTGCAAATCTCCACCTATCAAGTGTTTTACGAGCCTATCGCGTTCATACTTTATCTCTATCCCTTGATGAGTTTTGTTTTTTAAAGGTAGCTTATTTGAATTTTTAGAAATTTGTCTTTCTCTATAGCTTGTCTTGTCCCAAAATTTGCCCACGCTAACAGAGCCTTTAGAATAAGCCGAATCCACAAATCTAAATGTTCCATATACTCCAAAACCGCGTAGTGTTCGAATTTGAGGATTTAGCTCTATGTCCCAAGAGTTGTATTCGGCTATATATATAGGTTGGCTATAAAAAATTCCTGTACTCTTGCTATATCCTAAATCAGGCGGAAGCAGTCCGGTTCTGCGTCTAGTATCGGTTGAAAATCCAAAATAAGGAAGATAAAAAACAGGGACTTTACCCAGATAAAAAACCGGATTATAAAGGTGTAAAAATTTACTCTGTTTATTTAGCTTTCCACTACTAAATTTGATACTCCAATCAGGATCTTGGACATTGCAACTTGATACGATAGAGCCGCTTGTTTTGTAGTATTTCTCATTACTCTCGCTCTCATCGCTTTGCATCCAAACTTCCATATCGCGATTCATCATAAATAGCGCTTCATAGCTACTATCCTTGCTATTTAGATCGATTTTAGCATACCCGCAGCGAGATACTTCATCCTCTCCACGCATTACATTTACGTTGCCAAATAGCTCTAAGATACGTTTTTGCTGATCATAAACAGCCTTGTCCGCGCTTATCAGATACTCTGAAGAATAAACAAGTACGTTTTTTTCAGCCGTTACGATATCTCCTTGACGATTTACGTCATCGGCTAAAAGCTCAAAATCCTGAGCGCTTAAAAGGGCTGAAACAAAAAAAATAAATATAAAAAATACTCTAATAAACATCGATCACCACTGTCTTTGCGGCCAAATCATGCCACGTTTGAAGGGTTTGGTTTCCAAGAGCCCAAGCAAAGCCAAGGAAAAAGCAGTTTTCGCTAATGATCCTAACGATACTTCTTGTGATGGAAGCAGTTAAATTGGGCTTATCTAAAAGTGCTAAATCTACACAAACTATCTTCATGGCGATTTTGCCAAGAGTTGCGCCGCAATACCAGATAAAAAACGCTTGATACAAAACCTTTAGCATCACAACTTGAGGAATCAAAGAGTAAGTTATATTCATCACTTCTTCATAGCTGCTCGTCTCTGCGAATTTGCCCCAGTAAATCACGGTAAACAAAACAGATATCAAAAGCTCATCTATCAGATAAGACATGGCACGCTTTTTGGTAGAAGCTAGGCGAATACCTTCTCTGTCAAGCCTATCTAGGATATTTTCGCTCATCTAAGAGCCTGCCAAGCGATATCTTTACGATACTGCATACCGTCAAATTTTACATTTTCGCAGAGTTTATAAGCCCTATCTCTAGCCTCTTTTACATTTTTTGCGCTTGCTACACACACTAGCACTCTACCGCCGTCAGCGTAAATTTCACCACTCTCTTCGCCAACTCCCGCATAGGCTATATGAGAGCCTTGGGGAACATCTTCTACGCTTATTTTGGCTTTAGGGCTATTTTTATAAGGATAGTTTTTGCTAGCAACTACGACTCCGACGGCAAATTCATCCTTTATCTTAACGTCTATTTCGCTAAGCTTTCCGCTTGCTGCCTTATATAAAATTTCACTCAGATCAGACTCAATCAAAGGCATCAAAACCTCACACTCGGGATCACCGAAACGAACGTTAAATTCAAGCACATAAGGCTCGTTTTCAACTACCATGAGCCCCACAAAAAGCACTCCGCAAAACTCACTTCCCTCAGCTTTCATGCCTCTTAAAGTAGGCTTTACTACTTTTTCTTCAACTTGTTTTATAAGCTCTTTCGTAGCTAGAGGACTTGGTGCATACGCTCCCATACCGCCAGTGTTTGGACCCTCGTCATTATCAAGCAGTCTTTTGTGATCTTGAGCCACCGGCAAGCTTACGAAATTTTCGCCATCGCATAGAGCAAAAAAACTAAGCTCAAATCCGTCCAAAAACTCCTCTACAACTACTCTTTTACCGGCCTCGCCAAAGCTTTCGCCGCTTAACATCTCTTTAGCAGCTTCAAAAGCCTCTTCATGAGTTTTTGCTATTATTACACCCTTGCCTGCACATAGTCCGTCTGCCTTTACCACGATCGGCGTTTTTAAGGATTTTATAAATTCATTTGCTTTATTTACGTCATTAGTATTTAGATATTTAGCCGTTTTTATAGCGTGTCTTGCAAGAAAATCTTTCATAAAAGCCTTTGAGCCCTCAAGCCTAGCGGCACTCTTGCTTGGTCCAAAGACAGTTAAGTCATTTGCCTTAAAGATATCTACTATCCCTTCGCTAAGCGGCGCTTCAGGACCTACGATAGTTAAATTTATACCTTTGTCTTTAGCAAATTTTGCAAGTTCTTCGTAATTTTTATATTTGATATTTTCGCCAAGTTTTGAAGTGGCTCCATTGCCCGGAGCAAAGTAGATTTTACCGACGTTTTTTTCGCTTTTAAGCTTTAAGCCTATGGCGTATTCGCGCCCGCCGCTACCGACTATTAGTATATCCATGCCGTCTCCGTAAATTTAAAACACCCGAGCGAGCGGTGCGTAAGTAAGCGGCCCTAAATTAAAGCCAACCTTGCAAATAGGCGACATCCCTTAGGTTGCAACTTCTCGCGCTTTTAGGCGTTCAGGCAAAGCCACATCACACAGATATCGCACATCTTCGCCCATACTAATGTGTTGGACCCAAAAAAATACGCTGCCAAATCACTCAGGCAAGTAAATTATATAGTGATTTTGCTTAAAGTAATGTTTTAGCAAGCCTTATACAAGACTCTACGCTTTGAATTTCACTTGTGGTAGCAGTTGTAAATTTATCCAGCTCTTTGCTTGTCGTTTGTCCTATGCTAACAGCCTTATAGCTATCATCCCAGCCAAAATTCGAGATAAAATTCTTAACCGCCGAAGGAGCGGTAAATATGATCACGCTTTTTGGTTCAGGCTTTAGCCCTATTTCCGCCTTCAAGCAGACATTTTCGTAAGCTACTATCTGAGTTATATTAACGCCTGCGGTTTCTAAAATCCCGCCTAAATTTGAAACCGTTTTTTTAGCTCTTAGATAAAGCGTTTTTTTATCTTTTAAAAGCGGTAAAATTTCGCTTGCAAACTCTTTGCCGTGCGAGTTTTGTCCGATATAAATTCTATCAAATCCTATCTGCTTTGCCGCGTTTGCACTTGCGTCGCCTATGGCGTAAATTTGCAAATTTTTATCGATTTTGATTTTATTAAATTCTAACGCTTTTATAGAGTTTTTAGAGGTTATGATAAGCGCTTCAAATTCGTTTAAATCAACTTCAAATTCGCTAAATTTAATCTCATTTAGCCTAAGCGTCTTTGCGCCCTCATAATCCAAATTTGAACCGACTAGATAGATCATTTTAGACTTCCCTTCTTTTGAAAATAGGCTTTTGCTCTATCTTTTAAAATCGTATATATCGTAACTCCATCGCCGCTGCCGTATTTTTTTATAAGTGCGTTATGAAACTCCAAAGTGTTCTTACTTTCTCTTGCTATCTTTTTTATCTCCTGGGAATTTTTGGATAAAAGATTGTTTGTCTCGGCATTTTTTATTGGGCTTAATTGATCTTGTTTGGTTTCATAATCCAAATTTGAGCTGTTTTTAGACTCCTTAGGCAGAGTTTTTATTTTAGGTGAAGCAAGCATTTTGGAGGCATAAATTTGTCTTGCTTTTTGTTTAAAAGTTTTATATATAACCAGCCCCTCATCATTGCCGTAAGCACTTTTTAGCATGATATGAAGCTCTTGAAGATTTGAAGATTTTAACAAAATATTTTCAACCTCTTTGCTTCTATTCTCGTCTATTTTTAAACTTACATCTTTTTGTAAAGTTATTTTTTTAAATTTCTCCCTTTTTTCGGCTCTTAAAGCGTTAAAAAATCCTATTACGCTATCGTAAAATTTATCATTGCTAACTACGCAAATTTTACCCTTCTTATCAAAAAATTTTCCCATTAAAAAGACTATTATCTTATCGGCAAAATCTCTATCCGCATCGCTTATCATAAAAATTTTAAACTTTACTTTTTTAGAGTTTAAAATTTTTAAAGTCTGCATGGATATCTTTTTTCTTGCATTTGTAACTATATAAATCCTATCTTTTTTCTTCGGGTCTATTATCTTAAAGATATTATCAACACCTATGTTTTCATCATCTATTATAAATCTTTTCAATTTTCTCTCCAAATTTAGAGTTTATCTATGCTTAAAAACCCTCTCAAGCCAAAAGCCAAATGTCGTATCGGGGATAAAAAATTCCCCATCTTGCTTATCTATTATCTCTTTAGCAAAAAGTTGTTTAAGCGCCGCTTGCAAGGACGTTTTGCTTATGTTAAATTGCGACAAAACGCCCAGTGAAAAATACTCTTTTTGTCCTTTGATGATGATCTGAAGAGCTTTTTTTTGATTGCCTGTAAATGTATCAAAAACCAGCCTATAAGCGCCGTCTTTGCTTTGTAGCACTGTATCAAGTGCGCTTAAAACCGCTTTTTTATCAATTGTTTTTTCATTTTCATAGATAAAATACAAAACATTTTGTATAAGCTTCGTATCAAATTTGCATATAACGGCAAGCTCGTTTATCTGAGCTTGAGTTGTTTTTAAGAAATTTTTAGCGTATTTATAAATTTCATTTTGCTTTAAGAAGCCAAGTTCAAAATGAGTAGCCATCTCAAAAAGAGGCATTTTATGGCTAAAAAGTGAAGTTAATATATGGCGCTTTGAGCCAAGAAATATAAACGAGATATTTTTACTGGTCTGCATAAATTTACGCAACCTCGCATCTATCTTAAGCTCGCTAAACTCGGCTATTTGCTGAAATTCATCGATGATAAAAACTACTTTTTTCTCTTTTGAAATTTCATCAAGCATATTAAACAGATCATCCATCGCCTCGTCAAAGCTTGCGTTTTTTATCATCGGGCTTGCCGAAAGTTCGTAAGTAAGTGGATCAAGCGTGATCTCAAAGCTTATTCTTTTGAGTTTGGCAAGGATAAACTTAAATGTACTTTGAAAATTCGCTTTTTGTGATTTGGCGACATTTTTAAGCAACTCTTTTACAAAATCCTCTCCGCAAGTCATATCAAAGATGTCGCTATATATACAGACAAATTCCTCTTGATGACGGCGCATAAACTCCTTTATGAGCGTGGTTTTACCCATGCGTCTTTTTGAATAGATAAGCAAATTTGAAGAGTTTTTCGCAAATTTATAAATTTTATCAAGTTCGTTTTGCCTACCGTAAAATGTCGAGCCGTCAGCTAAGGTTTCAAATGGAAACGGATTTTTCATAGAGCGCCTTATATTGTTTGGTATGTAGATATTATACCATTATTTTTATACTAAAACTAAAATTTAAAAGATACTTTTTATTTTAAAAGTCCGTTTTTAACTAGATATTCTCGCGCGACATCATTGGCGCTACGCTTTAAAACCCGCACGGCATAGTTCATATCGCTCATCTGCTCACTACTTATCTTGCCGTTTAATTTACTCAGGGCATGCCCTATCTGCGGATATTTATCAAGAGTATCTTGTCTCATCAAAACAGCCGCTTCATAAGGCGGGAAAAGCCTCTTATCATCCTTAAGCGTTACAAGATCAAATTCTCTTATCTCGCTATCGGTCGAGTAAGCATCTATCACCTGAACTTCTCCGCTTAAGATAGCCTTGTACCTCAATGCAGGCTCAACGGTTTTAACATTTAAATTTAAACCGTAAAGAGATTTAAGACCCAAATTTCCATCTTCCCTGTCGTTAAATTCAAGAGTAAATCCGGCAGCTAGACCGCCTTGAACGGACTTTAAATCAGATATGCTTTTGATATTGTTTTCATGAGCAAATTTACGCAAGACCGCAAGCGCATAAGTGTTTTCAAACCCAAGCGGATCAAGTAAAACAAGATTATCCTGTTTTGCCAAACCCTCTTTTGCAGCCGCATAAACCTCTCTTGCGTCATTTGACAAATTTGCGGGCGGATTTTTAAGAAGGCTTGATAAAATAGTACCCGTAAATTCGGGATAGATGTCAATATCTCCCGCCTTTAACGCCTCGTATAAAAAGCTTGTCTTACCAAAATTCGCTTTAAGCTCGACCTTTAAATCAGTCTCTTTTTCTATGAGCTCTTTAAATAAATTGATTAAAATTTCAGGTTCGGCACCAAGCTTGCCCGCTATCACGATACGATCCTTTTGCATGCTAATATTTGGCACAAAAGACAGCGCAAGAGCGAGTAAAAGCGTTGCAAGAGCAGTTATAACGAGCTTAAGCTTTTGTCGCTCTAAAAATTTAATGCCCGCACTAAAAACTATCGCCAAAAGCGCAGATGAGATCGCTCCTATCAGAATTAGCGAAGTATCGTTCCTGTCAATACCAAGAAGCACAAACGTCCCAAGCCCGCCCGCTCCTATAAGTGCTGCCAAAGTAGCGGTTCCTATGATCATAACCGCAGCCGTTCTAATGCCTGAGATGATAACAGGCATAGCAAGAGCCAGCTCAAATTTCTTTAGGCGCTCAAATTTACTCATGCCAAACGCCCTAGCGGCTTCTTTTAGCGCAGGATCTATCTCACGAAGACCCGTAAGGGTATTTTGCACGATAGGAAAGAGTGCGTAGATGACAAGAGCTATTATGGCCGGTATCGCACCGATACCAAAAATCGGTATAAAAAGCCCCAAAAGAGCAAGCGAAGGTATAGTCTGAAAGATCCCTGCAACCTGCAAAACAAACTCACTTATACGCTTGTGATTTGAGATAAAAATCGCAAGAGGAATTGCTATAAAGATAGCCAAAAGAAGCGAAGAAAGCGAAATTTGCAAATGCTCAAGAGCAGCTCGCACAAGCTCATCTTGCCTCTCATAAAGCGTAGAAAAAAGCTCACTCATACTTGCGTCGCCTGGAAAAATTTAGCCACAAACTCATTAGCGGGCATATCTTTAATCTCCCCTGCGGTTCCCACTTGCACGATCTGCCCGCTATTCATCACACAAATTCTCTCTCCGACATTTTGCGCTTCGTTCATATCGTGAGTAACAAACACGACAGTCATGCCAAGATCTTTATGAAGCTCCTTAATAAGCTCTTGAAGTTCGGCTCTTGAGATAGGATCAAGCGCGCTAAAAGGCTCGTCCATAAGCAAAATTTTAGGCTCGGTTATGATGGCTCTAAGGATGCCTACTCGCTGCTGCTCTCCGCCAGAAAGCTCGGCAGGATAGCGGTGCAGATAGGTATCCGGCTCAAGCCCTACTCTTTGAAGCAAATCTTTAGCTAATGACACACGACGCTTTTTGCCGTATTTTTTCATTTCGGCTATAAGGGTGATGTTTTCGCAAACGTTTAAATTCGGAAAGAGCGCTATTTGCTGTAAAACATAGCCGATATTTAATCTAAGCTCGCGCAGATCGTAGCTTGTGATATCTGCGCCGTCTATGCTAATCTTTCCTGATGTCGGCTCTATGAGGCGATTTATCATCTTTAGCGTAGTCGTCTTGCCGCTACCGCTTGATCCCGCAAGAACAAAAAATTCGCCCTTTTTTATGTTTAGAGTGAAATTTTTAATTACTTCAGTATCGCCGTAAAGCTTGCTAACTCGCTCAAAGCCGATCACAGCATTCCTTTAAATTTGCTTTAATTTTTGATAGTAGTTTATCATAAAAGCTTTAAAGCAAAATTTTATAAGAACGGCAACCGGCTTGATATAAAAATTTTATTTATCTCTTGTTACTATTAAAAGCATTTTAAATTTATCTTTTATCTTTAACCCGTGCGGGATCTTGCCCGGCATCACGATACTATCGCCTGCTTTGATATTAAAATTCTCATCTCCTATCGTAAGCGCAAGCTCTCCTTCAAGCGCAACTAGTAGCGCATCTCCCGGCGCAGCGTGTGTGGAAAGCTCCTGCTCGCCATGAAAACTCATAAGCGTCATCGTGCCGTTTTCGTTTTTGACAAGAGTCTTGCTTACGACTTTATCCTCTTGATACTCTATCGCATCCGTAAGAGCGAAAATTTCAGCCTTTGGCAGGTGGTTTATCATTGTATTCTCCTTAAAGTCTATTAATATCATCTTTGTCTTTTCTTTGCTCACGACCTTACGCCACGTCTCTTTTTCTATAATAAAAGCTTCATTTTGTTTAAGGCTAAATTTCTCATCTTCACAAAATAGCGAAATTTCACCTTCTAAAATCCATACTAACGAATCGCCAAATCGCTTCTCCTTGTCAAGCTCTTCGGTCACATCAAGCGCGTAAAGATCAAGGTCTAAATTTTTATTTGAAAACAGTCTTTGGCTTACTATACCGCCACTTTCAAAGCAGATTTCGTCTTTGATACTATAAATTTTACTCATTGTTTTCCTTTGTCAACTTATATCAATTATCAAATTAACAAAGGAATTTTAGCAGGTTTAATTGGAAACAATCTTGATATGGATTATCTTTTGAGAGTTTATAAAATCAACTTTGGCATCTTTATCTTAAAAAATAACTTTTGTATCATAAATAAATACTTTTGCATAAAACAAATGTTTTAATATATAATGATACAAAGAATAAATAGTTAAATAATAAGGAGTTTAAAAATTATGATGCAAAATGATATGCCAAATTATCCAGACTTGATTGAAGCAACTTTTTCAGCACTTCATGAGCTAGGCGGCTCTGGAAAAAATGATGAGATAAATAAAAAAGCAATCGAAATATTAGAGTTGTCTGATAGGGTATTAGATGTTATGCATACCAACACAAATATGACAGAAATCGATTACAGATTGGCATGGGCAAGAACTTTACTAAAAAATTTCGGTGCAATAGATAATAGCGCTAGAAGTGTATGGTCTATTAGCACTAATTTCACACAAATTCTGACTATAGACGGTATGGAGGTTTATAAAAAGAAAAACATAAATCAAATTTCTGAACCATCATCTTCTGTGTCAAACTCTCTAGATATAGAAGATAATACTCCTGAAGAAATACGCAGCTGGAGGCAAAGATTACACGAAGTACTCCTAAAAATGAATCCTTACGGCTTCGAGCGATTAGCGCAAAGACTGTTACGGGAATGCGGTTTTTCTCAAGTTGAAATTACAAAAAAATCAGGCGATGGTGGTATAGATGGCACTGGAACACTAAAGATTAACGGTATGGTAACTTTTAAAATCGCATTTCAATGTAAAAGATATCAAGGCTCTATAGGCTCTCCTGAAATACGTGATTTTAGAGGTTCTTTAACTACCGATATTGAAAAAGCAGTATTTATAACTACTGGAACTTTTTCTAAATCTGCGATAGAAGAAGCTGAAAAAGCTGGTAAGCAACAAATAGACTTAATGGATGGCGAAGCATTTATATCAAAAATTGCCGAATTACAAATTGGAGTAAAAGAAGTTACTGATTACTTAATCGATGAAGACTTTTTCTTTAACATGTAAATACATTGTTTACTAAAATAACCAAAAAACAATCCTCGAAAACGATACATTCCAAAGCTTTCGAGGATTTATTTATCTACTCCCACTCGATCGTTGCAGGCGGCTTAGAGCTTATATCATAAACCACACGATTTATGCCGCTAACTTCGTTAATGATACGGCGTGAAACGTTTTCAAGTAGATCGTAAGGAAGTCTTGAAAAACTTGCCGTCATGCCGTCGCTTGCATCCACCACGCGGATACAAACGGCATTTTCGTAAGTGCGGTTATCGCCCATTACGCCGACTGAATTTACGTTTAGAAGTACGCAGAACGCTTGCCAAGTTTTGTTATACCAGCCTGTTGATTTAAGCTCGTCACGAAGTATCACGTCAGCTTTGCGAAGCAGCTCTAGGCTAGGAGAATTTACCTCACCCATGATACGTATCGCAAGTCCCGGACCGGGGAATGGATGGCGAAAAACAAGATCTCGAGACAAACCAAGCTCAAGCCCAAGCTGTCGAACCTCATCTTTAAAAATATCTTTTAAAGGCTCTATCAGCTCAAAGCTCATCCAGTCAGGCAGCCCGCCTACGTTATGATGACTCTTTATCGTCTTGCTTGAGCCTACGACCGAGCTTTCTATGATGTCGGTATATAGCGTGCCTTGAGCTAGGAATTTTACGTTATCGTGCTTTTTAGCCTCTTTTTCAAAAATTTCTATGAATGTTTCGCCGATTATCTTGCGTTTTTTCTCAGGATCGGTTACGCCGGCAAGCCTCTCAAGAAAAATCTTGCTAGCATCGATACTTACAAGCTCCACGCCTAGTTTGGTTCTAAAGGTTGCTTCAACCTGCTCTCTTTCACCCGTTCTTAAAAGTCCGTTATCGACAAATACAAGTATGACGTTTTCAGGGATTGCGTTAGCTAAAAGTGCTGCAACCACGGAGCTATCCACGCCTCCGCTTACTGCGCATAGGACTTTTTTATTGCCCACTTGCTCTTTTATCTTCGCAATTTGCGTTTTAGCAAAGCTTCCCATATTCCAAGTGCTTTCGCAGCCGCAGATATATTTGGCGAAATTCTTTAAAATTTGCGTTCCAAATTCGCTATGCTGCACCTCTGGATGAAACTGAAGCGCATAAATTTTACGTTTATCATCGCCAAATACGCAATAAGGAGAATTTTCGCTTACGGCAAGCGATTCAAAACCGTTTGGTAAATTTAAGACCATATCCGAATGACTCATCCACACGATCTGTTTTTCAGGCGTATCCTTAAATAAATCATGAGGCTTGATTACGTTTAATTCGGCCTTCCCATATTCTTTTTGATTTGCAGCCACAACTTCGGCTTTATTTACGTGAGCGATAAGCTGCATGCCGTAGCAAATTCCCAAGATAGGAAGCTTCATTTTAAATACGCCCTGATCGCAAAAATACGCATCATTTGCATAAACGCTTGCAGGTCCGCCGCTTAAAATTATCCCTTTTGGCTTTTTAGCTTTTATATCTTCAAGCTTAGCGTTAAACGGCAAAATTTCGGTATAAACGCCTTGTTCGCGAAGGCGACGAGCGATAAGCTGGGTGTATTGCGAGCCAAAATCCAAAACTATAATATCTGATTGCGTCATTAGTATAATCCTAAAATTTCAAATTGCACATACCAAACGACAAGCGATACGATATAGCCTACCACTATCGTCCAAGCATGCTTCATGTGAGCGCCAAACGTATAAATTCCTTTTAGCTTGCCCATTACTCCAACACCCGCAGCAGAACCAAAGCTGATCATAGAGCCGCCGATTCCCGCTGTTAGCGTTACGAGCAGCCACTGATCAAGTCCCATTTCAGGGCTTGACTTAAGCACCGCCGACATTACAGGGACGTTATCAACGATTGCCGATAAAAATCCTACCGCGATATTCATAGTCGTAGGTCCGAATTTATCATAAAGCGCAACAGCGTGATTTAAAAATCCTAAATAGTGAAGCGCGCCGACTGCCGCCAAAATGCCGAAAAAGAAGTAAAGAGTGTCGTTTTCTATCTTTGACATGTAGTGAAATACATGCATAGGCTCTTCGTTTTTATACATTCTTTTATAGTAGTAAGTATAAAGACTAAGCAAAGAAAGACCAAATATCATACCCCACATAGCAGGTAAATGGAAAAGTTGGTGCGACATTACGGCAGAAAAAATTGTGAAAATTCCAAGCCCGATTACTACCTTGCCGCCTTTTTTGATAGTTACTTTAGGCTCTGTAGCGGGATCAAAGTGAGGACTTCCTTCAGGAACTACGCGCACAAGCAATACCGCAGTAACGATCCAGCCGATAAGAGAAGCAGGAAAAAGTGCTAAGAAATCAATAAACGGAGCCTTGCCTGCAGCCCAAGCCATAAGCGTAGTTATGTCGCCAAAAGGACTCCATGCACCGCCTGCATTTGCCGCTACGACGATGTTTATAGCTCCTGCGACTAAGAAATTCGTATTGTGTCTATCTATAGTTATTAAAACCGTAGAAAGGATAAGTGCGGTAGTTAGGTTATCAGCTACCGGGCTTAAGAAAAATGCTAGCACACCCGTTAGCCAAAAGAGTTTTTTGTAAGTGTAGCCTTTTGAAACGAGGTTATATTTAAGCGTGTTAAATACGTCTCTTTCGATGAGCGCCTCGATATAGGTCATCGCAACCATTAAGAAAAATACGATTTGCGAAATTTCAAGGATCAGGTGATCGACCTCGTTTTTTAGCGAGCTTATCTCCATGCCGTTTAAAACCATATAAAAGCCGATAAGTATAAACATAAACGTTCCGATAAACATAGCAGGCTTTGCTTTATTTATATGGAAATTTTCTTCAGCGGCGATAAAAAAATACCCCACGACAAAAATGATAAGACAAGCTATACCTATCCAAGTCGTAGTAAGGTCTACAGGCTCGCTACTGCCGCCTCCTGCAGCGAAAGCAAGCCCGAACAAAAGGCTTAAAAGTCCAAAAATCCTCATTTTTTCTCCTTAAAGTTTATTTATTTTTTCGGTTTTAGTAGTGTTTATTCTGTCTGAATCGTCATAAAACGGATCAGCTTTATACCCGCACCCGCTAAGAAAAATTAACAAAAAAAATGCTAAAATCGCCTTATGAAAGACGCTAAATTTATCATAAATCATATCGTAAATAATCCCTTTTTCTATAAGCTAAAAAACCAAAGCGAGTGCGCTAAATTCGTTAAGCTACTAAGCTTAAACCACCAGCGCCTCATAGCCTTTTGCTACGTTAAAAACAGCATTTTGTTTTTTGCTCTTAAGCACCCTTTGGGGCTTCAAGAGTTTAAACGAGATAGTAATATAAATATGTTAAAAGGCTTATTAAAAATTTATGCTAGCGCAAACGAAGGCTCTATTTTAGGTCAAATTTCAGATATAAAATTTTTCGTTACTAAAAATTTGCGCTTTAGCATTACACCTAAAATCGCAAAAAAACAAATTTACATAGAAAAATCCAAAGGCAAATTTATAAATCTAGCCAAAAACCCTCAAATTCACGCTAAATTTGAGAACATTCGAGAGGCTATAAGGTCAAATTTAGATGCTAATTGACGAGATTCGCTCTCTGCCAAACAGCCCGGGAATTTATCAGTATTTTGACAAATTCGATAAGCTTCTTTACGTAGGCAAGGCTAAAAATTTAAAAAACCGCGTTAAGAGCTACTTTAGCTTCACACCCTCTCTTGCGCCTTCGCCTAAAGCAGGAGCTAGAATTTTTAAAATGATAAGCCAAACGGTTCATCTTGAATACATAGTAACTCCAAGCGAAGCCGACGCGCTGATACTTGAAAACTCTTTCATCAAGCAGCTAAAGCCAAAATACAATATTCTTTTGCGAGATGACAAGACCTATCCTTACATATATGTCGATTTTGACGATGAATTTCCACGATTTGACATTACTCGCAGGATAATAAAAGGCAAAAATATCAAATACTTCGGGCCCTATTTTAAGGGAGGAAGAGAGATGCTTGAAGCGCTTTATCTAAATTTTAAGCTCGTTCAAAAAAGAAGTTGCGTCAAGGGCAAAAAATCTTGTTTATTTTATCAGATCAAGCGTTGCGAAGCGCCGTGTGAAGGCAAAATAACCAAAGAAGACTACGGTAAAATAGTAAATTCAGCCATATTAGCCCTTCAAAACCCGCACAGCCTGCAGGCGAATTTGTCAAATTTGATGATGCAATACGCAAAAAACCAAAACTACGAACAAGCGGCTAAGATTCGCGATAAGATAGAAATAATAAAAGATTTGGAAGTAAAGATAGAAGTTGATCTTGCCAAACTTGAAGACTTTGAAGTATTTGCCATAAATCTGCATGAAAATTTTATCTGCGCGGTTAGATTTAGCGTGCAAAACGGCAAAATAATCGGCGTAAATCAAAACATAACCCCGTCTAAAACCGCATCAAGCGAAGAGATAAACGAGGCTTATAAGCAGATCATCTTAGAAAGCTTTAGTATAGACAGCCCAGTGATAACGACTAAAATTTATACTAATGACGAATTTGAAGATGCAAGCTTGATAGAGGAAATTTTAAGCAAAAGGCACGGCAAAAATTTTAGCGTCAAAACCCCAAAAATCGGCGAAAAAAAGCGAATTTGCGAGATGGCTAAAACAAACGCCGAAATTTCTATCAAAAACTATATAAAAAGCCACGATAATGACTTTTTATGCTCGCTTAAAGAGTATTTTGAACTCACTCACACGCCTTATAGGATCGAAGCATTTGACAACTCTCATATGTTTGGCGAAGCTTGCGTGGGAGCTATGATATGCTTTGATAACGGCGAATTTGCAAAAGAGCGATATCGTCATGTGCATTTAGAAGCTAGAAACGACTATGATCAGATGAAAGAAATGCTTATAAACAGAGCTTTGCGCTTTGACAAGCTGGCTCCGCCCGATCTATGGGTGATAGACGGGGGCGAGGCTCTTTTGAATTTAGCTAACGAAATTTTAAAAAGCAGCGGTGCAAATATCGATGTGATCGCAATATCAAAAGAAAAAATAGACGCTAAGGCGCACCGAGCAAAAGGAGCCGCAAAGGATAAAATTTACACCGCAAAAGGAATATTTTCGCTCGCTACGGACGATAAAAGGCTTCAGTTTTTTCAGAGGTTGCGCGACGAGGCACACCGCTTTGCCATAACCTTTCATCAAAAAAGCAAAAAGAAAAAGGATTTGCACGCCAGCAAACTTGCAAATGCGGGAATTTCAGCAGGAAGTATCGCCAAGCTCATTAAATTTTATGGAAATTTTGAAAGTATATTAAACGCCCAACTTAGCGAAATAGCAAAAGTTACAAACAAAAGCGTAGCAAGTAAAATAAAAGCTATTAAAGATAGTGAAATTTAGGACTAAATTTTAAAGAGCAAATTTGCCAAGTGTTTAGCGGCTTTTCTTTTCTAGCTCCTCATATCTTTTATAAAATTCGCAACTATCCTCATATCCCATATCACAACCCATTTTTAGTAACCTATTCGCTCTTGCTTTGTCTTTATTCACCCCCTTTCCTTCATAGTACAAAAATCCTAAATTCATACAAGCGCCCGGATATCCTCCCTCACAAGCTATGGTAAATAAATTTGCGGCTTTTTCATACTCAATAGCGCCGTATAAAGAGTTGTTGTATAGATTTCCAAGTGCAATGCAGCCATCTAAAAATTCATTTTCGCAAGCGTTTTTATAAAGCTCTTTAGCTCTATTTATGTCCATATCGACACCATATCCGCCCTCATACAAAGATCCCAGCTCATAGCAAGCCTGCATTAGTTTGCCGTCGCAAGCCGTTTTAAAAAGTTCGCCTGCTCTTTCATAGCTAAGCTTAAGATCAACCCCGTCATAGTATAAATAAGCTATTTCTAAGCAAGCCTTTGCATATCCGAATTTACAATACTTGTAAAAAGACTCATCGATAATTTTTTGGTTTTGGCTAGGTTCAAACGATGTTGCGTAACGTGTCGCGGCAAGATAACACTCCAAAGAGTCGTTTATCTCGCAAGCCATTTGAAAAGAGGCGTTAATTTTTGGATATTTAAGCTCAAGCTTGGCTGCGAGAGCATAAGAAATTCCAAGCTTTTTGCAAGAGATTATATCATTAAGCAAACAAGCTTTTTTTAAAAGATTATTTGCTTTTATATCCTGCTCTTTGGTATCTTCTTCAAAATAAACAAATGCAAGATAGCGACACCCTAAAGGTTCATCAAGATTACAAGCAGCATGAAAAAACTCACTCGCCTTATGGCGGTTCATAGTTAATCCAAACGCTCCATTCAAATAAAAGCTTCCAACGCAGTAGCAAGCAAACCCAAGCCCCATATCGCAAGCTTTTTTATGAAATTTAACTCCTTTTTCATAGCCTCTCTCATCTCCTTCAAGCAAAGAAGCTCCTGCGACAAGACAGCTTCTTGCATCTCCTGCATTGCAAAGCGCCTCTTCGTCGCTTAAATTATCAATGCCGGCGTTTAAAACGAGAGTGAAAAAGAGCAAAACGTATAAAATTTTTATCATTGATTTTGGACTTTTATTGATATCAAAAATCAAATTCTATAATTTAACTACTAGATATTTACTTAAATTTGTTAGAAATTTTATAAATTTATAAATAGAAGATAAATTTGACTTGAAAGTCTAAAATTTCAAGTCAAATTTGCTAAATTTTAGGCTTAATAACCCTTTGCTTTTAGCGTTTTGTAGTTATCGCACGCAGGCTGATATCCTAGCTCGCAAGCTCTACCGTAGTGCTTTTTAGCCGTTCTTAAGTTTCTCTCTACACCAAAAGCTTTATCGTAAAGCTCGGCAAGATTATTGCACGCTCTGTATTCGCCGGCATCGCATGCAGCCCTATATAACAAGATAGCCTTTTTGTTATCTTGCTTTACTCCTTGTCCGTTTGCATAGAGCACTCCGAGATTACTGCAAGCTAGAGCATGTCCGCCGTCGCACGCCTTGGTAAATAGCTCAAAAGCTTTTTTAAAGTCTTGCTTGTCGCCCTCTTTCATATAAGCCGTGCCTAAATCATTGCAACTTATAAAATTTCCTCCTTTGCACATAGCTTCAGCGTTGCTCATGTTTGCCCACAGAGCCAAAGCTCCGACAGTTAAAGCAAGGATAATTTTCCTCATCTTCATTCTCCTTTTTATAGAAATTTTATTTATCACTCTTTTTTTCTTGCGAACTATCGCCTTTAAACCAGTTTATAACCTTATCAAAGACGCTTTCATCGGCACTACTTTTGCCGCCTTCTATACCAAAACTCGCCTGAAGCTTGTTTAAAAGCTCTCTTTGCTCGTCATTTAGCTTACTTGGAGTTTGAACCGAAATTTGAGCTATCAAGCGACCTACTTTTTTGCTATTTATACTTTTTACGCCTTCGTTCTCAAAGACAAATTGCTGCTTATCTTTAGCCCCTATCGGCAATTTTAGCTCAGTCGTGTCCTTAAGCGTCGGTATAGTTATCGTCTCGCCAAGCATCGCCTGAGTAAAAAACACAGGAATTTCGATATAAACATCATTACCGTTTCTTACGAAGTGCTCATCCGGCTCAACAGAGATATTTACGTAAAGATCTCCTCTGCTTCCGTCAACCGAGACATTACCTTTACCGCTAACTCTCATCCTCATACCGTCATCAACGCCTGCAGGGACATTTATCTTGACGCTATGCTTTTCTTCTTCGTATCCTACGCCGCTACACTTACCGCATCGCTCTTTTACTACTTCGCCGGTACCGTGGCAATACGGACACTCCTGCACGAAGCTCATAAATCCGCGTTGCTGGCTTATGCGACCTCTTCCGTGGCAATGCGGACAAGTCTGGTGTAAGCCGTCTTTCGAGCCTGTACCCTTACAGCTTGCGCACGGCTTTTTAACTTTATACTCAAGCTCTTTTTCTATACCGAAAATCGCTTCGTTAAATTCTATCCCTATTGATATCTCAAAGTCAAGCGGATATTTATCCAGGCTTCTTTTCTTCCTGCTTGTGCCGCCAAAATCTCCGCCAAAAAACGAGCTAAATATATCTCCCAAATCAAAATCCGCTCCAAATCCGCTAAAGCCGCCCATGCCGCCTTGAAGGCCTGATTTGCCATATCTATCATAAATGCTCCTTTTCTCCTCATCGCTTAACACCTGATAAGCTTCGTTTATAAGCTTAAATTTATCTTCGGCCTCTTTATTTCCTTGGTTTCTATCCGGGTGATACTTAAGAGCAAGTTTTCTAAACGCCTTTTTTATAGTTTCTTGATCGCTTGTTTTACTGATTTCTAAAATTTCGTAGTAATCAATCTCCAAAAAAATCTCCTAAATTCGTCTATTTTAAAAGGCGATTTTATCCTATTTAAACTAAATTAAATTTTATTTATCATTTTTTAATCAAATATACGAGCGGTACGAGTTGATTTTGTGTTTTCTATAATTTTAAAATTTTTAGTTATAATTGCGCTATCATAGTAAGAAAGGAAACAAAATGATTAATGTTTTAATGATTGAAGATGATCCGGAATTTGCTCAAATTTTGTCTGAATATCTAGATAGTTTTAATATCAAAGTTACAAATTTCGAAGATCCTTACCTCGGACTAAGTGCGGGGATAAAAAATTATGATTTGATCATTCTTGATCTTACGTTACCGGGAATGGACGGACTTGAAGTTTGCAAAGAAATTCGCGAAAAATACGATATACCTATCATTATCTCTTCAGCTAGAAGCGATATAAGCGATAAGGTAGTAGGTCTTCAAATAGGTGCTGATGATTACCTGCCAAAACCATACGATCCAAAAGAGATGCACGCTCGCATCATGAGCTTAATTCGTAGATACAAAAAGACTAGCGAAAGCGTTGAAGAGACGATTGATTCTCTCTTTAGAATAGATGAAAAAAGACATGAAATTTACTATAATAACGAGGCTCTGACCCTAACTCCTGCAGAATACGAGATACTTACTTATCTTATCAAGCAACACAGCTTTTCGGTATCTCGCGAGCAGCTGGTATATAACTGTAAAAGCTTAAAAGATAAAGACTCAAAGAGCTTAGATGTCATCATAGGAAGATTAAGGGCAAAGATAGGCGATAACTCAAAAAGCCCTAAACATATCTTTTCGGTAAGAGGAATAGGCTATAAACTCGTAGGATGATACGCTACTCTATAACCACGAAAATAACGGTAGTATTTGCTATCGCTTTCTCGCTTGTTTGTATGTTGCTTTTAACTTTTGGCAACATACAACTAAACGATATGCTCGAAAAGACTAAAGACAAGCAGATGAGTGCAATAACTTATCTTGTCGATCTTTATGAGCGCTCAAATCCGCCAAGCGACCTCTCGCAGTATTTTAAAAATTTCGGTTTAACCTATGTGGATAATAAAAATTTAGCCGCAGACATCATCGCAAACGGGCATGTGGTCCAAGCCAAGCAAACCCCGATAGGCATGATGCAATCAATCCACTACAAAGACAACGTTTTTTTGCATATCAAAAATTCAGCCTTTCAAATTCTGCTTGAGAGCAATGACGCTAAAAACATAAACGATCCGCTTTGGATAGGATTTTTTATCACGACAACCCTACTTGTATCGTTATATATTTCGGTTATCAACTCGCTTGCTCCGCTTAAAAAACTTGGTAACGATATGCGAAAATTTGCCGCCGGCAACATGGACGTAGAGATAATCTCTCCAAAAACAGTAAAAACGGATGACGAAATTTCACGGGTTGCGATCGAATTTGATAACGCCGCAAGCAAGATTAGAGAGCTTATTCGCTCGCGCCAACTGTTTTTAAGAACTATTATGCACGAGCTAAAAACCCCTATCGGCAAGGGGCGGATAGTATCTGAGATGGTGCAAAACGAAACGCAAAAAAACAGGCTAATAACCATATTTGAAAAGCTTGATATGCTTATAAACGAATTTGCTAAAATCGAGCAGCTATTATCTAAAAGTTATGCGCTCAACTACCAAGAGTGCTTCTTTTCTATCATCATGGATCAGGTTAAAGATATGCTCATGCTTGATAAATTCGAAGAAAAAGTATCCTGCGAGATCAACGACGACATGCTGCTTCGCGTGGATTTTCAGCTCTTTACTCTAGCGCTTAAAAATTTGATAGATAACGCCATAAAGTACGCCGACGATAAAAAAGCTCATATAATCTGTGATAAAAACGAAATTTACGTTAAAAATTTGGGCAAACCGCTTGAAAAACCGATTGATTATTATATGCAAGCTTTTATCAGAGAAAAAAATAGCAAAAGCGCAGGAATGGGGCTTGGACTATACATCATCGAACAAATTTGCAAGATGCACAAATTTAGCCTCACATACTCCTACAAAGACGGTTATCACATCTTTTGCATAAATACAAAACCAAAGGAAGCAGTTGAAAAAAGGGCTTGAGAAATTTAACGAGCTTGTGTCCGCGTTTGAAAAGCTTCCCGGAGTCGGCAAAAAATCAGCCCAACGCTTTGCTTATCACGTCTGCTTGCAAGATACTTTTGGCGGGCTAAAACTTGCTCAAAGCATAGAAGATGCTGTTAGATTTACAAGAAAGTGCCAAATTTGCGGCGGGCTTAGCGAAAACGAGATATGCGATATCTGCAGCGATGAAAAGCGCGACAGTACCCTTGTAGCCGTAGTGGAAAACGCAAAAGATATCTTAGTGCTTGAGCAAAATGGAATTTATGGCGGGCTATATTTCGTGCTTGATGAGATAACTCCTGAAAATATCGGCAAGCTTGAAAACATGATAGTTAAAAACGGCACCCAAGAGATAATCTTCGCATTCACGCCAAACATAAACAGCGACGCGCTTATGCTCTTTATCGAAGATCAGCTAAAAGATCTAAATGTAAAATTTAGCAAGATAGCTCAAGGAGTTCCGACAGGAGTTAGCCTTGAAAATATCGATCTACTATCGCTTATGAAGGCGATTGAAAGCAGAACGCAGGTATAAATTTACGCTTAATCTGCAAAG
Organism: Campylobacter canis; assembly: GCF_045504005.1. Lineage (NCBI taxonomy): Bacteria > Pseudomonadati > Campylobacterota > Epsilonproteobacteria > Campylobacterales > Campylobacteraceae > Campylobacter > Campylobacter canis. The sequence goes on along the minus strand of NZ_JBJJXH010000006.1, from coordinate 105,003 downwards.
AAAGCTCATAAAAGCTTTGAAATATAAAATCAAACAAACCACATGCTAAGCCACAAGCCTTGCTTTGGCACAAATTCAAATTTCTAAAATTCGTAAGTTAAATTTTAAAAGCCGATAGTTCAGCTTAAATTTGTGGATTATCTCTTTGTATGATTTAAAATTTACGGCATTAAGCCGTAAATTTAAGTTGATTATTTTGAAGATTTTTCTATATAAGAAAACTCAGAAATTTTAGTCCACTCTCTAGCTTTTTTCAAAAACGCTCTTTGAGAATCAAGAATTTCTTTAAACAGCGCGTCCTTGCTCGCCTCTTCGTCTAAAATTTCATCAGTCGCCTTCTTAAGCGCACTCATCACATCTTCAGGAAATGACTTAACCTGAATATCAGGAAATTCGCTTTTCATCTTGTTCCAAAATTCGCTATTTTCATAATACGCCTTTGTGAAAAGATCGCTTGCAACTTTATTCATAGCTCCTTCTAAAATCGCTCTTAGATCCGCAGGTAGCTTTTCAAAGCTCTTTTTATTTACGAAAAACTGAGTCTGACCGCTTGGCTCTTGCCAGCCGGTGTAGTAAAATTTAGCAACCTTATGAAAGCCAAGCCCCATATCAAAAGCAGGACTTACCCACTCTACAGAGTCAATCGTCCCCATCTCAAGCGCCATATAAAGCTCGCCGATAGGAATTGTGTTTATCACTACGCCAAGTTTAGCCATAACCTCGCCGCCAAAGCCAGGAATTCGCACTTTTAGGCCTTTGAGATCATCTAAGCTTTTAACTTCTTTTTTAAACCAACCGCCCATTTGAGTGCCTGTGTCGCCCGCGTTAAATACTTTGATGTTATATCTATCATAAACTTTAGCCTCAAGCTCTTTGCCGCCGCCAAATTCATACCAAGCGCGAAGCTCGCTTGCCGTCATACCAAAAGGAAGTGCGGTAAAAAACATCGTTCTTGCGTCTTTTCCTTTGTAATAATAAGAAGCCGTGTGTCCGATATCGTATTGTCCGCTCTTTACAAAATCAAGTATGCCAAATGGCGACTTGTGCTTTGACGGATGATCAACTCTTATCTCAAGCCTTCCTCCAGACATCTCTTCGGCAAGGCGCTTAAATTCCTTAATCGCATCTCCAAGCACCGGTGTAGTGCTCTCCCAAGTGCTGGCTACTTTAAGTTTATACGTCTTGCCGTCCGCAAAGCCAAAAGTTACGGCAGCCATCGTTAATAAAACAGCTAAAACCGCTTTTGGCTTCATCGCGTTTAAAAACATTATCTCTCCTTTAGGTTAAAAATATCTAGGAATTATATAAAATTTTGCAAGAGGCTTTATAAAAATGTGTAGATAAAAGTTTAGTTTTTCGTTAAAAGCTACGAATTGTAACTATTTTGTTTCTAAAATTTAGATAGAATTACCAAAATCAAATCAAGGGCAACTATGATAAAAAAGACAAAAATTCTAGCGACTATCGGACCCGCCAGCGAAAGCGAAGAGATACTTGAAGAGCTTGTAGAAGCCGGAGTAAATGCGTTTAGACTAAATTTCAGCCACGGCACGCACGAATATCACAAAGCAAATATAGAAAAGATAAGAAGAATAGAAAAAAAGCTAAACTATCGCATCGGCATCTTTCAAGATATCTGCGGACCAAAAATAAGGATAGGTAAGCTCAAAGAGCCTTTTGCACTCAAAGCGGGCGATATCATAGAGGTTTACGGCACTGAAATACTAGGCGAGCAAACTGCACAAAATCGCTACAAACTAAGCATCAACCAGCCTCAAATTTTGCCTATATTAAAAGAAGGAGAATACATCTACTTATATGACGGCTCAATCCGTGCAAGAGTCATAAAAAGCGGAAAAGTCGTAGAGGCGATGATAGAAAATAACGGAATTTTAAGCTCAAACAAGGGAGTAAATTTCCCAAATACAAAGATAAATATCGAAGTTATTACACCAAAAGACAAAGAAGATCTTAAATTTGGCGCTCAAAACGGGGTAAATTTCGTAGCGATATCCTTCGTGCAAAACGCAAACGACATCATCAAAGCAAGAGAAATTTTAAAAACCTTTGGCTCAAAAGCTAAAATTTACGCCAAGATAGAGAAATTTGACGCCGTAGAAAATATAGACGAGATCATAGCGGTAAGCGACGGCATCATGGTTGCGCGTGGAGATCTTGGCATAGAAGTACCTTACTACAAGGTGCCAACCATACAAAAGCTAATCATCAAAAAAGCAAACGAAGCGGCCAAACCAGTCATCACGGCGACTCAAATGATGCTAAGCATGACAGAGCATGAAACTGCAACAAGAGCCGAGATAAGCGATGTGGCTAACGCCATCCTTGACGGTACCGACGCAGTCATGCTAAGCGAAGAAAGCGCCATAGGCAAAAACCCCGTAGCGGTCGTAAAAGCTATGAGAAATACTATCGTACAAGTGCAGCAAATTTATCCTTTTAATAAATTTGACGCTTTTAGCTACTACGATGAGACCGACATGGTCGCCTCCAGCACCACACGCCTTGCTACTCAGCTTAAGGTTGACGGCATACTTTCAGTAACGGGCTCGGGAAAATCGGCTATAAAAATGGCAAGATACCGCACGGATATCGATATCATCGCAGTTACTCACGATGAAGAGACGGCTCATTCGCTAACTCTGGCTTGGGGCGTGATACCTGCGTTTACGGTTGAGCAGGATATGCTGAATTTAATCATCGCCAAAACAACCAAAAAGGCGTGCGATCTTGGATTTATCCAAAAAGATAAGACTTACATAATGACTGCGGGATATCCTGCCGGAGTTGAGGGTAGCACCAACCTTATACGTATATTAAAGCAAGATCAGATCGATTATTACATCGATGTGGCAAACAGCTTAGAGAAGTGAGGCAAAAATGCAGAGTATAAAAAAATGGCTTAAAATAGGTGCAATCATCGCTGTTGTGCTTGCTATTATCATAGGTTTTCTAATCGTGCCGTTTTTAAATGTGGATCGAATTCAAAGATTTATCCTAACCGATAGCCAAACAAAAGTTACCGAAAAGCTCTCAAAGCAGCAAGATGATATGCTAATGCTTTTAAAGGAGCAAAATGAGCTTCAAAAGCAAATTTTAACCGAGCTTAAAAGGCTAAATTTAGAGAAATCTCAGTAGATAAATTTGTCTGTAAAAATTAATAAATCAGCAGGCGCAATTAAAGTAAGAAAGCTTTCCTCATAGAGACTTCTATCCTGCTTTCATCAAGTTCGTTTGAATAGAATAAATTTAGAGCTAAAACCGCTTGATAAAGAAGCATATCGCTTCCGTTTTTAGCGGTAGCTCCAAGCGAAACGGCTAAGGTTAAAAACGGAGTAGGTTTATTGTAGATAACATCAAAGGCAAATTTGCTTTGGCATAAAACATCTTGTAAAATTTCTTTTGGCGCTGGCAGGCTGTCGTCATTTAATCCTGCGGAAGTAGTATTTACTACCAAATCAAAATCACGAATTTTAAATTTATCCCAAGTAAATTTATTAAATTCGCCAAAATTTTCTAGCCTAGCCAAGCTTCTATTTAATACGCAAACATCGACATTTGCGCTACTAAGAGCATAAGCAACCGCTTTAGCGGTGCCGCCCGCTCCTAAGATGAGGGCTGATTTTATCTCGCCAAAATTTTCTATCGCTTTTAAAAACCCGAGCGCATCCGTGTTATATCCGTAAATTTCATCATTTTTTAAAACGATTGTATTTACAGAGCCGATTTTTAAGGCGCTTTCTTCAACTACGTCGCATTGATTTAGAGCTATCTCCTTGTGAGGGACGGTTATATTGGCTCCGTTAAGTTTTAGCTCTTTAAATTTATTGACTAAATTTGATCCGTCTTCAAGCAGATATCTTGAATAAACTCCGTCAAGCCCCATTTCGCTAAGAGCCAAGTTATGAAGCCTCGGCGAAATGGAGTGTGAGATAGGATTTCCAAAAACGGTAAAGAATTTCATCACTTAATATTTACTATAAATGCACCGCTTGCAATGTTTTTCTTAATTTTAGCTAGCTCGCCCGCAAGCTCTTTGCTACTATAAGGACCTACTAGAATTTTAATTACTTTGTTTCCTTTAACCGTAGTTCCGTAGAGATTATAAGTATAACCGTTTGCCTTAAGCTTTCTTATCTCTGCTGAATTTTCATCAAATTTACTAACGGCAAATACTTGGATATAAGTCCCGCTAGGCGGAGTTACACTAGGATCTTTTGAGTCGGCTTTAGAAGCAGGTGTATCTTTTTTAGGCTGCTCTGCTTTTTTCTCAGGCTTTTTAACTTCTTCTTTTGGCTTAACTACTGTTATTTTAGGCTCTTGCTTTGCAGATTTTTCCGCTTTAGCGTCTGCTTTTTTAGTAGTTTCGCTAGCTTTTTTCTCGGGTTCTATAACTTTTTGTATAGTCTTAGACTCTTGTTCAACGCTTAAATTTTGTTCTTGCTTATGCTTAGAATCTTTATCTTTTAAAGCCTTAACCATATCCTCAAAACTATCTTGCGTCTTTCCTTCCGGTATGATAGGAACTTGCTGGAACAACTCGTCATTTTTAGCCAGCTCTTCAGGCTTTGGCTGCACAGGAGTAGGTACCGGCTTAGCTTCGTTTTGAGCTAAAGCACCATCTTGGGTTGTAGCAGGAGGCGTAGGTTTAGGCGCCTGCGGTTCTGGAGGAAGCACTAATCTTGAATCAGGTTGCGCTACAGTATTATCTTGTCCGCTTGAGTTTAAAATTTTCATCGCAACCAAAACACCTAAAAATACTATAAGCGCCAGCGCGATTAGCATTAAAATTTTCTTTGTGTTTTTACCTTTTTTTTCATCATTTTTTTCGAGCATGATATCTCGTAATTCATTATATTCCATCTTATCTCCTTACATATGCTTAGACCACGATGCCCCACGTTCCTTTTGATAGACCTTATAAGGCAAAGTAAGTATGTTAAAATCTCTTGGAACTTCAAGTGTCGGAAACACTCTCCACTCCTTTGCTAGCCGCTGAGACAAAAGCATGGATAGCTTGCTTGCCAGCTGATAGCCTTCATTTAGCGTTGTGTGACCTTTATGTATATATAGGTGCAAATGCCCAGGTGTCTTGGTCTCATACGCTGTAAAATTTATATACCCCTCTTCTCTAAGCAACAACTGTGCCCTGTGCCAAAATCGCTCGGGCGTGCGTCCGTTATAATCAAATACGATATTTTCAACCTTATCGCTTGCACTTATCAAAGAGTGCGCTGCAATAATCTTGCCTTCGTTATGATCTTTTATCACTTGAAAATTTAACGGTTCGTCAATTTTTTCAAATTTATTAAAAAATATCCTTCCTTTGTGATCAATCTTATTTACGATATTATCGCGCTTAACCCAATAATGGGTCGTGATCATCTTAATTAGCGTTATATCTATATTTTGCATTAATACATTGCTCTATCATAGATGATAAATTTGCTCGCAAGCTCTTTTAGTTCGGCTTTTATCTTGCTTTGAAGTTCTGTATTATTTATATCATCAAGCACATCAGCTATCTTATTTGCGATAAGCTCAAATTCGCTCTCTTTCATTCCTCTAGCCGTAAGCGCTGGGCTTCCTACGCGAATTCCGCTTGTTACAAACGGGCTTCTTGTCTCGCCCGGAACCGTGTTTTTATTAACAGTAATTCCTGCATTTCCAAGAGCTATATCAGCCTCTTTACCGCTAAATTCTTTATTTAAAAAGCTCATTAAGATTAGGTGATTATCAGTACCTCCGCTTACTAGATCGTATCCTCTAGCCATTAGCACTTCGCCTAGTTTTTTAGCGTTTGCTTTAACTTGCTTTGCATAAATTTTCCACTCAGGAGATAAGTTATGCTTAAATCCTACCGCCTTACCTGCGATAACATGCACGAGAGGCCCGCCTTGAATTCCGGGGAAAATCGCCGAATTTATCTTTTTAGCATACTCTTCGTTGTTTGTCATTATGATACCGCCGCGAGGTCCTCTTAGCGTCTTGTGAGTCGTCGAGCTTACCACGTCACAATGCGGAAACGGATTTTGATGCTCGCCTGCAACGACAAGTCCCGCGATGTGAGCTACATCCGCAAATAATATCGCACCAACCTCATCGGCTATCTCGCGAAATTTCTTAAATTCAATCTCTCTTGTATAAGCACTAGCTCCGCAAACTATCATTTTTGGTTTTACGATTTTAGCGATATCAAGAACTCTTTCGTAGTTTATCCTGCCGTCAAGCTCAACTCCGTAAAAAAAGCTCTCATAAATTTTACCAGAACTACTTACCTTTGCACCGTGCGTAAGGTGTCCGCCGTGGCTTAAATCCATACCTAAAATTTTATCTCCCGGATTTAAAAGCGCTCCATATACGCCTTGGTTTGCTTGAGAGCCCGAATTTGGCTGAACGTTTGCAAATTCGCAACCAAAAAGCTCTTTACATCTATCTATAGCGATCTGCTCGATCTGGTCTACGAATTCGCATCCGCCGTAGTAGCGTTTGCCAGGATAACCCTCGGCGTATTTGTTTGTAAGGATTGAGCCCATCACTTCCATCACTTCAGGATAGGTGAAATTCTCGCTAGCTATCATCTCTAAATGATCGCATTGGCGCTTTAGTTCGGCTTGTGTTAAGTCAAAAATTTCTTTATCATAGTTTTGTAAACTCATTTTTCATTCTCCTTGATTTCGTTTTTAAGAGGTCTCATCGCAGGAAACAACACCACATCCCGAATGGATTTTTTATTAGTTAGTAGCATAACAAGTCTATCTATGCCTATACCTTGCCCTGCGGTCGGTGGCATAGCGTATCCAAGAGCCTTTACGTAATCCTCATCCATGGCGTGCGCTTCGTCATTGCCGGCATCTTTAGCTTTAATTTGCTCAGAGAAGCGGTTATACTGATCAATCGGATCATTAAGCTCGTTAAACCCGTTTGCTATCTCTCGTCCTGCGATAAAGAGCTCAAATCTTTCGGCTATTTCAGAATTAGTGTCGCTTCTTCTTGAAAGCGGGCTAATAGAAATAGGAAAATCTATAATGAAAGTCGGATTTATAAGCTTGCTTTCTACGTAATTATCAAAAAGCTCAGCTTGCAAATGACCCAAATCAAGCTTGGCGTTTGCCTCAAATCCATCGGACTTTAACTTAGCTAAAATTTTATCCTTATCTTCAATTACATCTGCCGAAATTTCGCCTACTTCAATAAGAGCCTTTTTATAACTCATCCTCTTAAACGGCTTTGAAAAATCAATCTGCATACCATCAAATTCTATAACTTTTTCCATATCAAGCTTATCGAACAACACTCCAAACAGCTCTTCCGTAAGTCCCATAAGATCGTGATATGTGTGATATGCCCAGTAAAATTCGATACTTGTAAATTCAGGATTGTGAGTTAGATCCATGCCCTCGTTTCTGAAATTTCTATTCATCTCATAAACGGCTTCAAATCCTCCTACTATAAGACGCTTGAGGTAAAGCTCAGGTGCAATTCTCATATAGCGATTTATACCAAGAGCGTTATGAAAAGTTACAAACGGCTTAGCGTTAGCTCCGCCTGCTATCGGGTGCATCATCGGAGTTTCAACTTCCAAAAAGCCCTTATCTTCAAAAAATCTTCTTATAGTGCTAACGATGATAGAGCGCTTCTTAAAATCCGTCCTTACCTCAGGATTCATGATCATATCAAGGTATCTTTGGCGATACCTAGTCTCGATATCCACAAGCCCGTGATACTTTTCAGGAAGCGGGCAGATAGCCTTAGTAGCTAGAGTAAGTTCGCTAACATGCATAGAAAATTCGCCCGTTCTAGTTACAAAGGCATAGCCTCTAACAAATATGATGTCGCCTACTTCGATATTTTTCTTTACGACTTTAAACCAGTCTGGATCAAGAGTCTTGTTGCTAAAATAAATTTGCAAATTTCCATCTTCATCTTCGATATTGGCAAATATCGCTTTACCTGCATCGCGTATTAGTTTAACGCGACCCGCAAGGCTTACAAACTGCCCTTCGGCACTCTTTGACTCGGTATCTTTGATATGGTTAAATTTAAGTCTGAATTTTGAGATATTCATATCTCGTCTTAAGAAGTGAGGATATGGGTTTATACCCATTTGTCTTAGCTCCTCGATAGTTTTTAATCTTTGAATTTCCAGCTGATTTTCAAATATCACTACTTTACCTTTTAAATTTTTTTGCTGCAATCTTTACAAATTCCGTAAAGTTGCATCATATGGCCGGTTAGTTTAAATCCGTGTTCTTTTGCTATATTCATCTGTCTTTTTTCTATGGTATGATCTTCAAATTCTATTATGACGCCGCAACGTCTGCATATCATATGATCGTGGTGAGGCTTTGTGGCAAGTTCAAATTTTTTGCCTTGAGAGCCAAAGCTGATTGAAGTAACCATCTCTGATTCTTCAAGCAAATTTAGAGTTCTATAAACTGTTGCGATGCCTATATTTAGCTCAGGGTGAGCCTCTTTGATAAACAGATATAATTTCTCAGGCGTAAAATGCTCGTCATTATTATAAAGAGTTTTTAGTAAAACTTCACGCTGCTGAGTATATTTAAGCCCATTTTCTTTTAAAACTTTTTTGAATTTTTCAAGCAGTGCGTCATATTCTAAATTTTCAATCATCTTTTACTCCTTTTGTGTTGTGTTGCTATCTACGGTATTGTTTGAATCAATCGAAATTTCATCTTTTAATATCGTATTTATAGGTGGTTGTATAGTGTTTTGTATATTTTGCTTTACTTCATTTACGTCTATATTCATTATCCATTTGCCAGTTTGTAAAAGCACGGGATAAAGTACGCTGTCTTTCAGATACGGTTTTAGCTTGCTGTCCAGCACTCCGATATTAGCCACCGTTACTACCAAAACTGCAAATATTAAGAAAATTTTCGCACTCCCCATTATAAATCCGCCGATCTTGTTTAAAATCCCAAGACCGCTTAGATCTAAAAGCTTTGATAAAAACATACCTATAGCTAAGCAAACCACCCAAAAAACTATAAGTATGGATAAAAACCCTACAAAGTGTATTATGGAGTCGTTATCAAGCTTGTAAATTTTATCGTTTATAAATTTGCCCGCTTCATTTACAAATCTGCTTGCAACTACGATACCGCCTATAAGTCCTATGAGTCCAAAAATTTCTCTTATAAGACCGTGCATAATGCCCTTTATGCCAAGCATCAAAACAAGAACACCCACACAGATATCAAAAATACTTATATTAGCAAAATCCATCTACATTCCTATCACGCCGGCTAATTCTTGCTGGCTTGTTGAATATCTCATCGCCATATCTTTTGTGATCTGACCCGATCTTACGGCTTTAGTTAGAGCTTGAGTTTGAGTAGTCATGCCTGTCATTTGCTGATTTAGTTGCATTTGAGAGTAAATTTGATGAACCTTGTTCTCTCTTATGAGGTTAGCAATCGCAGGGTTGTTTATCAAAATCTCATGAACCGCTATACGCCCTCCGCCGTTTTTAGGCATAAGGCTTTGAGAGATAACCGCCGTTAGCGAAACGGATAGCATGTTTCTTACTTGAATTTGCTCTCCGCCTTCAAAACTGTCTATAATACGGTTTATAGTCTGTATTGCCGAGTTGGTGTGAAGAGTGGCAAAGACAAGGTGTCCCGTTTCAGCAGCAGTTATGGCGATAGATATAGTCTCTCTGTCACGCATCTCGCCTACAAGTATTATATCGGGATCTTCACGAAGTGAGTATTTAAGCGCTTGTGCGTAAGAATGCGTATCCGTGCCTATATTTCTATGAGAAAATAGGGATTTTTTATTTTCATGGACGAATTCTACCGGATCCTCGATGGTTATTATATGTTTTCTTTCATTTAAATTTATCTCATTGAGCATCGCCGCAAGAGTGGTTGATTTACCGCTTCCCGTAGGTCCTGTAACAAGTATCATGCCTTTTTCGCGCTTTACTATCTCTTTAAAGATCGAAGGCGCTCTAAGATCGTCAAGCGAAGGAATCTCAGTAGGAATTATACGAAATGCCGCCGCTAAATCACCGTTCATAGTGTAGTAGTAGTTGCCTCTAAAACGTCCGATATTAGGCAACTCTATAGCAAAGTCAAGCTCTTTTTTCTCTTCCAGCTCACTCTTTTGGGCATCAGTTATGAGAGCATAACAGATATCTTGTATGTCATGGCCAGTCAAAACTCCCATTTCAAGAGGTCTTAAAGTGCCGTCTATTCTTATTTGAGGCGCACTTCTTGCGACAAGGTGTAAATCACTCGCTTTGTTATAAACAACAGTCTTTAAAAACGTTTCTAAATTTGTGCTAAATTTTCCAGTCTCTGTCATGGCGATCACTCTATGATTTTAGGAACAACAAAAAAGTGTTCGTTTCTTGCCGGAGCATGCTTTAAAATCGAATCTATTACGTCTGATTTGATCTCAACATCTTCCCTAAGCAAAGTACCGCCGTCTATGGAACTTACCACAGCTTCGACACTGCTTAAATCAAGCTCGTTTAAAACATCGACAAAGGTCAAAATTTCAGTAAGTTGCCTCTTAATCTCCCCTCGTTTATCCTCGCTTATTTCAAGCGAACTAAGCTTTTCTAGCTTAGCAAGTAACTCATCATCTATCTGCATAATGCCTCATTTGATTCAAATTTTAGTGCATTATATCACATTTTAGCTTTAACCTTTGTGATGTTTCAGATTTATTATGCTACAATTACAATCTTTTAACTACAACAATTTAAGGAAAAACATTGGCTATAAAAGAAGATTTAAAATCCATAAAAGAAGAGTTAAATACGCAGGAACAATTTTTAGAAAACATAATAAAAAGCGAAAGATTTATCAAGAAATACAAAAAACCTCTCATAGTTACTTTAGTGTTGGCAATATTAATGGTTGGCGCTTATTACGTCAACAACTTTATAAAAGAGAAGAATTTTAAAGCCGCAAACGAAGCTTATGCTACACTTATAACAAACCCCAGCGACTCTAAAGCAAAAGCTACCTTAAAAGAAAAGGACATATCTCTTTATGCTCTTTACGAGTTTAAAAGATCGCTTGAAAATAACGATACCACCACTTTAAATTCGCTTATAAACGAGCCTATCGATCCTATCTTAAAAGAGATAATCAAATCCCAAACAAACGAACAAAGTGGACAAATTTTAAGCAACTATAAAACGGTTTTAAAGGGTTACGAGCTTATAAAAGACAATAAAATAGAAGAAGCAAAGATAGAATTTAAGAAAATTCCTCTCAATTCACAGCTTCAACCGATAGTAAAAAATCTTGAACATTACCAAGGAAGCGTCAAATGAAAAAATTTCATATATTTTTAGCCGTTATTTTTGCATCGATTTTGCTTAGCGGATGCGGAACTAAAAGGCAGTATTTTGAGCCTGAAAACGTAAATTCAAAAGCTGATTTTGAGTATAAATTGCCTGACAATATCGCTTCAACAAGCCTAAATGCGGCAGTTCTTGAAAACGGAATGGTAATCACAAAACACGGCTTACTGGAAAATGTAAAATTTCCAAAAGGAACAACGCTCTTAAATGTCCAAAGAGACAAATTTATAACCTCAACACTTAATGGAAATTTAATCATCACAGACCAATACGGACAGGCGTTATACGAAAGAAAATTTAACGAAGCCATCGTATCTGCGTCGCTTGAAGACAGTAGGCTTGCGCTGCTAAGCGCTTCAAATACGATATATCTTGTAAATATTGCGACTGATTCGATCTTGCTTGAATTTGAATCATCAAACGTATATGCACAAGATTCTCGCACGGCATCACCTTATTTTTTAAGCTCTCTTGTGATATTTCCGACACTTGACGGAAAGATTATGATAGTTGATAAAACTACAGGAAGAATTTTAAGAGATGTTGTTGTAAGTAGCGAGCAATTTTTTAATAACATAATATTTTTAGATGTGGTAAATGACACTATGCTTGCATCAACAGGCAAAAGAATCGTCTCGATAAGCCCTGAAAAAACGCTTTATTATAATGGCGAAATAAAAAATGTCATTTCAAATAAAGATAAAATTTATATCTTTGAAAAAGACGGCACGGTAACGCTAACCGATCTTAATCTACAAAAGCTAAATTCCGTAAATTTCAAATTCGCTATCTTTTCAAATGCAGTAGCATTTAGCGATCATCTTTATATCATCGAGAAAAAAGGCTACCTTATAAAAACCAGACTGGATTTAAGCGATGCGCAAATTTTTGAGCTAAATGATGAGATAAAAGATAAGAGCTTTGTCGGATTTAAGGATTTTTATTACGATAACTACTACCTGAAGCTAAATTAAAATGAGCTCTGAAATTTATAAAATTTTTGAGGCTCATAATCTTGTTTTAAAAGATCTAAAACAGATTGATTTAAGCGAATTTAGCAATAAAAGAACCCTCAAATCGGCTATAGGCATTGATACAAAGGGATTTTATACTATAGTTTTCATAAGAGAAGCCAAAAGCAGGTTTTTAAAAAAAGAATTTGAAGATATTGTTGAAATTTGCCGAAAAGTAGAAGAAAAACTTGGCTTGAAAATTAAAAAAAGAGTTGTCTTTTACAGCTCGCAAATTTGTTCAAAAACACAAAATTTGATAAAAGAATCAGGATGGAAATATGACGCTGTGTGATATCGGCAATACAAACGCCACCTTTTTTAAAGAGGGTAAAATTTCAAAGATCGATATCCAAAGCTTTAAAAATTTTAAAAGTAGTGAAAAAATATACTACATAAGCGTGAACGACTCTCTTAAATCCAAGCTTGAAAATGATGAAAATTTCATAAATTTAGAGCCTTTTTTTGAGATTGATACTATATATAACGGACTTGGGATCGATCGCATAGTAAATTGCTACAGTATCGATAATGGCGTGGTTATAGATGCGGGAAGTGCTATAACGATAGATATAATGCAAAACAAAATGCATCTTGGAGGGTGTATCCTGCCGGGAATATCTCAAAGCCTAAAAACTTATGAAAACATATCCGAACGACTTAAGGTATCTCTAAATTCACAGATAGACCTTGAAGCTTTACCCCAAAAGACATCAGACGCTGTAAGCTACGGAGTAATCAAGCCCATCGTCCTTCTTATAGAAAATATCTCAAACAATTCTAAAATTTATTTTACGGGTGGAGACGGAGAATTTTTATCCAGATTTTTTAAAAACAGTATTTATGACAAGAGATTGATTTTTCGGGGTATGCAGGCGTTAATCGAAGAAAAAAAGGAAATTTTATGCTGACAGTCGCACTGCCAAAAGGCAGAATCGCCGAAGAGACTCTTGAAATTTTTAGAAAAATTTTCAAAACTCCGTTTTTATTTGAGGATAGAAAACTAATCATGCAAGAGGGAAATTTTAAATTTTTAATGGTTCGCAACCAAGATATCCCTGTTTATGTCATGAACGGAGCCGCCGATATCGGCGTAGTAGGGCTTGACGTGCTTGAAGAGCACAAGCCTGATGTATTAAGACTGCTTGATTTAAAAATCGGCAAATGTCGGGTTTGCGTAGGAGTTAAAGAGGGCGAAGAACTTGATTATAACGTCTCTGAACTTAAGGTCGCAACCAAGATGGCAAATATCTCTCGCAACTACTTTTCGGCTAAAGCGACACCTCTAAAAATCATCAAACTATACGGCTCTATAGAGCTAGCTCCGCTTGTTGGACTTAGCGACGTTATCGTCGATGTGGTTGAAACAGGCGCCACAATGAAGAAAAACGGGTTAAAAGTGGCAGAAACCATCATGCACTCATCTGCACATCTGATAGCCAATAAAAATGGCTTTATTATCAAAAAAGACGAGATAATATCGCTTTACGAGAAGATAAAAACTCAAATTTAAGTGTTGTAAAAATCGAAAGTTTTCTTATAAATTTAAGTTAATTTAAGAGTGTAGATTTAAATTTTAGCGTTAAAACTTCTTATAAAATCACAAAAAATTTCATAGAGCTTTTCTACTTCATCCACGCAAACCCTCTCGTCTACAGCGTGAATTCTATCGTTTATAACGCCAAATTCAACTACTTTAACTCCAAATTCAGCCAAGTATCTAGCGTCGCTCGTGCCGCCTTTTGTATTAAGATCAGGCACAACACCCGTGATATTAGTTACTGAATTTTGTATAGCTTTTACGACAGCACTATTGCTATCTGTTAAAAACGGTTTTGAGCTCTGCTTGATATCAAGACTGTAGTCAAACTCTCCAAAAAGCCCTTTAACATAATCTTGCACACGCGCAACATCCGTTTTAGTCGAATTTCTTATATTAAACATCACTTTTACGCTACTTGGAGTTACGTTACATACCTGCATTCCGCCTCTAATGTCGGTTATTACGATCTTGCTAGCATCAAAAAACTCACCTCCTTCATCAAGGTCAAATCCTGCAAATTTATGAAAAACGCTTGCAAGCTGATGGGTTGGATTTACGCATTTGTCTGGATATGCCGCGTGTCCTTGAATTCCGTTTATGGTAAGAGTTGCGTTTATAGAACCGCGCCTGCCAACTTTGATAGTATCTCCAAAAATTTTATCGCAAGTAGGTTCGGCTACTACTGCAAATTCGGGCAAACTTTCATTTTCTTTCATAAATTTTAAAGCTTCAAGCGTGCCGAATACAGCATCACCCTCTTCATCGCTTGTCAGTATCATAGATAAGGTGCCGTCAAATTTAGCCTTACCCAAACTTATCTCAGAGCAAATTTGCTTGCAAGCACAAACAAACGCCGCAACTCCGCTTTTCATATCTTGAGCTCCGCGAGCATATATAAATCCATCTTTTTGCACAGGATCAAAAGGCTCGCTATTCCAATTCTCCCCGGCAGGCACAACATCGACATGGCCCGCAAATGCAAGATGTGCTCCGCTGCCAAATTTCTTAGTAAGTATTAAATTTTTAACTCCGTTTTTATTAACGAATGTGGGTTTAAATTCATCGCAATAATCCTTGATAAATTCAAGCAGTCCGTCATCATCAGGAGTGATGGATCTGAATTTCAAAATTTCTTTAAAAAACTCAATAACTTGCATAGTATTTCCGTCTAAATATAAATTTAAAGTAGAGTATGAGAAGGCTCGCCTAGATAAAAGCCTTGAAATTCATCTATACCAAGAGCCACGCAGGTTTCAAATACGCTTTTTGAATGAACAAATTCGGCGATTACCGTAATATTTAATCTCTTAGCAAAAGCTATTATCGCACCTGCAACCGAGCGCGAATCATTGTTTGTATCGATATTTTGAATAATAGAGCCGTCTATTTTGATATAGTCCGGTTTAAGTTTTAAAATATAAGAGAAGTTGCTATATCCAGAACCAAAGTCATCAATAGCAATCTTTGCACCCATTCGCTTAACGCGCTCTATAAACTTACTAACCCGCTCAACGTTTTCGACGTTTTCATCCTCTAATATCTCAAATATGACTCGATTTGCAATATTATATTTGTTAAGCCTATCTATTATAAACACGCTCATTTCGCCATCAGTCATATCTCTACCGGATAAATTTATGGATATAATAGCACCGGGGGTTGCTTTAAGAAGACTAAAACTCTTTTCTATCAGCATCTTTTCTATATCTACATACCTCTTAATACGCTTTGAAACCTCCAGAAAACTGCTAGGAGAAACAACTTCAAAACTATTTTGTATTCTCATTAAAGTTTCATATTTAACTACATTTCTACCTGAGTCAAATATGGGCTGATAGTAAGGTATGATCCTATCATTTACTATAGCGTCTCTAATCAAATTGGATCGTTTAATTTGCTCCGCATACTTTGCCGTATCATCTATGCTTTTAAAATAACAAAAATAATCCTTGCCCGTCTTTTTTGCAAATTCAAGCGCTAACATAGCCTTTTTTACAGTATCTTGCTCATCAAGAGCAAATCCTATAGTGCAGTGAACTTCTATGGTATCTTGCTTATCATCAGGACCTCTTTCTACATCAACAACTAGACCCTTGAGGCTTTCCAATAAGTCCGTAGCTAGCTCTTCATATCTATCTATAAAAGAGTCTGAATCCTCGGCAAAAGCGAATTGATCGGCTCCTATTCGATAGACGGTCATCTGTTCTTTTTTTGCTATTTGCTTCACAAGGCTTGTGACATGTATTAAAATTTGATTACATATATGCATTCCAAAGTAGTTATTCATTTTTCGAAAATCATCTATATCCATTACTACTACTTTGGGTTTTTTCATCACATCCGTATCTTTTTGAAGAGATATACGGTTTGGAAGTCCGGTAAGCTGATCAAAATAAAGCCTGTTTTCTATTTCATTATTTTTTGCGACTAACTCCGCATTAACATCTGTTAATAAAACCTGATTCTTTTTTATCATTTTATAAAATAAAAAATACTGAGAAAGACCTACAAACAACATGAATAAAGTTATGCCTATAGTATTTTTCATATTAACTATAAACCACTCATTAAAATAATCATCCATAATTCCTGTTATTTTAATCGCATCCATGGCCTCATAGCCTATTATTACATCTCCATGCCTTTTAAAATAACAAACTCTAGCCTTATTATCCGGCATAAGTCTTACACTTTTATAATAATCATCATTAACTATATCTTGAAAATTCACACTATCTGTTCCGCAGATCTTCATAGGCAAAGGCTGACCTACAAGATTAGGATACCTAGAACTAGCCAAAACAGTCAGTATTCTTTCATTGTCGGATTCTTTTAATACCCATGAAGATATAGCTTTCGTCTGCTGGGCATAGCTTTGAAATTCAGTCAAATTGCCTTCTGCGACTTTATCATACAACAGTTCAACGATGTTCATATATGATTTTATTTTACTGTCAATAGTGATATTAGACACATTATCAATAGAAATTTTGTATTTAGAGTAAAATATATAAGAGATTGCCAGTATAGAGCATGATATCAAAACAATCACAGGGAGCACAATGAATTGAGTTGAAGATTTACTCAAATAATTTTTATTCATACAGATACTTTTAATCCATTATCTTTAAATTTTTAGATTCTATCATGAGTTTCCTTAAATAAACGAATTCAAAACAATTGCAACTATTTAACAAACAAGCCATACAAAAGAATTAGAGAAAATATTGACAATCCTAATGCACAAAGATATGAGGCGTGCTTTATAATTTTTGGAGAAATTAGCTTAGAACTCTTAAAAACAGCCAAAGGCATAAGAGTTATCCAAAGCCCGATAGCGGTAATTAATCCTGCCACCATAACCCACGCGTATCCCGCAAAGCTACTTGCAAGAGTAGCCACGCTTAGCCAAAATCCTATCGTATAAGGGTTGCTAAGAGTTGCAAACAATCCCTTAAAATAATTTTTAGCAAATTGTGTTTTATCTTTATCTAGCGTTTTTTCAAGCTTGATTTGGTTATTTGCTCCTTTAAAGATAAGCCAAGAGATAAAAAGTAGATAACAAATTCCAAAAATTCCGATCGCCTTTAAGATAAGTTTGTTTTGCAGATACTCCAACACTCCAAAACCAAGCAAAAGCAGATAAAGCACGTCCGCACTCATCGCTCCAAGACCGATAGCAAACGCTCTTAAAAACGAACTAAGCGCGGCGGTCATTATCATTATATTAATAGGTCCAAGCGGTATGGCTGCTGAAAATCCAAGCAAAAGCCCTTGCAAAAAGATACTCATATAACTATGCCGATCATATATTTTTCACAAATGTATTTACTATCGCCGTTTTTACAGATAGTCGCAACAAACAAACGATAGTCAAAAACTTCATCATCGCTACAGCACTCTTAATTAAAATTTACTCAAAAATACTTTAACTCATACATAAAAGCAAATTTGACAAGCAGATTCTATCCTCAGCACAACAAAGCAAACCACATAAAGCGAGTCTAAAGTCTTATTATCTTGGCTCCAAATCCACCTTGATTTGGCGGCGCATCAAAAAATTCCTTTACGCTAGGATGAGTCTTTAAAAAATTCCTGACCGCAAATGCAAGCTTACCGGTGCCGATCCCATGAAAGACGCTAACCTCATCAAAGCCCATTATCAGGCTATCGGAGATAAATTTATCAAGCCTTTCTATCGCCTCATCGGCTCTAAGTCCGTGCAGATCAAGAGTAACGCTAGCCGTTTTTGGTTTTTGAACCTTTAAATTTACGCCTGACTTTGGTGCGCTTGGAGGCGGATTGCCGCTTTTTTTAAGCATCTTGATAGGCACTCTAAGCTTAACGCCGTCGGTTTGTATAGTAGCGTCATTTTTACTAAGTCCTACCACGACGCCTTTTATCTTATTATATTTTACGTTATCACCGATTTTTAGCTCTATTTGAGTTGAAATTTCAGGCTTTATGATAGCTTTTTTAGCCTCATTGGCACTATTTAAGGCACGCTGTTTTTCTTTGGTATCGTCTAAATTTATAGCTCTTTTAGCCTCGTTTATAGCCTTAAAATACTCTCTTTCAAGCCTATTTATAGTCTCTTGCTCTCTTATTTCGTTTTGCTCTTTTTGCTCTTTTAAACTCTCAATGAGCAAGTCAAGCTTTTGCTCTTTCTTTACCGTGCTTTCAAGACGCTCTTTTAGCTCAACTTCCAAATTTAAAGTCTTGCTTATCATCTCGTTTAGATTTTCTTTATCTTCACCGTAAATTTTCTTCGCTTCGCTAACTAAATTTTGAGATATGCCGTATCTTGCGGCAGTTTCAAAAGCATAAGATTTGCCGATAGTTCCTTTTAAAAACTCAAATTTCGGACGAGAATTCTCCTCGTCATAAAGCGCTGCTATGAGCTCAACTTCGCTATTTTTAGCAAGCAGCATAGCAAGACGCTTATGGTGGGTAGTGATGATCATCTTGATATCGTTTGCTATAAGCCTTTCAATCATCACGCTATATAGACTAGCAGCCTCTTCAAAGTCCGTTCCAAGCTCTATCTCATCAATTCCGATTAGCAAATTTTTCTTGTTAAAAAGCCTTGAGAAGTGAAGCATGCGCCCTGCAAAAGTAGAGATATCGTTTTTTACATTTTGCGGATCTTCGATGATGGTATCAAACTCCTTAAAGCTTCCGATGTGCGAATTTTCAGCATCTATCCTCATAGGCAAAAGATACTTTGCTAAAAACGCCGCGGAAATTATTGATTTTAAAAGCATTGACTTGCCGCCCGCATTTACACCCGTTATCAAAAGCACTTTTTTACGAAAATCCACGCTAACACTCTTTGGGTTTTTAAGAGCAGGATGAGCGAAATTTTTAATAACGATATTTGACGAGCTATCGCTTAGCACAAATTCATAATCCATACTCTTAGCCATAAGCACCCGCGCGCTATAAGCGTCAAAGATATCAAAAGCCGAATTTATAAATTTCAAAAATAGCAAATTTTTGTGCATAACGCCACTCATAAGCTTGCAGTGCTCATATACTATCAGCTCTTTTTTATCCAAAAGCTCGCTTTGCTCTTTTTTAAGCTTTTCTATGTTTGCAGGCATTACGTAAAAGTATCCGCCCGAACTTCTTGCAACAACAGTGCCTTTTAGTACGTGGTTAAACCCTCCGCGCACCAGCAAAGCTTCTTGGGCATTGACATAATGAACCTGAGTATCCACAAGATAAGGCGTTATTGATTTTGAGTAGATAAGTCGCTTTAAATCAGCGTCAATCTGAGACTTTTTCATAGCAAAAGCCGATTTTATGTCTGCAAGCCTCTCATCGACCTCATCTTTTAGCTCGCCGTCTTTATCAAAGGAATTTGCGATTTTTAAAATAGCCGAAGGAATTTCTATCTTATCCAGCCACTCGCCAAGAAGTCTTTCAAATTTAAGCGATTTAAGATACGAAAAATAGTTTATAATTTTAGCAAATTCATAAATTTCACTGATATGAAGCACGGCTTGTTTGTTTAGTCTAATGAGAGCGTCGTCTAAATTCGCAACCTCGCCAGGCTCTTTAAATTCCACATTTGAAAGCTCTAAAATTTTTTCATAGTGAAGCCTGCTATCTCCTTGCATAAAAAGCGGTTTTTCGCGAGCCAAAAACGAGCCGAATTTAGCGATATACTCGGTCAGATCAAGAGTATGAAGCAGTCTATCCACCTACTTCGCCTCGCAACTTTTTATCTCTATTATGACGCTGCTAAGCTCTTTAAATTCGCGCTTTGCAACAAAAGAAGCGGTGCCAAATTCGTAGTTAAATTTTTTGTTGCTTACTTCCATCTCCCCGCATTTTAAAATTTTACCTTGATTAAACGCGCTTAAAAGCTCGCGGGTTTTAGCCTGACTATCTTCAAAAGCGCTCTCATAAACATAAGCCAAAACTCCTACAACCAAGACAAAAGAGGCTATTAAAATTTTAGCCTTTTTGCTGATTTTCTCATCGCTTATACTAAAGAGCAAAATAGCTACTAAAATAACTACTAAAACAAGTATAAACCTCATTATTTTCCCCTTAATTGATATGTGATGTCGCCTGCACCAAATCCTATCACAAGTCCGTCATCAAGCAAATTCTTAACTCCGAATTCATCAAAAAACACGATACTGTCATCCTCTCTGCTAACATGAGTGGTCATTATCGGATTATACTCTTTAAATTCCTCTTTCATATCTATCTCTATAGGCTCTTCGCCCGCCGCATAAACGGGCAGTATCACAAGCTCGTCAATGCCTTTAAAGCACTCTTTAAATCCTTGTAAATTTGCACTCAAGCGAGTATATCGGTGAGGCTGAAATATCGCCGTTATCTTTGAAATTCCAAGCAGCTTTGCGTATTCAAAGACCGATTTGAGAGTCGCTTTTATCTCGGTGGGATGATGAGCGTAGTCATCTATAAGCACAAATTTCTTAGTTGCCGTAAGTATATCAAAGCGTTTTTTTATACCTTTAAAATTCATCAAATTTTCACGAATTGAGCTTAAAGAGACCTCATTAATCGCGGCCAATATCGCAAGACTGGCGTCTATTGCGATATGCTCGCCCATGCCAAGCACTTCAAATTTGCCCAAATTTTTAAGATTAAAGGTAGTGTACGGCACAAAATCCCTTACTACCATGGTCATATCGGTAATATCAACGCTTGGATTTAGTCTGATAGAATCAAACTTAAGCGTGCTTAAAAACTCATCTTCGGCGTTTATCACTCGAATTTTAGCTCGCTCCAAAAACCCCCTGTAAGCTGCATGAAATTTCTGCATATCGTATTCGTAGTGCTCCATATGCTCGGGCTCCGCATTGGTTACGATGGCCAAATACGGGTTTGAGTTAAGGAAGCTTGAGTCGCTCTCATCGGCTTCAAAGATGACGTTTTCATGGGTGTTGTATTTCATGTTTGAATTAAACTGCTTTGAGATGGCGCCTATGATGACAGAGCCCTCAACAAGGCTTGCAAGCATCGCCGAAGTGGTGCTCTTACCATGCGCTCCCGCAACTGCAAATACACGCTTGCCATCAAGAACTATGGGCAAGGCTTCTTTGCGCGAAAGACACTTTATGCCGCGTCTTTTAGCTTCGATCAGCTCTATGTTATCCTCTTTGATCGCGGCTGAATAAATAACAAAATCCTGATCCGTTATCGCCTCTTTGCAGTGAGGCGTTATGACATTTATGCCTTGCTTTACGAGCTCTTTTGTCGTAACGCTTTCTTTGATGTCGCTACCGCTTATGATGTAGCCCTTTTCGTTTAAAAACCTCGCGATAGCCGATATGCCGATACCGCCGATACCGATAAAATGAACTTTTCTCAAATTTGACCTTAAATTAAATTTTAAATTTGATTATATCCAAAAGGAGCTTAGAGATATTGGTTTAGCTTTTTGATTTGGTTAGCTCATAACTCTCATCAATCAGATCAAAGACCGCCTCATCTAAGATATCGCTGCTTAAATTCACGCTTATCCAGTGCTTTTTGTTCATATGATAAGCAGGGAAAATTCGCTCATCATCTCTTAATAGGCTTGCCAGATCAGGCCTGCACTTTAAATTTAAGATGAAAGTTTCGCCATCTTTTTTAAGACCAAGTTTTTTATAATCAGCTTTTAAAAGCAGGCAAAACCATTTTTGATTTTTCTCATGGCGAAAAATAGCATGGTCAGGATAGTTTTCAAAAACTTTTTCGTTTTTAACTCCGAATTTTTTGCTTATGTATTTAAAAACGGCTTTTGGTTGCATTTATTATCTTAGAATGCCTTTTAATTTGTTTTAAAAATTATACATAATTTTTAGAAATAAAGCATAATATTTATGTTAAAATATTGTTTAATATAAACAAATAAGGATTGGATTGCAAAGCATGAATCAATATGAAGAGAAAATACACTATGACGAAATAGACTTAATAGAACTATTTAAAAAAATTTATTCTTATAAAAAAATAATCATAGCAATAACGATCTTATTTGCTACATTCGGCTTTATATATCTAACGACATTAACACATTTATATAAAGCAAAAGCACTGGTAGAGGCTGGATATTATAAAGACGGGAATAATGAAGTTATACTGGCCAATATCGATAATGTCATTAAAAAATCCATAGTTACATATATAGAATCGGTTGAGAATATACCCGATCTTGACTATAAAGTGGAAAAAATTGAAACTTTGAAAGATAATAAAAAATTTTTTAATATAGAAGTTTTAGCCAAATCAAACGATATAGCAAAAAGTCAAATAAAAAAAATAGTAGATCAAATTTCAATTGAGCATAAAAATATACTAGATGAATATCTGGAAAAACAAAAAGTTAAAATTTTAAACCTTGACAGAAGAATCAATTTTTTACAAAACAACCAAATAAAATCTATAGAACAACAAATAGAGTATATAAAAAACTTTCAAATTCCAAGTATTGATAAAAAAATACATTACATACAAAACACAAGCATTCCTGCGGCAAAAAGAGATTTAGAATCAATAGATAATATTATCCTTGTAGAAATCGACAAAAATATAAACTTAAATAGAAAGAAACTTGAAAAATACGAAGCTCAACTTCAAACGTTGCCGTCAATGAGAAAATCGGCTAAAGTAGAAACTATCGTCTTAGAGCAGATGATAGAGCAAAATTTATATACTCAGATATCAAATTCGGAACAACAAATAATATCATTAGAGAGTAGAAAAGAGGCTCTAATATCTCAAACAAAACCTTCTTTGCAAGATAAAATAGACAGATTAACAAGCGTTGATATAGGAAATCTAGAAACGGAAAAAGATGTCATCATAACAAACAAGATACCGGCTCTGGAAAGAGAACTGGCAAATTTAAAAGTAGGAGAACTTGAAAAACTACTAGATGAAAAATCTATTTTAGAATTATCGTTAAAACCTTACAACTACCAAAACACTCAAATAGTTTCGGATATAATAACTTCCGATAAGCCTGCCAAACCAAAAACAATACTCATTCTAGGAGTAGCTATTATAGCAGGCTTTTTATTGTCAATATTTTTTGTGCTTATATACGATGCAATAAAAAATCATAAAACAAAACTAAATAATTAAAAATTTAATTATTTTGGAAGCTTAAATTTACGCAAATTTAACTCTCCGCTACTCATATCAAGATAGTAAAGCAGGTCTTTTTGTACGCTTAAACCCGCAAGATACCTAAGGGCTAAATTTGCCTGAAAGCTTGCGATAAACATAACTATAGGTGCGGCGATACCTGCCGGCTTGATATCTGAAACCGCAAAGGCAGAAGTTAGCGAAGCTTTATCAAACAGACAAACCTGTCCGTGAAAGCTCTCAACAGACCCGTAAAGCCAAGGTACGCCCAAGCTCTTTGCGTATTCGTTTATCTGCGCTCTTGTTTTTAGATTATCGGTAGCATCGATAATAAGATCAAATTTAAGCCTTTTGGCCGCAAATTCATCAAATCTACAAGCATGAACCGTTATCTTTACGCCGTCATATCTTCGCTCAAGGCGACTCTTAAAAATTTCAGCCTTAAATTTGCCCTCATCTCCCATATCAAAAATAAT
The DNA here is from genome assembly GCF_045504005.1 of Campylobacter canis. Taxonomy (NCBI): domain Bacteria; kingdom Pseudomonadati; phylum Campylobacterota; class Epsilonproteobacteria; order Campylobacterales; family Campylobacteraceae; genus Campylobacter; species Campylobacter canis. The sequence continues at coordinate 80,997 of NZ_JBJJXH010000006.1, read as the reverse complement.
TTGGCGGTGGATATTATGCACGCTCACTTCATCAAAATCGACAATGTGAATTTCGCCTATCCCGCTTGAACTAAGAGCATATCCAAGCGAACTTCCAAGTCCGCCCGAGCCGATGATGGCTATGCTTTTGTTTGCCAAATTCGCTTGCGTCTCCTCGCCCCAAAGCTGAATTTGTCTATGAAAATAGTTCATATAAATTTCCTTTTATTTATAATGCAGCCAAATTCCCACATGCTTCTTGCTTTAGTAACTTCCTTTTTGCTTACATCTACAAGCAACATCTCTTCGTTTTTGCCAAGCCTCGCCTCGATATCGCCAAGCGGATTTATAAGCATGCTGTCTCCGTAGAATTTCCACTGCTCGTCGTTTGATTTGTGATTTCCGACACGATTAACTCGCAGGATATAAAGATTGTTCGTAAATGCGCGAGTCTTTAAGAGCTCCTCCCATCTAGCCCGACTAAAAAACGTGCAAGCTGACGGCATAAGCACCACATCAACTCGCTTTTTCATCATATACGCCCAACACGCATCAAAGTGAGCTTCATAACCAAACATCACGCCAAATTTTATCTTCTCGTGAGTAAATGTCAAAAACTCAAATTTATCATCAGAGTCATTTTGAGAATTTGTAAAAAATTTCGCTTCGTTCCAGTGAGAATACGGCATCAAAATTTGCTGTTTAAAAAATTTAGTCTGATTCGGACTAAATTTACCGACCGTTTTTATAAGCTCTTTACCTCTGCTTAATACGATAGGAGCGATGATCGTGATATCATATCTCTTTGCGAATTTCGCCAATGTCTCGCGCTTGATCTCGCTTTGTTCTTTTATGATGCTTTTTGGCATACTTTCAAGCTCTTTAAAGAAGCTGTTTAGCACGTATTCTCCAAGCACGACAAGCTTCGCGCCGCTATCTGAGCACATCTTAAAATAATAATCAAGCCTTAAGTCGCTGATAGGCTGAGTGGGAAGTTGTAGGGCACAAATTTTACTCATTGGATATCTCTTTTATCTGAAGTTTTGCATTTTGTAAAATTTCCCCGGCCTCATCAAGCAGCTTCTTGCCCTCTTTGTGAAGCTTTACACTCTGCTGTAAGCTTAAATCATCCTTGCTTAACTTCTCCAAAATTTCATTCGCCTTTATCAGCTTTGATTCAAAACTATCTTCTTTTAAATTTTCATCATTTTGCATCCAAAACCCTTTTTACATATTTTTCAAATTTATCAACTTCAACCAAAAACGCATCATGTCCGTAGCTGCTATCTATCTCTATATACTCGCATTCGCAAGGCTTTTCAAGCTTGGCGATCTCATCAGCCATCTCCTTCATACAACTTGGCGGAAACAATATATCACCACTAAATGATATGAGCGTAAGTCTCGCGCAAATTTGTGAAAGCGCGTCGCCAAGGCTATCATAGTGCCTCGTGCAGTCAAAGATATTCATCATCTTAACGATATAAAGATAGCTTAGCGGATCAAAGCGCTTCGGGAAATTATGCCCGTTATACTCCATATATCTATCCACCTGAAAGCGTCCCGTAAGCTCGTAAAGTCCGTCGGTTTCTACATAGTTTCTGCCAAATTTTGCGTCCATCGACCCAGGGCTTAAAAAGCTTATGTGTCCTGCCATCCTGCCAAGTGCCATGCCTACAAGTCCGCTTTCTGCGATATCAACAGGATCGTATTCGCCGTCTTTAAACTCCCTATCGCGTAAAATTCCTTCAATTGCGATTTTATTAAACGCGATCGCCCAAGGCTTGGTCTGGTAGGTGCTTGCCATGATTATTACGTTTTTTGCAAAATTTGGAAATTCTATCGCAAAGCAAAGCGCTTGCATACCGCCAAGACTTCCGCCGATAACTGCGTGAGCCTGCTTGATTCTAAGCCTTTCAAAGAGCCTCATCTGAGCTTTTACCACATCGCTTATCGTTAAAACGGGAAATCTCAAACGATACTGCTTGCCTGTGCTTTTTTCTATGCTAAGCGGATTTGTCGAGCCGAAATTTGAGCCCAAGATATTTACGCAGATGACAAAAAATTTATTTGTATCAACTGCCTTACCCTCACCTATAAAGCTATCCCACCAGCCGGGCTTTTGCTCATTTTCATAAAATCCCGCCGCATGGTGCGAGCCAGTAAGCGCATGGCAGATGACAATGACGTTGCTTTTGTTTTGATTTAAATTTCCGTAGGTTTCATAAACAAGCTCGAAATTTGAGAGAATTCGACCGCTCTCAAGGTAGAGCGGCTCGTCGAATTTCTCTTTGCTTGTTTTTAAATTTAGCACTAATTGACTTTGTAATTCGGCGCTTCATGCGTGATAACTACGTCATGAACGTGACTTTCTTTAAGCCCGGCACTCGTAATTTCTACAAATTCCGCCTTTTCTTGAAGCGTTAAGATATCTTTTGAGCCGCAATATCCCATCGCGCTTCTTAAACCGCCAAGCAGCTGATGCACTACATCTTTGATACTGCCTACATAAGGAACGCGACCTTCGATACCCTCGGGCACAAGTTTATCTTGAGCGGTGCCTTCTTGAAAATATCTATCCGAGCTTCCTTTGCTCATCGCGCCTATAGAGCCCATACCGCGGTAGGTTTTGTACTGGCGTCCTTGGAAGGTTATAAGCTCGCCCGGACTCTCATCACAACCGGCAAGCAAGCTTCCCACCATAATACTACTTGCACCTGCGGCAAGCGCTTTGGCTAGATCTCCTGAATACTTGATACCGCCGTCTGCGATAACGGGAATGCCGTATTTTTTAGCTTCATTTGCGCAGTCGTCAATGGCCGAAATTTGAGGCACGCCAACGCCTGCTACAATCCTTGTAGTACAAATCGATCCTGGTCCGATACCTACTTTTATGCCGTCAGCTCCGGCTTGCGCTAGGTCCTTAACGGCTGCAGGATTTGCGATATTTCCCACGACTACATCTACGTTAAAATTCGCCTTTATCTCTTTAAGCGTATCGATGATACCTTTCGTGTGTCCGTGAGCCGAGTCCATAACGATCGCATCAACTCCGGCTTCCACAAGCGCTCTTGCACGGTCTATCTGCCCTACTCCGATAGCCGCTGCCACTCTGAGTCTGCCGTAGCCGTCTTTGTTGGCGTTTGGATACTCTTTGCGTTTTTTAAGGTCTTTTATGGTTATAAGTCCTTCTAAATGTCCGTTTTCATCGATTATCGGAAGCTTTTCTACGCGATTTGAGTGAAAAATTTTCTCCGCTTCATCAAGAGTGCAGCCCTTTGGAGCGGTTATCAAAGGAGCCTTTGTCATTCGCTCTTTTACAAGCACTTTCGGATCGGTTTCAAAGCGAAGATCACGGTTGGTTAAAATTCCTATAAGCTTATTTGCCTCATCAACCACTGGCACGCCCGAGATATGAAGATCTGCCATCAGCGCCCAAGCTTCGCCGACAGTAGCGTCAGGGCGTATGGATATAGGATCGATGATAACGCCGCTTTCGCTCTTTTTAACCCGCCTTACTTCACGCACTTGCGAGGCTATGTCCATGTTTTTATGTATCACGCCGATACCTCCAAGACGCGCCATCATGATAGCCGTCCTATGCTCGGTAACTGTATCCATAGCGGCTGAGATAAGCGGGATATTTAAGCTTATGTTCTTGCTAAAAATAGTCTTTACACTCACCTCTTTAGGCAAAATTTCAGAGTATTGCGGGACTAAAAGCACATCTTCAAAGGTTAAAGCTCTTTTAACTATCTTCATTTTTATCCTTTTATCAAATTCTCTAAACTATACGCTCCGTCAAGTAGTGTCTGCTCGTCCCAAGCCCTGCCTATAAGCTGAGCCGAGACATTTAGTCCGTCACTTGTCTTTGCAACAGGCACTGATATCGCAGGAAGACCTGCTAAATTTACGCTAATAGTATAAATGTCTGCAAGATATGCTTTAAGCGGGTCTGCAAGCTCTCCGAATTTTGGAGCCACGGTAGGCGCTACAGGCATCAGCATGAGATCGCATTCGCTTAAAATTTTCTCATATCTTGCTTTCGTGTATGCGCGCGCCTTTTGAGCTTTAATGTAGTAGGCGTCGTAATATCCGCTGCTAAGCACAAAGGTTCCTAGTAAAATTCTTCTTTTTACCTCATCGCCAAAGCCCTCGGAGCGAGAATTAATGTAAAGTTCTTTTAAATTTTTAGCCTCTGCGCGTCTGCCGTATCTTATACCGTCAAATCTGCTTAAATTTGCGCTCGCTTCGGCGGTTCCGATGATATAATATGTCGCTATATCGCATTTTGAGTTTTCCAAATTTTTATAAACTATCTTGTGTCCTGCCGATTTTAAAATCTCAATCGCCCTTAAAAGTTCTCTTTTTATCTCTTCGCTTGCTTCATTTACGTAGTTTTCTATAACGCAAATAGTTAGCTTTCGCTCGCCGTTTAAATTTTGGCTTACTTTTTTATATTCGATATTTGCACTTGTGCTGTCTTTTTCGTCATGTCCAGCGATGATATCATAAAGTATCGCTGCGTCTTCTATGTTTTGAGTTATAGGACCAATTTGATCCAAACTGCTTGAGTAAGCACCAAGACCGTATCTGCTTACGCGTCCATAAGTCGGTTTGAAGCCGACACATCCACAAAATGCCGCAGGCTGACGCACGCTACCACCGGTATCGCTACCAAGTGCGGCTATGGCTATACCGCCGCCTACCGCAGCCGCAGAGCCGCCGCTACTTCCGCCTGCAACGCAAGCGTGATTTAGCGGATTTAAAGTCTTGCCGTATATTGAGCTTTCAGTAGTGTTGCCCATCGCGAATTCGTCCATATTGGTCCTGCCAAAAGGCGCTAAATTCGCTTCTAAAAGCTTTTCTATGACAGTTGCGTTGTAAGGCGCTACGTAGCCTTCTAAAATTTTAGAGCATGATGTTATGCTCCAGTCTTTTACTTGGATATTGTCCTTGATCGCTATAGGAATGCCTTCTCCAAGCTTTGATATCGGTAAATTCGCAAGCTGCTCCACATAAGCTCCAAGCTTTTTCTCGGACGCAATCTTTGCTTCAAGCTCGCTTCTTAGTGATCTTATCTCCTCTTTTGAGAGCTTTAAAGCCTCTTTTAAAGTTATCATCTGTTTTCCTTAAATTTATTTACTAAAACTATCCCGATGCCGACTACGCATAAAATAGTAGCGATGGTGATTACGATGATGCTAAAACTAATAGGCTCAGAGAGCATTTTTTAGCACCCTTTCACATCTTGGGCAAGTTTCGCCGTCATGTTTAGCGGTAAATTTCCAACACCTCGGACACTTAAATTTGCTTGACATTACAAGCTTAAATTTATCATGCCCGACTTCAAATTCAGCCAGACTGTCCTTGCCGTCAAGACTTTCTATCTCACTTACCATATACCAATCCGTTATCTCGTCCAAATCTTCGCTTAAGATAGAATTCGAGCTGGTTTGAAGCACTAGCTCAAGGGTTGATTTTATCTTTTTATCTTTTTTAAGCACGTCTATAAGCTCAAAGAATTTCTCTCTGCTTTGAACCAAAAGCTCGTCATCCACTTCAAATTCAAACTCAATCGGCGCATACTCAAGATCAAATGCGTCTTTGGCTCCGTTTTTGATGATCTCAGGCGCATAGTCCATAACCTCATCGACCGTATACGTAAGTGTCGGCGCAATGAGCGGCAAAAGAGCTCTTGTGATGATAGCCATAACGCTTTGAGCCGATCTTCTGCGATCATCATCGCTACCGTCGCAATACAGCCTGTCTTTGCTGATATCAAGATAAATTCCGCTCAAATCCGCACTTAAAAAATTCATAAGCAGGCTAAAGCCCTTTGAGAAATCATAATTTCTAAATGCCGCTTCAGCTTCACCAAAAGCTCTTCTGGCACGGCTTAGTATCCATTTATCAAGGATATTGAAATTTGAGGTTTGCAAATCCTGCAAGTCGTTTACATTGGCAAGCAAAAATCTTATCGTATTTCTTATCTTGCGGTACTGCTCGCTAACTTGTTTTAAGATATTGTCGCTGATTTTTAAATCGCTTGAATAATCGCTCAGCGCAACCCAAAGGCGTAAAATTTCAACTCCGTAAGTTTTGATCACATCTTGAGGTGCTACGACATTACCCTTGCTCTTACTCATCTTTTGTCCGTTTTCATCAACTGTAAAGCCGTGAGTCAAGACGCTTCTGTAAGGCGCTTGACCTTCAGCCGCACAGCTTAAAAGAAGCGAACTTTGAAACCAACCTCTATGCTGGTCGCTCCCTTCTAAGTACATACTTGCCTGATAGCCGCCCGCATCGTAATCACCGCTTTTTAAAACCGCAGACCAAGTGCTACCGCTATCAAACCAAACATCAAGGATATCGGTTACTTTTTCTAAATTTTGCGGGTCATATTTGGAATTTGGTGCTAGAAGATCTTTAATCTCCATATCCCACCAAGCGTCAGCTCCCTTTTCTTCAAAAATTTTGGCTACAAATTCCAAAACCTCATCATCAAATATCGGCTCTTTCGTCTCTTTATCCCTAAAAAACGCGATCGGCACACCCCAATCCCTTTGGCGAGAGATACACCAGTCAGGGCGATTGGCAACCATGAGCCCTATCCTTCTTGCACCGCTTGCAGGATAAAATTTAACCTTTTCTATCTCGCTTAAAGCAACCTCTCTTAGAGTTTTTCCGTCTATCTTTGGCTCGTCCATAGCGATAAACCACTGCTTTGTAGCGCGGTATATAACAGGCTTATGAGTTCTCCAGCAAAACGGATAAGAGTGGGTAAATTTACTAACTTTAAGCAGATCTTTGCCCAAAATTTCTAAAATTCTCTCGTTAGCCTTAAATATATGCATACCGACAAGCTCATCCACTACGTCCGCGCGGAAAAGCTTCTTAGTCCTAAGTGTAGAGTCGTAAAGTCCGCCCTCATCTACCGGCATGATAACCTCGATGCCGTATTTTAAGCTTATATGATAGTCATCTTCACCGTGTCCGGGAGCCGTATGCACAAGACCCGTTCCTCCGTCCATAGTAACGTGCTCTCCGAGGATAAATTTAGACTCGCGGTCGTTTAGAGGATTTATCGCGTGTAGATTTTCAAGCTCTGCGGCTTTAAATTCCTTAACGATCTCGCCTTTAGTAAGCCCTTCTTTAACAAGTTCTTCGATCATCTCTTTGGCAAATATCAAATTTTCGCTTGTGATTACGTAAATTTCATTTGGGTTTAAGCTGATGGCTTGGTTTGCAGGAAGCGTCCAAGGAGTCGTAGTCCAGATAACCGCTCGCGCTTCTTTTACGCCGAGTTTTTTAAGCGCCTCTTCGCCTAGTTTAAAGGCTACGTAGATGCTATAGTCCTCTTTGTCTTCATACTCTACCTCAGCCTCAGCAAGAGCCGATTTCGCCGCCCAACTCCAATAAACAGGTTTGCTTCGCTCTATCAAAAGTCCGCGTTTAGCTACTTTACAAAGCGTTTTGTAAATTTCAGCCTCAAATTTAAATTTCATCGTAAGATAAGGATCATCCCAGTCGCCGACTATGCCAAGCTGCTTAAATCCTTCTTTTTGGATCCCTATAAACTCTCTTGCATGCTCTCTACAAAACTCTCTGATCTGAGTTGTGCTCATCTCCTTTTTCTTCTCGCCGAGCTTTACTTCAACTTGCTGCTCTATCGGCAAGCCGTGGCAATCCCAGCCCGGAGTATATCGAATCTCTTCGCCAAAGAAATAGTGAGTCTTAGTGATGATGTCTTTGAGTGTTTTATTAAGCGCGTGTCCGATGTGCAAATTTCCGTTAGCGTAAGGGGGTCCGTCGTGAAGGTTGAAACTCTTTTTAGCCTTTTGGCGTTTAGCTTTCATCTTGGAGTAGATATCTCGCTCGCCATACCATTTTTCCAGCCGTTCAGGCTCATTTTGCGGCAGGTTGCCGCGCATAGGAAACTCCGTGCTTGGAAGCAGGAGCGTATCTTTATAATCCATACTTTTACCTTGTTTTAAATTTGCAAATTTTATCTAAGCAGTGATTAAAGGCTACTGAAAATAGAGCTTTAAGCTAAAAATTTAGTCGATTTTTTTGTGATATAATTTCAAAAATTAAGGAGGTTTTTATGAAAAATGCACTTTTAATAATCGGGAAAGATTTAAGCATAAATGCCGCTTTTTTGGGATATATTTTTAGCTTTTATAAGGCTCATTTCAAAGAGCTTGGGGAGTTTAATTTCGCCGATAAAAGCGACAAAGAGTTGCCCTTTATCATAGAAAAACTATGCCTTAAATTTGACACTCTTACGATATTTAGCTCCGATGAAACATACGCGACGGTGGCTAAAATTTTAGCCACTTTAAGCTCGGATAAGCTTGAGTTAAAAGATGAAAACACGCTTGCCTTAAGCAAGGCTGCCAAGGTTTCAAAAGATAGCTTTTTAATAAATTTAAACACAACGCAAGTAAATTTACTTAAGGCAAATCCGACTTGCGAGCTTCCTGAAATTCTCATCGAGCCAAATTTAAATTTTGAGTATTTTAATCTAGTTGATATCGATAAAGAGAGTGCGAAAATCCTACTTGAGCCGATAGCCAAAACTTACGAGGTTCAAATTCACTTCTCGGAAATCACTAAAAATTTGATAATAGTACGCGCAGAAGCCAATAAATTCGGTCAAACAAAAGGCTTTATAGAAAGTGCGGTCAATCTATTTTCAAACAAAATAATTTTAGGCAGAAATTTCATAGAGCATATCGCTAAAATTTTGATTAAAAACGAGCTTAAAATCACATTTGCAGAGTCTTGTACCGCAGGTCTTATCGCCGCGAAATTTGCATCCACGGCAGGAGTATCTGCGGCATTTGACGGCGGACTTGTGACATATGCAAATGAGATAAAGCGCGATTGGCTTGGGGTTAGCGATGAAGTGCTTAAAACTTACGGTGCAGTTAGCGAGCAATGCGTAGAAGCGATGCTAAGCGGCGCACTTGCATCAAGCGGAGCTGATTTTGCACTTGCGGCAAGCGGTATAGCAGGACCGGGCGGCGGAAGCGAAGAAAAGCCGGTCGGAACGGTATTTGTAGGTGCGCTTGCAAAGGACGGAAGCAGTATCATTGAAAGGCTAAATTTAAAAGGCGACAGAGGCTATATCAGAGAACAAAGCGCCCTGCACGCTTATCTTTGCTTACTAAAACTAAGACCAAGGCTATTTTTTAGACAAATTTAAATTGCCAAAATTTATACAAAAACATTTGTTTTACTGAAGTTGCGGAACTATTCTTATGAAGGTATAATTAAAAACGGCTTAGTAAATTTTAATTCACTAAGCCGAAAGTTACAAATTTTATAAGCTCAAAAAGCTAAGGTAAAATTTCGACTAAAATAAATTCTAATTATAAGGCTCGGTTTTAAATCCCTGTCTTATAAGGCTCCCCATACCACCGTTTAAATTTATGATATTTATCTCTTCTGAATCGATCATTGAGGCTGCATTATAGCTTCTACTGCCGCTTCTACAAATTATCGCGATAGGTTTTTTAAGATCAAATTTCTTAGAAAGCTCTTGCAAAAATCCGTCTTTATTATAAGGGTCAAAAGTAATGAGCTCGGCTCCTTTGATAACTCCTGTTTGACGCCACTCCATAGGGGTTCTTATATCCACTATCTGTTCGTAGTTTTTGATATTATCAGGTGTTACATTAACATGCTCTATCTTGGCTAATGCAAGCGATGCTAAAATGGAAAATACGATAAATTTTTTCATCTATTCTCTTTCATAAAATTTTGGCGGTATTATAATGAAAAAAATATAAAATTTTATAAATTTGTAGTCAAAATTCAATTTTTCGTCCTTTATGATAATTAATATTATAATAAGAAATAAATGCTACCATTACAAAAAAATATCATTTTAAAGGATAAATATGAAAAAAAGTTTATTGGCACTTAGCTTGCTAGCGGGCTTCGCACTAGCCGCAGAGGTAAATATCTACTCTGCTAGACACTACGATGCGGATAATGAAATTTACAAGCTGTTTGAGCAAAAAACAGGTATCAAAGTAAATGCAACTCAAGCAAAAGCAGGAGAGCTTATTAAAAAGCTTGAAGCTGAAGGCGACACTTCTGCGGCGGATCTTTTTATATCGGCTGATGTTGGAACGTTTTTTAACGCCAAGGAAAAAAATCTTTTACAACCCGTAAAATCAGACTACCTAGAAAAGACGATACCTTCTCAATACAGAGATAATGAAAATCAGTGGTTTGCCATCTCAAAAAGAGCAAGAATCATCGCTTACGATAAGAGAAATTTCGATCCAAGCGGTATAAAAACTTACGACGATCTTACAAAGCCTGAGCTTAAAGGCAAGCTTTTAATAAGAAGCGCAACTTCAGGATACAACAGATCTCTTCTAGCGTCAATCATAGCTAACGAAGGAGTAGAAGGCGCTAAAAAATGGGCTGAAGGCACACTTAAAAACCTGGCTCGCGATCCAAAAGGCGGCGATAGGGATCAAGCTAAGGCTATCTTTGCTGGAGAGGGTCAAGTAGCCGTTATGAACACTTACTACATAGGACTTATGCTTACATCTCCAAAGCCTGAAGATGTAGAAGTGGCTAAAAATTTAGGCGTGATCTTCCCAAATCAAGCGGATAGAGGAACTCACGTAAATATAAGCGGTATCGCACTTACAAAAGCGTCTAAAAACAAAGAAAACGCCGTTAAATTTATGGAGTTTTTAGTTAGCCCTGAAGCTCAAAAGATATTTGCGGGCATTAATTACGAATATCCGATCAACAAAGAGGTTGAAGCAAGCGATGTGATTAAAGCTTTTGGAACATTTAAAGAAGACACAACTCCGCTATATAAAGTTGGCGAAAATATCAAAGAAGCCGTCAAAATCTACGATATGGTCGGCTGGAAATAAGTGAATATCAAATTTTGGGCGATTCTTATCGCCCTTATCATCTTAATCCCGATTTTTAGTATATTTGTTGAAATTTCCTTCGGCGATTATTCGCTGCTTGGGCACTTTTTCGAGTATCTATTTTTAAGGTATGTTCAAGGAACATTTTTTGTAGCCATCGGAGTTTTAACCCTTAGCATCATCATAGCGACGATATCTGCATGGATAGTGGCTAACTACAAATTTCCTCTTTCAAATTTCTTTGAATATGCCCTAATGCTTCCGCTTGCGGTGCCCGCTTACATATTTAGCTTTTGCTACGTAGGCATCATGGAATACGGCGGATATTTTCATAAAATTTTTGGCGTTAGATTTGAGTTTATGAACATTTACGGCGCGATATTTGTGCTGTCGATGTCGCTTTATCCTTACATATATATGTTTGCTAAAACATCTTTTAAAACGCAATCTCAAACGATATTTGACACCTGTAAAATTTACAAATTAAGCCAGTTTCAAATTTTTTATAAAGTCGCCATCTTCATCTCTCGCCCCGCAATCATAGGAGGAGCGATGCTTGTACTCATGGAGACGCTTAGCGATTACGGAACGGTTGCGTATTACGGAGTTGAAACGTTTAGCGCGGGAATTTTCAAGCTATGGTTTGACATGGGCGATTCTTACTCGGCATCCGTTCTTGCGGCGATGCTAATGGTATTTGTCTTCATCATCATGATGTTTGAGCATTTTAATAAAAACTCCAAAAGATACAGCTTCAACACCCACAACACATCAAAGCTCACCGCCAAAATCAAACTTAGCAAATTTGGCTCGGCAGCTGCCTTTTTATGGTGTTTTGCCCTATTTTGCCTTGCGTTTTTATTTCCTTTTATCTGGCTTGTTTATTGGAGCGTTAAGACTATAGGCTTGTTTAAATTTGAGTTCGTACAGATGGCTTTTAACTCGCTCTTAATGGCTAGCGTAAGTGCGGTTTTGATAACTGCGATTAGCTTCTTTTTGGTGTTTGCAACGCGCATCATAAAAGATAAAAAGCTAAATACCTTTTTACTCAAAGCAACCTCGCTTGGCTACGCGCTGCCGGGAGCCAGCATAGGGCTTTGCGTGATTATCGTATTTGGATTTATAGATAGAAATTTCAGCCTTCAGCTTCTCTCATCCAGCTTTATCGTGCTGATATTTGGCTATATAGTAAGATTTCTAGCCACTTCGATCTACGCCGTAGAAAGCGGCTACTCTAAAATTCCAAGCAGCATTGATGATGCGAGCTTGCTTTTAAACAGGTCTAAATTTACTCTGTTTTTCAAGGTTCATTTTCCGCTTTTAAGGCATTTTTTCTTTTTATCACTGATAGTCGTTTTTATCGACATCATCAAAGAGCTTCCGCTAAGCCTCATCTTGCGACCGTTTGGCTTTGAAACGCTTAGCATAAGGGCGTTTTTTTATGCGACCGATGAGAGACTTTATGCGGCTGCGCTACCGTCTTTGCTGATAGTTCTGCTATCGCTTGTTGCAGTAGTCTGGCTTGAAATAATATCTAGGAAAAAATCATAATGGAAATTTTAAAAATCAAAAATTTAAATAAAAAATTCGGCAATCTGCAAATTCTAAAAGATATAGACTTAACCTTAAACGAAGGCGAAATTTTAAGCGTTTTGGGAGAGAGCGGGTGTGGCAAGAGCACTCTGCTTAGGATTATTGCAAATTTGGAAAGCAAAGATAGCGGAGAGATAGAATTTTGCGATGTTTGCGGTGTTGCGATGATGTTTCAAAACTATGCGCTTTTCCCACATTTAAATGTCTATAAAAACATCGAATTTGCCCTTTTTAAAATGCCTAAAAACGAGCGAGAAGATCGCATAAAAGAGCTTTTGCAAAAATTTAAAATAAGCGAACTAAAAGATAAAATGTGCGATCAAATTTCAGGCGGACAGGCTCAAAGAGTCGCCTTTGCAAGAGCCGTAGCCAATAGAGAAAAGCTTTTATTGCTTGATGAGCCGTTTGCAAATTTAGACCATAACTTAAGAAGCAGCCTTAGACTGGAGCTAAGAGATATGATCAAGCAAAACTCCCTTAGCGCAATAATGGTAACTCACGATAAGGAAGATGCGTTTTTACTAAGCGATAAAATAGCCCTTATAAAAAACGGCAAAATTTTAGCCATAGACACTCCTAAAAATTTATATTTTCATCCTCAAACTAGAGAAATAGCGCTTTTTCTAGGGGATATGAACTGTATAGATAAAGATATGGCGACAAATTTACCAAGCGAATTTCAAAGCTGGCTTCAGGATAGAAATTTTATGTTTCGTCCCGAAGAGATAAAGCAGGGTAAAGCTTATGAGGCGAAAATTCTAAAGGCTCAGTTTTTGGGCGCATTTTATGAGCTATTCTTGGACTTTGAAGGGATTAAATTCAAAGCTATCGTTAGCTCAAATTTGGATATCAAAGAGAATTTTAAATTTGACTTGGTTTAAATTTAAATCACAAGTTTATAAATGAAACAAAAACACTCCCATTAACTTTACTGATATACAATTATTAAATATTAACACAAAGGATTTCGTATGAAAAATATTTTAATTTCCCTAGCGGCTATATCAATGCTTTTGCTTGCCGGTTGTTCAGACAGCAGCAAAAAAGAGGTTAAAGATAAAGTAGAAGCCACAAAAGAGATGACAGAAAAAGCGGTTGATAAAACTAAAGAGATGGCAAATGATGCCAAAGAGGCAACAAAAGATATGGCAAACAAAGCTATAGATAAGAGTGCCGAAATGGCAGATAAGACTAAAGAAAAGGCCGTCGAAATGAAAGACGCTACTAAGGATATGGCTGAAAAAGCCATAGATAAAACCAAAGAAGTAGCAACAGAAACAAAAGAAAAAGCTGCCGATATGATGGATAGCGCAAAAGAAAAAACTATGAATGCAGGCGAGAAAGCAAAAGAGATGACAAAAGACGCTATAGACGCTACGAAAGAAAAAACCTCGGAGATAAAAGATGCAGCCGGCGAAAAGATGCAGGATATAAAAGAAGGTGCTAAAGATATCGGTGAAAAAGCCATGGATAAGACAAAAGAAGGCATCGATAAACTAAAAAATTAAACCTCGCAATTTACAAACTAAGCGATGGCGCTTGGCTGTCGCTTTTATTCTTTTTTACTTCTTATAATATTAACAAAACAAAAATAGCTATATTAACTTTATTTATATACAATAGCCTAAATTTTAAAAAGGATTTGTAATGAGACGAATTTTAATACCTATGTCGATATTGATGCTTATATTATTAGGTTGTTCAGATAGCGATAAACAAGAGGCTAAGAATGCTGTTGAAAGCGCTAAAAACATCGTAAATGAAGCCATAGACAAAGGTGCCGATGTAGCAAATGAGGCTTTAAAAAAGACTGAAAATTTCAGACAAAACGCTAAAGATATCACCGATCAAGCGCTAATCAAAGGAAAAGAGATCGCAAACGAAGCTAAAGATATGGCTAAAGACGCCATAGACGGTGCTAAAGAAAAAGCAAATGAAATACTAGATAATGCCAAAGAAAAGATGGATGAGATAAATAAAGAGCCTATTGACGACGGAATTATCAGAACTTAAATTTATAAAGGCGAGAATGCTCGCCTACTTTGCAAATCTCCTCAATCATTAAATCTATTAGCTGGATAAATTTATACTATTTGCTGTGATTAAAAATTTATTTATTGTCATTATAAGTATTTCATATTTTAATTACAATAAATTTTAGCACCTTACATAAAAGCCAGAAAGTGGTGTCCTCAGCGAGATTCGAACTCACGGCCTCAAAATTAGGAATTTTGCGCTCTATCCTGCTGAGCTATGAGGACATTTAAAGAATACAAAGTACATCAAATTCAGTTTAAAAACAAAAATATAAATTCTGTTTCATGTCATTTATATTTTTTACAATAGGTTTTACAGACTCTTTTTATATAAATTTCTATTTTCTGTAAAAATCAAGAATAACTCTATTCACACCTATTTTATTATTTATAGCAACTTTAAATACTATGATATAAAATTTTATTGTTTTAAGTAAATCTATATTAGTTGATAAATTTAAAAAGGGCGAGAAAACCTCGCCCGAAATTTTAGCCGTTTCTCTTTTTGATAATCTCTTCGGATACGTTTTTAGGAACTTCCTCATAGTGATCAAATTCCATAGAATACGTAGCACGACCTTGAGTTTGGCTTCTAAGATCCGTTGAATAACCAAACATCTCAGCAAGCGGGCAGAATGCCGTAACAATCTTATTGCCACTTCTTTCATCCATAGAGCTGATCTGTCCGCGGCGTTTATTAAGATCGCCGATAACATCACCCATATAATCCTCAGGAGTTTCAACCTCAACCTTCATCATAGGCTCAAGGATAACCGCGCCCGCTTTTCTAGCACCTTCTTTAAAGCCCATTGAAGCGGCAAGTTTAAACGCCATCTCGGAGCTATCCACTTCATGGTAACTTCCGTCAAACAACGTAACTTTAACGTCCTCTACCGGATACCCCGCAAGAACACCGTTTTGAAGCGCCTCTTTACAACCTTTATCAACAGCAGGGATGTATTCTTTAGGAACCACGCCGCCCTTAATGTCATTAACAAACTCATAGCCACTACCTGGCTCAAGTGGCTCAAGACGCAAGAATACGTGTCCGTATTGACCACGTCCGCCTGATTGTTTAGCGTATTTATACTCTTGCTCAACTGTTTTGCGAATTGTCTCACGATATGCAACTTGTGGCTGTCCAACCTCTGCATCAACTTTAAATTCGCGAAGCATACGATCAACGATAATCTCAAGGTGAAGCTCACCCATACCCGATATAATTGTTTGACCACTCTCTTCGTCTGTTCCTACTCTAAAGCTCGGGTCTTCTTGCGCAAGCTTTTGAAGTGCAAGTGCCATTTTCTCTTGGTCAGCTTTTGTTTTTGGCTCAACCGCAACAGAAATAACAGGCTCAGGGAAGTCCATTTTCTCAAGTATTACTTTATCTTTCTCACTTGCAAGAGTATCTCCTGTAAGCGTATTTTTAAGACCGACCACAGCACCAATCTCACCTGCGTGAAGGACTTTAATCTCTTCTCTTTTATTTGAGTGCATCTTTAAAAGACGACCAATTCTCTCTTTGTTGCTTTGAACGGTATTGTAAGCATAGCTTCCGCTCTCAAGCTCACCGCGATAAACACGTATAAAAGTGAGTTGTCCTACAAACGGGTCTGTCATAATCTTAAATGCAAGAGCAGCAAATTCACCGTTATCGGTTGATTCTACAAGAACTTCTTGACCGTCTTCATACTGACCCTTTATAGCCTCGATCTCATCAGGAGCAGGTAAATAATCGACAACAGCGTCAAGTAAAGGCTGAATTCCTTTATTTTTAAACGCGGTTCCGCAAAGCATAGGCGTCATAGTCATTCTTAAACAACCTGCTTTTATGCCTTTTTTAATCTCTTCTTCGGTTAGCTCTTCACCGCTAAAGAATTTCTCCATCAAGCTATCGTCTGTCTCAGAAACAGCTTCAACAAGCTTATTTCTGTATTCGTTCGCTTTTTCTACTAGCTCGGCAGGAATTTCTTTTTCCACATAAGTTGTAGGCTTGCTTTCATCTTCCCAAACATATGCCTTCATCCTTACAAGATCGATAACACCTTTAAAGTTATCCTCAGCTCCTATTGGAATTTGGATAGGTACAGGGTTTGCTTTTAGCCTATTTTTAATTTGCTCTTCAACGTTAAAGAAATTTGCGCCAATTCTGTCCATTTTATTTACAAAAACTATTCTTGGAACGCCGTATTTATTAGCTTGTCTCCAAACCGTTTCAGATTGAGGTTGAACACCGCCAACCGAACAAAATACCGAAACCGCTCCGTCAAGAACACGCATAGAACGCTCAACTTCGATAGTAAAATCAACGTGGCCCGGAGTGTCGATAAGATTTATTTGATGCTCTTTCCAGTAAGCCGTAGTAGCGGCGGAGGTTATAGTGATACCTCTTTCTTTCTCTTGTTCCATCCAGTCCATAGTAGCAGCGCCGTCATGAACCTCGCCAAGCTTATGGCTAAGTCCCGTAAAAAATAAAATTCTCTCGCTAGTAGTCGTTTTGCCCGCGTCAATGTGAGCTGCAATACCGATATTTCTAACCATATGAAGTGGGGTTTTTCTATCTGACATGAATTTTCCTTCTTACCAGCGGTAGTGAGCAAATGCCTTATTAGCCTCTGCCATTTTATAAGTATCTTCTTTCTTCTTAAAAGATGCACCTTTTGAATTTGCAGCATCAAGTAGCTCGTTAGCAAGCTTATCTATCATAGTTCTTTCGCTTCTTTTTCTTGCATAGCCGATTATCCATCTGATTGCAAGAGCTTGCTGACGCGCAGGACGAACCTCGACAGGAACTTGATATGTAGCACCGCCCACACGACGTGATTTAACTTCCATGATAGGCTTTACGTTTTCTATAGCATCGTTAAAAACATCTATGCCTTTAACTTCGCTGTTTCTCTTCTCAATAGCTTTGATAGCACCGTACATAATCTCGGTGGCTACGCTTTTTTTGCCGTCATACATAAGCGAGTTAATAAATTTAGTGATTACTTTATTTCCGTAAATTGGATCAGGTAAAACTTCCCTTACAGGGGCTTTTCTTCTTCTCATTTGATTATTCCTTCAAATTTTTATAAATTTTACTCAAACGCAACTAAATTAAAAGCGCGTCTGCGAACCTAATTTTATTTCTTTGCTGCGCCTGCTTTAGGACGTTTAGCACCGTATTTAGAACGTGAAACAGTTCTTTTTGCAACACCGGCCGTATCAAGAGCACCGCGAACGATATGATATTTAACACCCGGCAAGTCCTTAACCCTTCCTCCGCGAACCAGTACGATGCTGTGTTCTTGTAGGTTATGACCCTCACCGCCGATATAGCTAATAACTTCAAAGCCGCTAGTTAATCTAACCTTGGCAACTTTTCTCAAAGCAGAGTTTGGTTTTTTCGGAGTTGTAGTATAAACTCTCGTGCAAACGCCTCTTCTTTGAGGACACTCTTTTAGCGCAGGTGATTTTGATTTTACAATCACTTTCTTGCGCTCTTTTCTGACCAATTGATTTATGGTTGGCACAGTAATTCCTTTCGACTAAATTTATTAAAAAGACCTAATTATATTTAAATACAACTTAAATTAATGTAAATCCTGTATTTTTGCTGAAATTTAATCAGCCTTTAATGCGTATTTGCCGCTACCTGTAAATAAAATAGACAAAGCAAGAGTCATATAAAGATATACAATTTCGGCTTTAAGCCCACCGACATTAGTAAGCTCAAACAGATTTGCAAGACCGTGAAATGAATACAAAATAGTAAGACATGTTCCAATAAGCAAGACGCTTCCTATCCTTGAAAAAATTCCTAAAATTATCATCAAAGGAGCCAAAACCTCTCCGACATACGCGAAATAAGCCATAAATTCAGGCAAGCCTGCTTTAGTAAGAATAGCCTTTACTCCGCCGATTCCGTTCATGATTTTGCTAAATCCGTGTGTCAAAACACAAATTCCAAGACCAAGTCTTGCAACAAGAATTCCTAAATCTAAATTTTTCATACTACTCCAATTAAATTTTGATATTTTATTTGTTAAAAATAGAATTTGATTAAAAGCTCCGCCAAATTTAAAGGCGGAGCAAAATGTTAGTTTTGTTTTAGCTTGATTTTTTTATCTTGATAAAGACCTGTTCCAACAGGTATCATGCGACCTAAAATAACATTTTCTTTCAGATCCTCAAGATAGTCAAATTTAGCCGCTATACTGGCTTCTGTTAAGACTTTTGTAGTCTCTTGGAAAGATGCGGCGGATATGACGCTATCGCTTCCTATGGCAGCCCTTGTAACACCAAGCAAGATAGGCTCTGCTATGGCAGGGTTTCCACTCATGCGCATAATTCTTTCATTTTCTTCCTTGAATCTTGCACGTGAAACCATATCTCCAACGATGAAATTTGTATCTCCGCTGTCTATGATCTTAACCTGTCTTAGCATCTGAGAAACGATGATCTCGATATGCTTATCGGCAATCGCAACACCCTGAGAGCGATAAACTTGTTGAATTTCACTTATCAGATAGTAGTGAAGCGCTTTTTCGCCTAAAATTCTAAGCACGTCATGGCTTGAAATAAGACCATCTGTTAGCTTCTCGCCTGCATGGATAAACTCCCCGCTTCTTACTTGAATTTGACGAGTTTTATCTATAAGATATTCAGCCGTTGTGCCGTCTTCTGACTCGATGATAATTCTTTCTTTCGAGCGAAGCGGTTTGTCAAATCTAACAACACCGTCAATCTCTGCAATGATAGCCGTATTTTTCGGGCGTCTTGCTTCAAATAGCTCACTAACGCGAGGAAGACCTCCGGTGATGTCTTTTGATTTTGCTACCGCTTTTGGAGTCTTAGCCAAAATTTCAGCCTGCTCTACACTAGATCCATCTTTTACAAATATCGCAGTCTTTGGCTCAAGCTGATATCTGATAAGCTTCCCGTCTTTTGTCGCGATAACTATCGTAGGCTTGATGCCTGAAGGCAAGTATTCGTTGATAACCAAACGGCTTTGACCGGTCGTTTCGTCATACTGCTCGGCAGCAGAAT
This sequence comes from Campylobacter canis, assembly GCF_045504005.1. NCBI lineage: Bacteria > Pseudomonadati > Campylobacterota > Epsilonproteobacteria > Campylobacterales > Campylobacteraceae > Campylobacter > Campylobacter canis. Next base: position 61,448 of record NZ_JBJJXH010000006.1, on the reverse strand, counting down.
ACCCAGGCTCGATATCCTCATAAGTTACTGTTCCTGCTTCTTCGGCTATCGTAGGAGTCGAATATGGATCCCACTCTGCGATAACAAGTCTCTCTGCATCCGAAGGCTCAGCCAAGATCGTTTTAGACGCTACTATATCGCTATCATTTACTTTTATGACCGAATTTCTAGGTATATAGTAACGAACCGCTTCTCTATCTTCATCATCGGCTACAACTACAAATAGACCCTTTTCGGTTACCAAATGCCCTTTTTTGATATCTCTTATACGCTCTAAATAATCGCCCTTAAGGATGTAAAATTTAAGCACTCCGTTTGCGCCTGCGGTTATTTTTTTAGTTATAGGATCTCCGTCTTTTACCTTTATCTCGCTTGCAAACGGGATACGATTAGGCACGTTCCAACCCTCTTTAATAACCTCAACTATACTTTCGTTTTCTTTTACCTTATCTCCGTCGGCATACGGTATGTAAATTTTACCTTCTACCTTACCGCTAACACCTGCTAGCTCGTTTGGTTTAGCCACATCGTTTCTACGAAGAGTATATTTAACCTCTTCTTTTTTGCCTTTTATCGTTATATTGATATCTTCGTGAGCTACTTCGATCTCTAATTTTCCGTCAAACGGTGCTTTGATCTTTGGCTCAACCAAAAGCACGGCCGCGTTTCTACGATTTGCAACTATATCTTTGCCGTTATTTTCATAAACGTTTAAATTATAGTATCTTATGAAACCCTCTTTTTGAGCTACAACTTGGCGATCTTGTTGCTCCGTAGATGCCGTTCCGCCGATATGGAAAGTTCTAAGAGTAAGCTGCGTTCCGGGCTCGCCGATTGATTGAGCCGAGATGATACCTACAGCCTCACCCGGTTTTACCAGCTTGCCTTCACCCAAATTTATGCCGTAGCATTTAGAGCATACACCCTTTGCAGCCTTGCAAGTGATCGGCGTTCTAATGCTTACTGATTTGATACCGGCTTCAATGATAGCTTTTGCTTTTTCTTCATCTACTAAAGTACCTTCCGCAAATAAAATTTCATTTGTTATCGGGTCTATAACGTCATCTGCAAGAATGCGTCCGAGAACTCTTTCTTCAAGGCTTTCTATAAGCTCGCCGTTTTCGGTTATCTCGGTGATCTCAACACCCTCGTGCGTACCGCAATCTTCAATAGTAACCTTAACGTTTTGCGCTACGTCAATGAGCTTTCTGGTAAGGTATCCGGCGTTTGCCGTTTTAAGTGCGGTATCGGCAAGTCCCTTTCTAGCGCCGTGAGTTGAGATAAAGTACTCAAGTACGTTTAGTCCCTCGCGGAAATTTGATGTAATAGGTGTCTCGATAATTGAGCCGTCAGGCTTAGCCATAAGACCACGCATACCCGCAAGCTGACGAATTTGCGCAGCAGAACCTCTAGCTCCTGAGTCCGCCATCATATAAATCGAGTTAAATCCGCCTTTATCGTTTTGGATGAGCTTCATCATCTCGCCCGCAACCACGTTATTTGTATCGGTCCATATATCGACTATCTTATTATATCTCTCTGAATCGGTTAAAAGACCTGCACCGTATTGGTTTTGAATTTCGCGAACTTTTTTCTTAGCGCTATCTATATGTTTTTGTTTTCCTTCAGGAACGATGATATCGGCTATAGATATAGAAATTCCCGCCTTTGTAGCGTAGCGGAAGCCTAAATTTTTAAGCTTATCTAAAAATCCTGCAGTTATCTCAAGTCCGCCTACTTTATAAACATAATCAACCAAATTCGCTATATCTTTTTTCTTAAGAATTCTGTTCCACATATTTTCAGGAACAAAATCAGGTAGTATCGAGCGGATAATCAAACGTCCGGCAGTCGTAAATAGCGTCTTGCCCTCAATCATAGTCTTGATCTTTGAGTGAACCTCAAGGCAGTGCGCTTCCTCGGCTATCATCACCTCATCAACACTTGCAAAAATTTTATTTGCGCCTTTTGTATCACTCTTTTCTAGGCTCAGATAGTAAATTCCTAAAACCATATCCTGGCTTGGAACGGTTATAGCCTTACCGCTTGCAGGAAGCAAGATATTCATCGAACTAAGCATCAAAATTTTACACTCTGCGATAGCCTCTTGTGAAAGCGGCACGTGAACAGCCATTTGATCACCGTCAAAGTCCGCGTTAAACGCAGCACACACAAGCGGATGAAGCTGTATCGCCTTGCCTTCAACTAGCACAGGGTGAAACGCTTGGATAGAAAGCTTATGCAGTGTCGGAGCACGGTTTAGCATAACAGGATGATCTTTAACAACCTCCTCTAAACACTCCCAAACTTCGTTCGTCTTATCTTCTATCATCTTTTTGGCTTGTTTAACGGTCGTTGCATAGCCTTTTTCTTCAAGACGAGCTAAAAGGTGTGGCTTAAACAGCTCAAGAGCCATTCTTTTTGGAAGTCCACACTGATCCATCCTAAGTTTTGGACCTACAACGATAACCGAGCGACCCGAGAAGTCAACACGCTTACCAAGCAAATTTTGTCTAAAGCGACCTTGTTTTCCTTTGATGATTTCAGAAAGCGACTTAAGCGGGCGTTTGTTTGCTCCTTTTACGGCATTTGCTCTTCTTCCGTTATCAAAAAGTGCATCAACCGCTTCTTGAAGCATTCTCTTTTCATTCCTTATAATGATTTCAGGCGCATCAAGCTCCATAAGTCTCTTTAGACGCGCATTTCTATTAATAACACGGCGGTAAAGGTCATTCACGTCAGAAACGGCAAATTTACCTCCGTCAAGACTAACAAGCGGTCGTAAATCAGGCGGAAGCACAGGCAAATTCGTAATCATCATCCACTCAGGACGGTTGCCTGAATTTAAAAACGCCTCAACAACTTTAAGTCTTTTTACGATAGTTTTTTTCTTCGCTTCCGAATTTGTAGAGCTTACTTCATCTTTAAGAGTATTTAAAAGCTCAACAAGATCTAAATTTTCAAGCAGATCGCGGATAACTTCGCCGCCCATTCTAGCCTTAAATCCGCTATCTTCAAATCGCTGAATTAAAGATTGATACTGCTCTTCGTTTAAAACATCATAAATTTCTACTTTTTTACTGTTTTCATTATCATAAAACGCTTCGCCTGCCACTTCAACTATATAAGCCTCATAGTAAAGCACGCGCTCTAAGTCCTTCATCTTAATACCAAGAAGCGTTCCTATACGGCTTGGAAGTGAATTTACATACCAGATGTGAGCCACAGGAGTTACGAGCTCGATATGACCCATACGTGAGCGACGAACTTTTGAGCTAGTTACTTCAACACCGCACTTCTCGCACTTAACGCCCTTATAGCGCATTTTTTTATACTTACCGCAAAGACACTCATAATCACGAATCGGGCCGAAAATTTTAGCGCAAAACAGACCGTCACGCTCAGGCTTTAGAGTTCTATAATTTATAGTTTCAGGCTTTTTAACCTCGCCATAACTCCATGATTTTATCTTATCCGGACTTGCTAAGCGAAGTTGGAAAGCTTCAAAATCACGCGGGCGTTGCTCTTCTTTTATTTCAATCGGTTTTAGTTCACTCATCGTTATCTTCCTCGTCATATACTTCAACATCAAGTGCTAGAGATTTAAGCTCGTTTGTTAATACGAAAAACGTTTCAGGAATTCCTGTTTCAGGGACGTTTTCGCCTCTTGTTAGAGCCTTATACGCCATTAAACGACCTTCAACATCATCTGATTTTACGGTTAGCATCTCTCTTAAAGTGTGAGCCGCACCATAAGCTTCAAGCGCCCAAACCTCCATCTCACCAAATCTTTGACCGCCAAATAGCGCCTTACCGCCGACAGGTTGCTGTGTAACAAGGCTATATGGTCCGGTACTTCTTGCGTGAACTTTTTCATCGACAAGGTGGTGAAGCTTAAGCATATACATGCAGCCGACATTTACTCTCTCTTTTATTTTTGAACCGGTGCGTCCGTCATAAAGCTCGGTTTTACCGTCCATATCTACTTTCGCCATCTCAAAGAGCTTGGCAAATTCTTCAACTCTAACACCTTCAAATATAGGAGTGGCAAATTTTACGCCACTTGCCCAATCTCTTGCGTATTCGATAAGTTGCTCATCATCTATTTTGGCAAGAGTTTTTTTAGCATCCATAAATTTAGAAACCGAAGCGATCTCTATCATTTTAGCGCGAAGCTCTTTAACCCACTCGCCTTTTTTCTCTTCGAAAATTTGATTTATTTGCTCGCCTAAACGATATCCGACAAGACCAAGGTGGCTTTCTAAAATTTGACCTATATTCATACGGCTTGGAACACCTAGCGGATTTAATACTATATCCACAGGCTGCCCGCTAGGAAGGTATGGCATATCAACTTCAGGAACGATGTTTGAAACGATACCTTTGTTACCGTGACGTCCAGCCATCTTATCGCCCACTTTTAGTTTGCGCTTGGTCGCCACATATACTTTTACTAGCTTTACAACACCGCTTGGCAATATATCGTCTTTTTCTAAAATTTCGATTTTGTTATCGTGCTCTTCTTTTAGCTTTTTCTTCTCATTTTGGAAATAGACTTTTAGCTCATCGTATTTTTTCTGAATGTCTTTTGAAAAGCCTTTTACTATGCTGTTTAGGGTAAAACGATTGATATTTTCAAGCTCGGCCTTATCTATCTTTGCACCTTTTTTATACTCTTTTTTGCCTATGGTTTGAGCTGATGTAAGAGTGTTTTTAGAAAGAAGAGAAGTAACCTTTAGCATCTCTTCTCTATCCATCATAAGAAGTCTATCGTGATGCTCTTTTTCTAAAGCCGCTTTTTCCTCTTCGTAAGTTTTATTAGTTCTGCTATCTTTTTCGTGACCTTTTTTGGTAAAAATTTTAACATCTACCACAACTCCTTCCATAGAAGCCGTTGCATATAGTGATTTATTTACCACATGACCCGCTTTTTCACCAAATATCGCTCTTAAAAGTCTCTCTTCAGGAGTTGGTTTAACCTCGCCCTTTGGAGATACTTTTCCTACTAGTATCATGCCGGGTTTTACATGTGTTCCGATCTTGATAATTCCGCTTTCGTCAAGATGCATAAGATCTTCTTCTTTTATGTTAGGAATATCTTTTGTAATCTCTTCAACGCCGTCTTTTAACTCGCGAGCTTCTATTTCTTTTTCATAGATATGCACGCTTGTAAAAGCATCTTCACGTATCATTTTTTCACTGATTACGATCGCATCTTCGTAGTTGTATCCGTTCCAAGGCATAAACGCGATAAGTGCGTTTTTGCCTATGGCAAGCTCGCCACGCTCCATACTAGAGCCATCGGCTATAACTTGCCCTGATTCAACCACATCGCCTTTTTTTACTATCGGATGTTGAGAGAAAGTTGTATTTTGGTTAGTTCTTAAATTTTTCTCCATAGAGTAATGGTCTATGTAAGGACCTACTTCATCTTCACCCAAAATGAAAATATTTTTATTATCAACTTTTTCAACAACGCCCGAGCGTTTTGCCTTGATAGCCTCCCAAGCATCGCGCGCTACGATTCTTTCCATGCCCGTTCCTACGATAGGAGCAGATGAGCGAAGAAGCGGTACTGCTTGACGTTGCATGTTTGAGCCCATGAGGGCACGGTTAGCATCATCATGCTCTAAAAACGGAATAAGCGAAGCAGCAACACCAGCTATCATGCCGGAACAAAGGTCGATTAGCTTAACGTCTTCACGCTTGGCAAGTATCATCTCGCCATCTTGTCTAGCCTCGATCAAGTCTTCAACTATATATCCATTATCATCTATCAAAGTTGAAGCCGGAGCTATAACGCTATTTTCCTCTTGAGTAGCCGTTAGATAAACAATCTCATCGGTTACTTTGCCGTCAACTACTTTTTTATACGGCGCTTCAACAAAGCCAAGGTTATTTACTTTAGCATAAGTTGAAAGTGTGTTTATAAGACCGATGTTTTGACCTTCCGGAGTCTCAACCGGACAAATTCTGCCGTAGTGAGTAGGATGAACGTCACGCACTTCAAATCCTGCGCGCTCTTTTACAAGTCCGCCCTCACCGAGTGCCGATAAGCGGCGCTTATGCGTAACTTCGCTTAGCGGGTTTGTCTGATCCATGAACTGGCTTAGCTGTCCGCCCGTAAAAAATTCTGTTATAGTCGTAGTGATCATCTTTGGATTTACAAGATCATAAGGCATTATCTCTTCGATATTACTGCTTAGGCTTGTAAATTTATCACGGATTGCCTTTTGCATTTTCACAAAGCCAAGGTGAAGCTCGTTGGCTAAAAGCTCGCCGATAGAGCGGATACGTCTATTTCCGAGGTGATCTCTATCATCTATATGTCCTTGTCCGTTTTTAACTTTTATAAGATATTTTGCCGTTTTTATAATGTCTTCGTTTGTTAAAACTGTTACGTATTCAGGAACGTCAAGACCTAGCTTGTGATTCATCTTCATACGACCGACTTGCGTTAGATCATATCTTTCAGGATTAAAGAAGAGATCGTTTACAAATGTTTTTGCAGCTTCCTTTACGACAGGCTCGCCGGGTCGCATAACTTTGTAAATTCTAATCGCCGCAAGGTCGTTTTCATCTTCAACATTTTCAGTTTGCTTAAGAAGCTTTAGAGTCTCGCTATCTGCAATAAATGAGTTTATAATCGCGTCATCAACGCCAGCTGCCAAGTCGTTTGCTATCTCTATACTATCTTGCTCGGCTAAAATTTTGACCAGTTTATTTTCATCAAGCTGCGCAAGAGTATCATAAAGCACCTCTCCGCTCTCTTTATCGATAACAGGAGAAGCTAAAAATCTATTAACCAAAATTTCGGTCGGATACTCAACCCACTTTACGCCCTCGCTTATTATCTTGTCTGCTTTTTTCTTAGTTAGTCTTTTGCCTGCTTCATGAAGCACATTTCCGTCTTCATCTTTTATATCGTATTCGATTCTGCCGACATAATCTTCAGGATTAAACGGAGTTAAAAATTTATTATTTTTAATCGATAGGGTTTGAATAGGGTAAAATAGCTTTATAATATCTTGTTTTTTATATCCAAGCGCTCTAAATAGTATAGTTACAGGAACCTTTCTGCGTTTATTGATACGAACGTATAAAACGTCTTTTGTGTCATATTCAAAATATAGCCAAGAGCCACGATCAGGGATAATCTGAGCCGTGTAAATTAGTTTATTTACTACAGTCGGGCTTTCCTCTTCTTTAAATATAACACCCGGGCTTCTATGGAGTTGGTTTACGACAACTCTTTCAACACCGTTTATAATAAATGAAATTCTATCTGTCATAAGAGGAATTTCGCGTATAAAAATTTCTTGCTCTTTTATATCTTTTACACCGATCTTTTCACCGGTTTTCTCATCTTTTTCATGAACTATGAGGCGAATTTTCATCTTCAAATTTACAGAGTATGTAAGACCTCTTTCCATACACTCTCTGATAGTATATTTCGGTTTGCCGATCTCTGAGCTTACGTATTCAAGCGAAAGTCTATTTTGCGGATCATGTATAGGAAATATTGATTTAAAAACTTTTTCGATACCGCTTTCGCCTTGATTTTCGCTCAAATTTAAAAAATGATCAAAGCTCTTTTTTTGTAATTGTAGTAGGTTAGGAACATCTATCTCTTTAGCAACATTTGAAAAATCAACTCTAAGACGATTTCCTGAGTATAAGCTGTTTAACATGCATCTACCTCGTGGTATAAGTTTGAAAGAAAAGTATTGAGCCACAAATTTGCGGCATCTAAAATTTAATTAAGGAAGCCCGAGAGCTTCCTTCCAAAAATAACAAAATAATAAATATTATTTAAGCTCGACTTTAGCGCCTGCTTCTTCAAGTTGTTTTTTAGCTTCTTCAGCTTCAGCTTTGCTGATTCCTTCTTTAAGAACTGAAGGGGTTTGCTCAACTGCATCTTTAGCCTCTTTAAGACCAAGACCGGTAAGAGCTCTAACAACTTTAATAACGTTGATTTTCTTATCTCCGCCGTCAAGTAAAACAACGTTAAATTCAGTTTTCTCTTCAACTTCTGCCGCTGCTGCGCCGCCTGCTGCGCCTGCTACCATAACCGGAGCTGCGCTTACGCCAAATTTCTCTTCAAATTCTTTTACTAATTCGCTTAGCTCTAATACTGAAAGATTAGAGATAAATTCTAGTACATCTTCTTTAGTAATTGCCATTTTTAAATTCTCCTAAATTTTTATGCTGATTGTTCTTTTTTCTCTTTAAGCGCATTTAATCCAATTGTAAAATTTTGGATAGGCGCATTCCAAACTTGCAATAACATTGCAATAAGCTCATCACGACTTGGCATTTTAGATAGTGCTTTAACTTTTTCAACACTAGCAACTTCGCCATCAATGTGCGCTGTTTTAATCTTAAACAACTCACTGTTAGTCTCTTCAAATTTAGCCGCAACTTTAGTAGCCGAAAGCTGGTCACCCCAAATGAATATATTGGTATCTTTAAGAGCCATACCGTCTTTATCCGCATTCTTAAGTGCTATATTTGCAAGAGTATTTTTTACTACTTGAACTTTTACGTTTTGCTCTCTTGCGGCATTTCTTAGCACTTCAAGTTTTTTAACGTTAAGTCCGCGGTAATCGCATACTATAATCGCTTCATTCTCTTTAAATTCGGCTTCAAGCTTAGCTATTATTTCAGATTTTTCGCTTCTTGTCATTCATTCTCCTTTCCGACCGGTGATTTCAAGCAGAGCGGGTCGTCCAATTAAGTCTATTGACCTCGGCTATCTCCAATCTAAGATATAAATTTATAAAATTTAATTAACGTAAATCTATAAGCTCTTGAGTCTCAAGTGAAATAGACGGACTCATAGTTAATGACAACGCTGCATTTTTGATATATCTTCCTTTTGCAGCCGCCGGCTTATGTTTGTTTATAGCTTTAATAAAAGTTGAGATGTTATCGTTAAGTTGTTCTTTTGAAAAACTTACTTTACCAAGTCCGGCATGGATATTTCCTTGTTTATCTACACGGAAATTTACCTGACCGCTTTTTGCATTATTAACAGCTTGAGCAACGTCCATTGTAACGGTTCCCGTTTTAGGATTTGGCATAAGACCTTTTGGTCCAAGTATACGACCTACTTTACCTACAAGACCCATTAAATTTGGAGTGGCTATGAGGACATCAAAATTCATTACGCCTTTTTGGATATCTTCAATCAAATCATCGCTTCCGACGATATCCGCACCCGCCGCTTTAGCTTCATCAGCCTTAACGTCTTTTGCGATAACCGCTACACGAACAGTTTTACCTGTTCCTGCAGGAAGAACAACCGAACCTCTTACCATCTGATCGGCATGTCTTGGATCAACGTTAAGTTTAAGTGCTATTTCAACTGTTTCATCAAATTTTGCAGAAGCAAGAGTTTTAACAGTATCGATTGCTTCATCTAGTGCATAAATTTTATTTGCATCTACTTTTTTAAGTAGTTCGCTAAATCTTTTTGTAGTTTTTTTTGACATTAATTTCTCCGCATTTTAAAGTGCTTCCGCCTTAAAATTTAAATCCTTGGCGGTTTAAGGATTTTAATCAATGATATCTATACCCATTGAGCGAGCAGAACCTGCAATAATTTTAGCGGCTTGCTCTTTATCGTTGGTGTTTAAATCAACGATTTTTCTATCTACGATTTCAAGTATTTGAGCCTTAGTAAGCTTTCCTACTTTATTTTTTAGCGGATTATCCGCACCTTTTGATATGCCGGCCGCTTTTTTGATCAAATCCGTAGCAGGCGGTTGCTTTGTGATAAATGTAAAGCTTCTATCTGCATAAACAGTGATAACTACAGGAATATTATATCCTGCCATATCTTTTGTTCTTTCGTTAAACGCCTTACAAAACTCCATAATATTTACACCTTGCTGACCTAGAGCAGGACCTACCGGTGGGCTTGGATTTGCTTTAGCCGCTGCAATTTGTAATTTAATTTCGCCTATAACTTTCTTAGCCATAAACTTCTCCTTATACTATCTTCTCAACTTGTGAATATAAAATTTCAACCGGTGTACTTCTGCCAAAAATAGAGACATTAAGTCTTAACTTACCATGTATCATATCATACTCTTCGACTATACCGGTAAAATTCGCAAAAGGTCCATCTATAATGCGAACACTCTCACCGTTATCAAATGAAATTTTAGGCTTAGGTGCTCCGCGTTTTTGAACTTTTTCTAATATTAAATTTATATCTTTATCACTTAAAGGGGTAGGTTTTTTTGATTCACCTATAAATCTTCCAACTTTTGGCAATGATTGAATTTTATGCCAAAGCGCAGTGTCCAAATCAAGATGTGCAAAAGCATAGCCCGGATAAAGGCTTCTTTCGTTTATTTTTTTCTTGCCGTTTTTAATCTCAATCACATCTTCGGTAGGAACAACAACTTCTTTAAGCTGATCTTCTATATTATGATCTCTTACTAAATTTTCAATAGCTCTCTTAACACTCATCTCGCTGCCGGCGTAAGTTTGAATCGCATACCATTTATGTGCCATAACCTACAACCTTTTAAATTAATTTTGAAAGAGAATAAGACATCACCACATCAACAAGTGCTAGAAACAGTGAAACTACTGCCACAACTGCAAAAACAGTTATAAACGCATTTCTTACTTGCTCTTTCGTAGGGAATATAACCTTTTTTATTTCTGCACTAGAGAGTTTTAAATAGTTTGTTAATTTTTCCATTTTCAACCTTATGATGGCAGGGCAAGAGGGATTCGAACCCCCAACCATTGGATTTGGAATCCAGCGCTCTACCGTTGGAGCTATTGCCCTAAGTGAGCATATTAGCTCTTTAGTTTAACTTCTTTATGAACTGTGTGTTTTTTTAATCTTGGACAATATTTTTTAATTTCCAACTTTTCAGTAGTTGTCTTACTGTTTTTTGTCGTAGTGTAATTAATATCACCAGACTCTGAACACTTAAGACCAATCTTTACTCTACTATTATTTTTTGCCATAAATTTCCTTTAAAAAGCGGAGAAAAATCTCCGCTAAAAATCAAAATATTAAATTAAGCTAATATTTTAGAAACAACACCTGAGCCAACTGTTCTACCACCCTCACGGATCGCAAAACGTGTTCCCTCTTCAAGAGCAACAGGCGCTATAAGCTCAACTGTAATTTTTAGGTTATCGCCAGGCATAACCATCTCTGTTCCCTCAGGAAGTGTGATAGAACCTGTAACGTCAGTTGTTCTTACATAAAATTGTGGTCTATAGTTGTTAAAGAATGGAGTGTGGCGTCCACCTTCTTCTTTTGTAAGGATATAAACTTCACCCTCAAATTTTGTGTGTGGAGTAATTGATTTTGGTTTACATAGAACCATACCGCGCTCAACGTCCTCTTTCTTAGTGCCTCTTAGAAGTACACCAACGTTGTCGCCTGCTTCACCTTGCTCCATCTCTTTTCTAAACATCTCAACACCAGTAACTGTTGTTGTTTGCGTATCTCTAATACCAACGATTTCGATTGTGTCGCCAACTTTTACAAGACCTTTTTCAATTCTACCTGTAACAACCGTACCACGACCAGAAATTGAGAATACGTCTTCGATTGGCATCAAGAAATCTTTATCTGTAGCGCGAACCGGAGTTGGGATATAACTATCAACAGCAGCCATAAGCTCCATAACTTTTGCTGACCACTCGCCGTCTTTACCTTCTTTAGCTTCATTTAGAGCTTGAAGAGCAGAACCAGCTACGATCGGAGTGTCGTCTCCTGGGAAGTCATACTCACTAAGAAGTTCGCGAATTTCCATCTCTACTAGCTCAAGAAGTTCGGCATCATCAACCATATCAGCTTTGTTCATGAAAACGACTATATATGGAACACCAACTTGGCGAGATAGAAGGATGTGCTCTCTAGTTTGTGGCATTGGGCCGTCCGCTGCAGAAACAACTAGGATAGCGCCGTCCATTTGAGCAGCACCTGTAATCATGTTTTTAACGTAGTCGGCGTGGCCCGGGCAGTCAACGTGAGCATAGTGGCGATTGTCTGTCTCATACTCAATGTGTGAAGTTGCAATCGTAATACCGCGCTCTTTTTCCTCTGGAGCATTATCGATATTGTCATAATCTTTAAGCTCAGCAAGACCTTTTCTTGAAAGAACAGCAGAGATAGCAGCTGTTAGAGTTGTTTTACCATGGTCAACGTGACCGATAGTACCTATATTTACGTGTGGCTTGTTACGTGAAAATTTTTCTTTTGCCATATCTTCCTCCGTAATGATATTTGTTACTTTAAAATTAAAAATTCATGCTTGTTTTATACTTTATCTATATTTTTAGTAAAATCCGTGGAGCTCATAGCGGGACTTGAACCCGCGACCTCTTCCTTACCAAGGAAGTGCTCTACCTCTGAGCCATATGAGCGTTACAAACGCTTGGCAATACAGAATTTCATAAAACAAACATAAACAACTCTATGGAATAAATTTGGCAGACTGTATAAATGTATAAAAATTTTACAGCTCCCAGTTTCACTCCAAATTCTTACCCAAATCTTGGAGCGGGAAACGGGACTCGAACCCGCGACCCTCAGCTTGGAAGGCTGATGCTCTAGCCAACTGAGCTACTCCCGCGTATAGCATGGTGGTGAGACGTGGATTCGAACCACGGAAGACATAGTCAGCAGATTTACAGTCTGCCCTCGTTGGCCACTTGAGTATCTCACCCTATTTAACATTAATAATTTTATTTGGTATTTCTGGTCAAACACTGTTACAAAATGGAGCTGGTGAACGGATTTGAACCGCCGACCTACTGCTTACAAGGCAGTTGCTCTACCAACTGAGCTACACCAGCACTTAATTTGTGAAAGCTGAATTATATCTCAAAAAATTTTTAAAGTCAAGGATTTTGGAGTCAAATTTCACTTTATCAAGTGATTTTAACCACTTTTTCTCATAAGAACAACTAAATTTATCCTATCTTTCACGCCTGTCTTTTCAAAAATCGCAGAGATATGCGCTTTAACAGTTCGTAAGCTTATGTTTGCTACTTCGGCTATCTCTTGATTACTAAGTCCTTGATATATAAAATTCGCTACTTCTTTTTCTTTTGGAGTTAGCCTCTCAAGAGCCGCTAAAGATTTTTCGTTTGAGCTGTCTTTAGTCATCATCATTATCATGCTTTGGATAAATTCAGGATACAGCCAGACATTTCCCGCTTCAATACTTTTAACGGCATCGTTTAGATGAATTTCTAGCATGTGGGCGTTACCGTATCCTTTGATTCCATACGCTAGAAATTCCTTGCCTTCGCTAAAATTTGGTTCTTTTGACAACAAAAACACTTTTAGCTCAGGATAAATTTGCAAAATTTCAAGGATAAGATCTCTTACGCCTGCAAAAAATTCCACACAAAGCACGGCGCATTCGCTTGTGTCTATATTTATTAAAAGATCAGACTCCGAAGCAAAGGCTATCACTTCACGCTCTTGCAGCTTGCTTTTCCACTCTTTTACAAGAGAGTCGCTAGATGCGTATAGTCCGACTTTCACTGTAACTCTTTTAAATTTTTATATCAAATTTATACAAAAGTTTATCATTAACTATAATATAAATTTCTTTTGCTTTTTTTGGCGCTAAAGACATTTTCGTATAGGCAAACGTCTTTAAAAACTCACTTATAATCTCAGCTTGCATATGTGTAGATATTGAAATTTCGATAGTATCGTTTGTGATTTTATACTTATACACACTTTTACTATCAAGAATTTGCAGATCAAGATATACGCTTTCACTGCTTTCGTCATATCCGTTTATAAAAATTTTAACGCTTCTTACGATATCGTCTAAAATTTTTATATCCTCTTCAAATTTATACACACAAGAGTCGCTTTTACATTCATCAAAGGGCTCTTCTATAATCTCAAATTTAAAATTTTCATCTGTATTTAGATGGTTCTTTAGGCTTACTTCATTTAAAACTTGATCAAATTTCTTAACGCAATCGCTAAAGATAAGCTCTTTGATAGATGAGTTAATCACATCTACACCGTCTCTTTCGTTTATCATATCAGTAACCACAAGAGTATCTACAAGCAGATGCGATCTAGCAATGATATATTCCTCAAATTTTCCGCTATAAACGGCTTTATTTATATCATCTTTTACTATTTTGTGAGAATTATTACTCTCTTCTATCGCAAATGCTCTTGTTTGCACTATCGCTCCCTTAGAGCGTTTTGTTTAGCTTTTAAAATCGGTTTTAAAAGATAATCAAGAACTGTTTTTTTACCCGTAATAATATCGGCACTGGCTATCATACCAACTTTTATACGAAGGGGCTTATCTTCGCTACCTAAGAAATTCTTTTCGGTTTGAATTCTAACTAGATAGTAGCTTTCGCCACTTTTTTCATTTGTTTCGGTGTCGGCTGAAATTTGCACAACTTCACCGTTAAGCCCGCCGTAAATAGAAAAATCATAAGCCGTAAGTTTTACTACCGCTTTAAGTCCCGGGCGCAAAAACGCCACATCTGCCGGCTTAACTTTAACTTCGGCTATGAGAGTATCTTCTATAGGAACGATCTCCGCTATATCCATTCCGGGTTTTATAACGCCCGAAACGGTATTTACCATAAGCTTACTCACGATACCGTCAACCGGCGAACGCACAAGGGTTCTATCAACCCTATCGCTTAAATTTATCTGGCTTTCATTTAGTCTTGAAATTTCGGCAGATACTTCATTTAGCTCTTTTTTGACATTGTTTTTAAAAGCAAGCCTAGTTTCGGTTATCTTGTTTTCAACCTCTTTTATGGTGGATTCTATCCTAGGCACCGAAAGAGTTGCGGCATTTAAATCACCCTTTAAATCATTAACTCTTCGTTGCAGCTGCAAGTATTCAACTTCACTTACAAGCCCTTTTCTAAAAAGCGGTTCGGTAATATTTTTCTCTTTAAGCATTAGATTGTAGCTATTTTGCGTTTGAGATATCTTATTTTTAAGCTCGACAAGTTCATTTCTGCGCTGTTTTATCTGCTCTTCAAAGATGCTTACTTGCTCTCTTAGTCTTGCCTTATTTGTCTCAAAAAGACTCTTTTCAAACAGAACAAATTGAGCCATATCCTTATCTCTAGTCTCGTTATAGTCAAATTCTTTATCATTTGCTTCGGCAAAAAGACGCATGTACTTAGCCTGAAGCTCGTCCATTCTTAGCTTTGACTCGCCATAGCTACTTGAGAAGGTCTTATTATCTATCTTCAGTATCACTTGACCCTTTTTAACCTCATCTCCTGTTTGAATTAAAATTTCTTCGATTATACCGCCCTCAAGGTTTTGAACGATCTGGTTTTTACCAGAAGGAATGATCTTGCCTGCACCTCTGGTTATCTCATCTACTTCCGCCCAAGATGCCCAGATGATGAGCCAAGCGATAGTGATAAAAACTGCATATAAAATTCCCCTAGAAGCCGATGGCGCCTTAGCAAGCACGGCTTCAGACAAGCTTGACATAAAGCGAAGATCGTGAGCGTCATAATTTTTTGACTGAACCGTTTTTTTGATACTATCAACGGAGTCGTTTAAATTTGAACCTATGTTCTTTTGTTTTTGTATATCGTTTTTTAAATTATTATCCATCTTCTTGCCGCCTATTTACCGCTTAATTTAGCCAAAACTTCATCTTTTGGACCGTCAAGCAAAATTTTGCCCCCATCAACGACTATAAGCCTATCAACCAGATCAAGCAAGGAGGTCTTATGGGTTATTAACATCACGGTTTTTTCTTTGGTATTGTATTTCAGATTATTTTTAAGTTTATTTTCCACGCTGCTATCAAGAGAATTTGTAGGCTCGTCAAGCAGTATAATAGGACTATCAAGCAAAAACGCCCTTGCAACGGCAATAGCCTGACGCTGGCCGCCGCTTATGCCCTCGCCTCTTTCAAAAACAGGCATATCAAAGCCAAGCGGATGCGCATCGACATACTCGTCTACTCCGCTTACTTTGGCGGCTTTTATTATCTGCATATCATCGACATGCGGCGCTTTATAAACTATATTTGCCCTAACCGTTCCTTTAAATAACATAACATCTTGCGGCACGTAGCCGATATTGCGGCGAAGGTCGGCAGGATCTATCTGATTTATATCTATGCCGTCTATCAAGACAGAGCCCTCAGTCGGAGAGTAAAGTCCCAAAATAAGCTTTTCTATAGTTGTTTTTCCTGAGCCGTTTCTACCTATAAGACCTACCTTTTCGCCAGCATTTATAGTGAAATTTACCCTATCAAGAGAGGCTTTTGTACTTTCAGGATATGTAAAACTTACGTTTTTAAACTCTATCTTTCCTGCAAAATTTGTTCTTCTTACAAATTTCTTTCCGTCAGGCCTCTCAACAGGCATTTCCATTATCTTTTGCAAGCTCTCATAAGCAGTCTTAGTCTGCTCGAAATTTGCCAAAAGCGAAGCAACTTGTCCCATAGGAGCAATCGCCCGCGAAGAGAGCATAACAGATGCTATAAGCCCACCCATTGTTAAATTCATATCCTGTATCATATATACGCCGCATACAACTACGGCTATAGTATTAAGCTGAACAAGAAAAGATGTAACGGTGCTAATTGAGGCTGAAATTAGCTTTGATTTTATGCTTTTGTTGGCAATTTCTCCCGTCGCCTCCTCCCAGTTCCACTGTGCATGGCCCGTAGCGCCCATAGTTTTTATCGTTTCAAGCCCATTTAGAGTTTCAATCAAAATTCCGTTTTTCTTGGCACTTGCCTCAAAGGTGCTTTTAATGCTAGCTTGCAGAGGATCTTTGATAAGCAAAGTATAAATTACGATAATAATGATAAACACCAAAGGCACAAGCACCATGAGTCCACCGATAAAATAAATCACAAACAAAAATAAAAGCGCAAAAGGCAGATCCACAAGCACAGTTAGAGTGCTTGAAGTAAAGAAATTTCTAACTGTATCAAATTCCCGCAAGTTGTTTGCAAAAGAGCCTACTGATTTTGGTTTAACCGACAACTTGATATCCATAACTCGCTCAAAAAGCAAAGAGCTCATGATGATGTCGCTTTTTTTACCCGCTATATCAAGAAAATAGGTTCGTATAAATTTCAAAAATAGATCAAGCATATACACAACGCCTACGCCAAGAGCAAGCACCCAAAGCGTCTCAACGGCGTTATTTGGCACAACCCTATCATATACGTTCATCGTAAACAAAGGACTTGCAAGCACAAATAAATTTATCACTATACTAGCAACTATAACATCTATATAAATTTTCTTAGAGCGCTTTAAAGTACCCCAAAACCAGTGGCTTGACTGACTATCAATCAGATGGGTTTTATTATCTTCAGGCACAAATTCGCGCTTAAGCAGATAAGCGTATCCCAAATACTCTTTTTTAAGTTTGCTAATCTCAATACTGCTTGAGCCGTTTGGCATCTCGGGAGTTATTATCTTAGCGTGCGTTTTGCCTTCAAAACTCTCTAAGATGCAAGCCTTTTTACCGCGCAATATAAGTATGCAAGGCAGCACAAGAGGAGAAATTTTCTCCAGATCTTTATTAACTAAGGTTGAAACAAATCCTGCACGTTTAGCAGCCCTTGTGAATAATGATTTAGAGCCTTTTAAAGAAAACAGCTCCACGCTTTCGTTTTCGCTTACCGGAAGCCCCGTAATAAGCGCATCAGCGCTGTATGGATTGTTATGAAGTTTGGTAAATATAACCAGACAGTCTAAGAGTTCGTCATTTTTTGATTTTTCTTGCATATTCTCATCCAATATTTTGTATATCGTAAATAAACATTCCTTGCATCGAATCTATACCGATGTTTTCAAGTTTGGCTTTTTGTTCGCCGTTTTCAACCCCGATTACGATGATCTTTATCTCTTTACTTCTCATTATAAAGTCAAAAGATTGCTTTTGCTCGGAGCTGCTCTCGCCGAGAAAATCTATCAAATTTCTAGCCGGAATTTTAACATAATTCGGACTTATATCCTTAAGTCTTTCAATACTTTTGGCATCAAATCCAAAGTGATCAAGCCCAAGTCCAAAGTCAAATTCGCGAAGTTTTTGATGAAACTTAAGCATTATTGACATATCCATATCGTCTTTATTTGGAATTTCTATAAAAATTTTGCATTTAGCGTGCTGTTTTATCCTGCGTAAAATAAGCTCAATCTCCGCAAAATACTGAGTCGATGAAAGAACATCCTTGCCTAAATTTATAGATATAGCCGAATTTGGCAAGCTGTCTTCTCTAAGCATATTTGCAACTTTGTTTAACACGTATAAATCAAGTTTAGCGGATAAATTCAGCTCATTAACCATCGGCATAAAATAGCTTGCCATTTGCCATTTGCCGCTATCATCGACAAGCCTTAAAAATAGCTCACAGTGCTCAAGCTCAGGAGCGCTTGAGACGATCTTTTGTCCTGCAAATTTAAACATATTGTTTTCAAGGGAGCTTGTTATAAGCGATCTATACTGATCTTTACCAAGCAAAATTTCGCTATTGCTCTCATAAATTTTGATACTGAAATTCCCGCTTCCTTTAGCTCTTGCAAGAGTTATATCGGATGTTATCAAGATAGTTTTAAGGTCGCTGCTTGGAGCATAATCTACAACCGAGCCGTTAGCAAAGCAGTCATCTCCTCTGATATTAAATTTAGCGAATTCCTGTCTTATATCAAGCAAAATTTCCTTGCCAAGCTCTGCGGTTTTAAATGTCGTAAAGCTTGGAGCCACAACGATAAAGTCATTTTCATTAAGTCTAGCGCAAAGCATATCTTTAGAGTGAGATGATATCGCGTTTGCAACGCCGACTACCAAATTCTGCCATTTTTCAAAGCCTAAATCCTTTTTAAGCTCTCTTAAATCCTTGCATGAAATCATCATCACAGAGCCGCTTGAATACTCTTCGCTAGATAAAAAATCACCGAATTTGTTCTGAAAATACCTTCTGTTAAACAGTCCCGTCTGATCGTCTTTATAGAGCAGGTCTTCATATCTGCTAAGAGTCTTTGCTCCTTGTTCAAATATATCTTTTACTTTGCCGACCATGCTATTCATGGCTAAAACCATACGTTTTATATCAATAGTAAACGGAACTTTATCCTGAATAATAAATCTATTTTCAAGGATAGCTTCAGCCTGAGCTTGAACTTTTCTAAGAGGAGTAAATATAAATTTAAGCCCAAAATAGCTTAATAAAAGCGCTAAAAGCATCATTGAAAATAGTATATAAAATACGTTTTTAACGATGTTATATAGTTCGTAATACGCGATGCCGGTATTGCTTTGCACGTAAAGAGTGCCGAATTTACTCCAGCCAAGCATTATCTCGCTACTTTCAATCGGAGCATCAAGCTTTACGTTTTTAACAAACCAGCTAGGAACGCCTCTTACTACGGTAGGCTGAGAGCTTTCTACAAGAGTGTTGCCATCCACATCAACAAGCTTTATCATTGAGTAGTATCCGCTGTCAAATATCGAATTTATCATAACTTCTACGCTTGATATGTCCTCCAAATCGCTAACGGACTTTATCGCAAGCCCAAGAGAGTTGGCGGTGTGCCTTGCATTTGTGCTAAGCTGAGTTGCGATGTAGTTGTTTATAGTAGTAAAATTTAATATACCCACAGCAATAAATAGCAACAACCCAAACGATATAATCGCCAACATAATCTGTTTAAAAAGTGTCATTAACCATCCTCTTTCATTCTATCAATCAAATTTAGCCATTTTGGATTTTGCTTTTTATTTCCCCCGGGAACTGCCTGTCCCAAGCCCTCTTGCTTAGATAAAAATAGCGAATCACCGTTAAAGCTATAAACAGGGATTAGATCTTTTCTCTGTGTGGCTATTTTAATCTTTGAAACTATATTATCTAAAACTAGAGGAATTGATTTTGGACTATCATAATAAGACAAGACCATATGAGCTTGGTTAAACTCAACGGCTTTAACATAAGTAAAATAAAGCTTTTGGGTAGGAACTCCGAGTTGTTTTAAAGTAAAATATTTTGCCGTAACGAAATCTTCGCAATCTCCTGCGCCTTTACCTAAAAATTCCATTCTCGTAGCCCAATAGTCCTTCTGATTCCAAACCTCTTTATCGTCTTTCCACATAAGCTGATTAAAAAAATCATTAACCTTAACCAGCTTCTCTTGCTCGCTAGCGTCTTTTAACTCAACCATAAGCTTGTTTAGTCTGATTACTCTTTGTTTTGCATTATCGCCGTAAATTTTAGCGATCTTTTCATAAGTGGCGGCTTTGATAAATTCATTTTCAGCCAGAAGTGTAAATAAAAAAAAGGCACTCATTAAGAGTGCCGTATATATAGTTTTCTTAAAAAGCAAACTATGAATCATCCATGACTCTTCTTGCCTTAATACTCACAAAAAATTATTTCAGGTCATCTTGTATAGAGCAGGCACCTTGGATATATTTTTTAGCAAATCCAGGCTCGAAGCTATCGGTTAGCATACCCATATTATCAAGCAATCTATACTTAGAGTATAAAAGTGCGCTTTTTGTATTTACAATCTCTTCAAGAGCGTTGTTGTACTCGCTTTCAGCATCAAGAAGATTGATAAGATCGCGTCTTCCTATCCTAAACTCGTCCCTATATGAATCAAGAGTCTGTTTGGCATATTCAACATGTTTATTTAAATGCTTCATCTTTTCTTGACTAAAAATATAAGTCTGCCATGAAAATTTTAAACTCTCAGCCAAATCCCTTTTAACAGTATCAATACTATGAGTTGACTCCGCAAGAGCCAATCTACTCTTTTCTTTCTCTAATTTATCAATATTTTTATTAAATAGATTATAAGACATTCTAAGCATCACGTTGTATTTTTTATCGCTATAATCATTAAAGAAAATATCATTTTGCTCATAACCTGCAGATGCTTCAAGGTCAAGCTTTGGTCTAAAAGGAGCATTTTTTTCTTTTGTTACAGATTGAGCCATTTTTATATTTGCATCTTTTAAAAGAACGGTAGGATTACATCTCATAGCCGTTGCGTAAACTATCTCTTCTGTTTGGGGAAGCATTTGCTCAAATACCGGATTAATTAAATTTTTGGCTTCAAGTCTCACACCATAAAGTTTTTCAAGAGTTGTAACGGAATCCATATAGTTATTTTGCTGAGACACTAAGTTTGATTCAGCTAAAGCAAGGCGAGAGCCAGCCTGTCTTTCTTCGGAACCTCGAGCGAAGCCGGATTGCGTTCTGTCTTTAATTTGAGCATAAATTTCTTGGTGAGTCTTTACGTTGGCTTTTGAAATATCAAGAAGCTCTTGATTTCTAAGCACGCTTATATAAGCATCTACAAGCTGAAGTACCAATCTATCAGCCTTTTGAGCCACACTGTAAGCAGCCGCATCAAGCCTGTGACTTTGAGATTTAATTCTGTTTTTATCGGCTCCACCGTTATATAAATTTTCAACCAATGTAACACCTGCGGTTGCTTTTTTGCCACTTCCCTTTCTTATCCCATTATCATCTTTAATTCTCTCTTTCTCATAGCCGTATGTGCCATAAATATCAAGAGTAGGATAATATGCATTATTAGCAATATTTAAATCTTTTCCGACCTGCATATATACATATTGAGTCTCTTTTAGATTAGGGTTATATTGCAATACAACTTTTACGGTATCCAAGAGAGAAATTGTATCTGTAGCCAAAAGAGTAGGAGTTTGGTGTCCAAACAGTGTAGCTGAGGCTACCAAGCTAACCAAAGCGATTTTTTTCATGTTAGAATCCTTGCTATAAAATTTTATTTATCACTAAAAACAAATTGAAGATTTTTGCCTTTATTTAAAAATCATATCTAAATTAACTTAATATTTTTTTAACTTATATGATCTACATCTTGATTACTATGTGTTTTAAAGCGCCCTAGCTATCAAATCTATCGGGTTTTCAAATTTAACATTTGAGCCGTGGATATGAAGCGAATTTGAAATTTGCATCTTGCACGCGCTACACTCCGCACTTACGAATTTCACGTTAAGCTCATCTATCATGCCTACTTTTTTAAGACCTGCAGCACGGCTTAAGTGGTATTTTTCAGCCTGCATGGTAACTCCGCCAAATCCGCAACACTCATTTGGGTCGCTCATCTCTACTATATCGTAATTTTGCGCCAAAAGTTTACGTGGCTCTTTAAAAACTCCTTGCATTTTTCTTGCGTGACAAGGATCGTGGTAGGTTATATTCTCAAGCTTCTTGCCCTTGCTTGCTAAAATTTCAGCCAAATTTGTCCGGTTTTCAAGATATTCGGTGGCAAGGAAAATTTTCTCGCTTATCTTTTTTGCTCGTTCTCTCCACTCGTCGTTATCGTGAAAAAAGTGCTCATAGTCGATCTTAACCATCGCCGAACAGGTCGCTTCCGGTATGATTATCGCATCAAGCTTATCAGATAAGCTCTCAAAATACTCGATATTTCTTTTTGCAAGCACCTCAACAGTGTCAAAATCACCTGTAAAATATGCAGGAGCACCGCAACAGGCTTGCTTTTTCATCAAATTTACATTTAGCTTTAGCTCGCGAGCTATCTTTAACAAACTCTCGCCGATACTTGTATAAGCATAATTCCCCATGCAACCGATAAAAATTCCTATCGTTTTTTCTCCGCCGTTATCTATAAATTCAGGATGCGAGTTTAAAAAGCTCTTATTTGAAGCAGTAGGAAAAAGTCTCTCTTTTTTTACCATAGGAAGGCTAAAACGCGGTGTCATAGTGTTTTCTTTGATCTTAAACGCACAGCTTTGAAACACATAGCCAAGCCTAGCGCAAACATCCATGATAAAGCGATGTCTAAGTAGCCAAAAAAACATCTTTTTATACCAAGCTATGCCAAATTTCTGCGCTAAATTTCTGCGCACGTTTTCTATAGCGGTATCTACCCTAAGCGAATTTGGGCAGACATCAACGCAATTCGTGCACAAAAAACAGCTCTCAAAGATATTTTTAGCATTCTTATCAAGCTCCAGCTCGCCTCTTTCATAAGCCCCAAGCAGATCCAAAAACCCGCGCGGAGAGGTAACCTCGTCGCTATTTATGTTGTGTATCGTGCATACTTGGATACACTTGCCGCACTTTACGCACTTATCTGCAATTTCACTAAACTTATACATCATACGGTCTTTGAAAAACGTCTTAAATTCTCAGGAATTTGCTTTAAATAAGCATCAAAGCACATCGCGATGTTACGAATTATAAGAGTTCCCGTCTCATTTACGCTGATTTTTTCAGGTGTTACAGTTACGAATTCGCTTAAATTTTCAAGCTCTTTTAAATCATCCTTAAAATACTCGAAAAATTTCACGCCGAATTCAGCTTCAATCGCCTTTATATCAAGCGCAAAGTTGCTCATCAAGCTCATTATCACAGCCTTTCTAATCAAGTCATCTTCGCTTAGATAAATTCCCTTCATATAAGGCAAAACTCCTCTATCAATCGCAGCTTCATACTCTGGCATATCTTTGAAATTTTGCGCATAGTGGCGCTTGCACTCGCCGATACTTGTTAGACCGATGCCTATAAGATCGGCTCCGCCTTTGGTCGTATATCCTTGGAAATTTCTATGCAAAGTTCCGTTAGCAAGTGCGGTAAATAGCTCATCATCAGGCTTTGCAAAGTGATCCATACCTATCATTTTATAGCCGTTTTTGATAAAAAATTCAGCCGTGTATTTTAAAATTTCAAGCTTGGTTTTAGGGCTTGGCAGAGTCGCTTCATCAAATTTACGCATCGTCTTTTTAAGCCAAGGCACGTGAGCGTAATTAAACACCGCAAGGCGATCAGGATCAAGAGTTAGCGTCATATCAAGCGTGCGCTTAAAGCTATCTAAAGTCTGAAGCGGCAAGCCGTAAATAAGATCCATGTTTATGGATTTTATACCCATTGCGCGCGCCATTTCAATGGCTTTTTTAGTAACTTCATAAGGCTGAATTCGATGAATTTCTTTTTGAACCCTATCGTCAAAATCCTGCACGCCGTAACTAATGCGATTAAATCCATGTCCAACAAGCACGTCAAGCTGAGCTTGAGATAAAAACCTAGGGTCTATCTCGCAGCTTATCTCAGCCTCTTTTGAGTAATTTTTAAATTTCGCCTTTATCGCGCGAATGATCCTATCAAGCTGCTTGTCGTCAAAAAACGTAGGCGTTCCGCCACCAAAGTGCATCTGCAAAACTTCCGAGCTTGTATCAAGGTGGCGAGATAAAATTTCAAGCTCTTTTTCGACATAGTCAATATATCTTTCCTTTTTATCCTCTTTGCTCGTATAAACTACGTTACAGCCGCAAAAATAACAGGCCGAACGGCAAAAAGGCAGATGCAGATATAGCGAAAGCGGGCGAGTTTTATCGCGATTTTTAAGCTCTCTTATATAGTCATCATAAGTGAATTTATCGCTAAATTCGGGTGCAGTCGGATAACTCGTGTATCTTGGTCCGGGGCGTGAATACTTCACATATGCGTCAAAATCTACCATTAGGCTCTGTTCCTTTTCTCCATCAAATCCTCCATATCCACAAACAAATTCGGATGCTCTTTTTTGATATTTTTTACTAAATTTTCTAAATTTACATCTAGGCTTCTCTTGCCGTTTTCTTTGGCTGCGATCTTGCGAATTTCATCCATTACGACAACCCAAACGTCGCTAAAATCAACGGGCACGTTTTGCCAAATCGTCTTTTCAAGTTTAAGCTCGAAATTCTCTTTTTGCAGCTTGCGGTGGCTCTCGATTAGCTCGGTTAGGGATTTTACCGAAACCATGGTGTGTAAATTTTGATTTTCGTCTATGCCAAACCACGGCTCAACCCCGTTCCAAGTGCCGCTTTTTAAGCTCAGGCTCATTTGATTAGGGTTGCTTGTAGGGATTATCTCAAATACCGTCTTTTCGCTCTCATCGATTCCAAGCTCGCTGCTTATCTCATCGATTTTTTTATAAGTATCTTTTAATTTTTCATCTTTGTTGTTCATATTATTTCCTGTTCTTATCAAGCCAGACCATTATGCCTTTTTGTGCATGAAGGCGGTTTTCCGCCTCGGCAAAAATTTCATCCGCATGCGCTTCAAAGACAGCTTCACTCACCTCATATCCTCTGTAAGCAGGCAAGCAGTGAAGGAAAATAGCACCGTTTTTGGCTAGCTTCATCAAATTTTCATCCACGCAAAATCCCTCAAAGTCTTTTATGCGTCTATCCTTTTCGTCCTCTTGACCCATTGATACCCAAGTATCGGTCGTAACGACATCCGCGCCGCCAACGGCTTCTTTGATATCTTCGGTTAGATAAATTTTAGCTCCTGAAATTTTAGCGTTTTGAATGGCTTTTTCTAAAATTTGCGCATCAGGTTCGTAGCCTTTTGGCGTGGCTATCCTAAGCTCAAACCCAAGCTTGCTTGCAAGCATAAGCCACGAATGAGTTATGTTGTTGCCATCACCCACGTAAGCTACGCAAAGCTCCGAGATATCAAAATCTTTATTTTTTTTATCTTTATTTAGCGCATTGCCAATACCTATAAAAAAACCGCCGAATTCGTCTTTTGCATTTTGCAATTCTTGCTCCCGCTCCTGCAAAATACGCCTTCTTTCACGTTCGTCTTTAATCTCTAAAATAGTCATCAAATCAGCCATAAGCTGCACGGGATGAAATTTATCGCTAAGCCCATTTATAACGGGAACTTTACTAAATTTTGCAAACTCTTCAAGCGTTTCGTGGCGATTTACCCTAAGCATCGCCATATCAGTCATAGAGCTAATAACTCTCGCCGTATCTTTTATCGGCTCGCCGCGACCTATCTGAAGGTCGTTCGCGCTTAAAAACATTCCATTGCCACCAAGCTGATGCATGCCCACTTCAAAGCTGACTCGCGTTCTGGTCGAGCTTTTTTCAAATATCATGGCTAGAATTTGATCTTTTAGATAGGGCTTATAAATTTTAGCCTTAGCTTCGCTTTTTATCTCGCGAGCCAAATTT
This sequence comes from Campylobacter canis, assembly GCF_045504005.1. NCBI lineage: Bacteria > Pseudomonadati > Campylobacterota > Epsilonproteobacteria > Campylobacterales > Campylobacteraceae > Campylobacter > Campylobacter canis. Next base: position 35,452 of record NZ_JBJJXH010000006.1, on the reverse strand, counting down.
ATCATCTGTAAAATTTCATCTTTGCTAAAATCATCAAGTGTTAAAAAATGTCTCATTCATTATCCCTTTCGCACTTAAATTTATCAAATTTCAAATGCCGCCGATCTTAAATTCATCTTTTAAAAATTTCGCCTTAAAATTTCAGCCGCCTCTTTTGCATGATAGCTGATGATAAGGCTTGCGCCTGCTCTTTTAAACCCTAGCAAAGTCTCCATCATCACGCGTTCATAGTCGATAACTCCGGCCTTAGCGCCCGCTTTTAACAAAGCATATTCGCCGCTTACGTTATAAACGCAAACGGGAAGCAAAGTGGCGTTTTTGATCTCACGAATCACGTCAAGATAGGCAAGTGCGGGCTTAACCATGAGTATATCAGCCCCCTGAGCCTCGTCTTCAAGGCTTTCGTTTATCGCTTCAAGGCGATTTGCAGGATCCATTTGATAGCTTCTTCTATCGCCAAAGCTCGGTGCGCTCTCTGCTACATCGCGAAACGGTCCATAGTAAGCCGAAGCAAATTTAGTCGAATACGCCATAATCGGTAAATTTTCAAACCCCTCTTCATCAAGTGCGCCGCGAAGAGTAGTGATGATACCGTCCATCATACCGCTTGGAGCGATCATATCGGCACCGTTTTTAGCATGTATTATCGCTTGTTTGGCTGAAATTTCAAGCGTTGCGTCGTTATCTACCGTTTCATGAACGTGATCTAAAATTCCGCAATGTCCGTGATCGGTATATTCGCAAAAGCAAAGATCGGTTACCACTACAAGATGCGGAAATTTATCCTTTATAGCTCTTAAAGCCGTGGCTATAATACCGTCGTTGCTTAGCGCGTCGCTTCCTATGCTGTCTTTTACGCTTGGAATTCCAAATAAAATAATTGATTTTATGCCTAAATTTAAAACTTCGGCGCACTCTTTTAAAATTTCATCCAAACTCATCTGAAAAACGCCCGGCATCGAAGCTATCTCTTTTTTTATGCCGCTACCAGGCACCACAAAAAGCGGATATATAAAATCACTTACATTTAGCCTGCTTTCTCTTACCATATCGCGCATTGCAGGGGCTAGTCTTAGTCTTCTGAAGCGTTTAAACATAATTTTCCTTTTCTTTGATACAATATCGTTTTATAAGTGTAACATATTAGGAGTTAAATTTCGATGAATATAGAATTATCCGAAGCCGCAAATCTTCCTTCGCGTTTTGGAATGTTTCAAATCAAAACATTTAAAGAGGGCGAAAAGGAGCATTTGGCGATATTTAAAACGCCTTTTAAAGAGATTGTAGATGTGAGAATTCATTCAGAGTGCCTAACCGGAGATGCGATAGGAAGCCTTAAATGCGACTGTAGAGATCAGCTTGAAGCAAGCCTTAAACATATAGAAGAGCATGGCGGCATGGTTATATACTTGCGCCAAGAAGGGCGTAATATAGGGCTTTTAAATAAAGTAAACGCTTACCATCTGCAAGATTTGGGATTTGACACGATAGAGGCAAACCACCAGCTTGGATTTAAAGCCGATGAGCGTACTTACGAGATGGTTGATTTTATCCTTAAGCACTTTGGTATAAGCAAGATAAATTTGCTTACAAACAATCCTGAAAAGCTAGCCGGTCTTACGAGTGTTCAGATCGTTGAAAGGCTGCCTATCGTCATTCACGCCAACAAATTTAACGAAGGCTATTTGAAAGTCAAAAAAGAGCAAATGGGGCATATGCTGGATGAGTAAATTTGAAATTCCGTCAAATTTCAACGAACAAATAGATGAATTTGAGCGAATTTTACATAAATTTAATAAAATCCACAGCCTAACAAACTATAAAAACATCAAAGAGATCGTAGCAGATAGCATAAAACCGCTTGAATTTATGAAATTTTATCCGCGCGTTGCTATTGATGTGGGAAGCGGTGCGGGATTTCCCGCGATATTTTTAGCTCTTATTTTAAAAGATTGTGCTTGGACACTCTTTGAGCCAAATTTAAAAAAAGCTTCGTTTTTAAGCTACGTAAAAGCCGCTCTTGATATCTCAAATTTAAACATTAAAAGCGAGAAAATAGAAGCTTCACAGCCCTTTATAGCAGATCTCATCACTTCGCGCGCATTAATGAAAACAAAGGATCTCATAAATTTATGCGAAGGTTTTTACGATAAAAACACTCAATTTTTGATATACAAAGGAAGTAGCGTAGAGAGCGAGCTTGATGGCGTTAAAGCCAAAATTTATAACAACAAAAATAGAAATTACGTATGCATAGGTGAAAAATGGTAACAAAAATTTTAGCTCTAGCAGTCGTTTTGCTGCTGGTTTATATAGTATTTTTTAAAAATAGAAAAAAAGACGCAAGCGATACAAAAGAGATAGAAAATTTCGTAGAATGCAAGGAGTGTGGCACCTTCATAGAGGTAAAAGAGGCTGTTTTAAGCAGCGGAAAATATATCTGCAAAGATTGCATAAAAGGCTAGTTAGCAATGAAAATCATAGGGCACGAACTGATAAAATTTGAGCCGTTTTTTGAGTGCTTAAAAGAGCAAGACATCGGCTCTGATCGCGAGAATTTATTTGCCTATAACAAGCTCATGATAAAGCACGCACAAAAAATGGGGGCGAATTTTAGTTTAAAAACAGATGATATAGTAGAGGCCGTCCTTGCCAATGCGGCCGGGGCTAAATTTATCATCGTGCCGTGCGAACTTGCAAGCAAAGCCGCTAAAATAGCGCAAAACTATCTGTTTGACGCGCAAATAGCAGTCATCATCAAAGATGAGCGCGAGATAGAAGCTTTAAGCGAAGTAGGCGTGGACGCGGTGATATTTGAGAAGGGAATTTACAATGGAGATATTTAAAACTACATTTTTAATGGTTGCACTAATGCTGCTTTTTGTCTTCGTAGGCGGCATGATAGGCGGGCAGCAGGGCATGCTCATAGCCTTTGTCGTGGCTGTCGGAATGAATTTTTTTAGCTATTTTTTCTCAGACAAGCTTGTGCTTAAGCGCTATAGAGCGGTAGAGGTTCACGAAAACGACGCTCAGGGGCTATTTGAGATAGTTCGCAAATTAACCGCAAAGGCAAATTTACCGATGCCAAAGGTCTATATCATACCAGAGCAGGTTCCAAATGCATTTGCCACTGGCAGAAATCCCAAAAACGCTGCCGTTGCGGTAACTGAGGGGCTTTTAAATTTACTTGATAAAAACGAGATAGAAGGAGTTTTAGCTCATGAGCTCTGTCACGTTCGCCACTACGACATCCTAACAGGCTCGATCGCCGCAACGATAGCGGGCGCGATTGCCATACTTGCAAATTTTGCCAAATTTGGGGCAATAAGCGGAAACAACAGATCAAATAACGCAAACGGAATTTTGATGATTGTAGCGGCGGTTGTAATGCCAATAGCCGCAAGCGTCATACAAATGGCGATCTCAAGAGAGCGTGAATACAAAGCGGACAAAGGTGCCGCTCTGCTTACCGAAAACCCGCAGTGGCTGGCAAGTGCGCTAAGAAAGCTTGAAAACTACTCCAAAAACTACGTGATGAGAGATGCCGCGCCTCAAAGCGCACATATGTTTATAGTAAATCCGTTTGGAAGTATAAAAAACACGCTCGGTTCGCTATTTCGCACACATCCAAGCACGGCTGATCGCATAGCAAGACTTGAAGAGCTTGAAAGAAATTTGCGCTAGATTTTTAAAAAAGTAATCAAATTTGGGCTAGAACAAGCCCAAATTTAAAATTTATTGCGCTCGCAATCTTCCTTGCTTACTTTGAATTGATAGAAGAAATTTCCGTTTTCAAGAGTGTAGCGATACTCCATCACGACACCTAAATTTAGCATCGCTCTAGTATCTTCAGCAGCACATGCAGATCTCATAACGCCTTCGTGTCTGATTTTCTTCTCTTGCTCGATAGCTTGCCAACTAAATTTGCTAAATTCGGCCTTTGGCGTATCAAAAACCTGATAGCTGTAAACAAGCTTATTTCCAAAGGCTTGGATATTTTTAAAAGTGATAGAATCGCTTAGTTTTTTCGGCAAATTCGGCGATATCTCAACCTCTATGCTTTTTGCGATTTGCTCAGGCGAGTGATCGCTCTCGGTAGGTGTCTCGCTTGGCGGCATAGCCATAGCCAAAACCCCGCAAATTGACGCAACTAAAATCTTTTTAATCATATTTTCCCTTTATTTTTGAAATTAATCTTTGTATTTTAGCCTTAAAATTTAAAAAATACGATTAATTAAGCCAAGCTTGATCATATTTTTCATTAAACAAATCGCCTATTAATACTCGGCGAAAGCTTTACTAAGATTTCATACTCTATCGTATCAAAAAATTTCGCCCAAATTCGCGCGTCTTTTATCACGCAAACTCGCTCTCCGCCGTTTTGAGCAGAAAAGTTATCCATAGACATCTTGCCTAAAATTCGCTCGCCGCTTGCTAAATTTAGCTCTCCCACTCCGTCGTATCGTAAAAGCCCATCGCCATAACCAAGGTCGTAAGTTGCGATTTGCATATCCTCTTTAGCGCAAAATTTGCCGCCGTAGCCAACGCCCTGCCCTGCTTTTAGCACACGAGAGCTAATCCTATCGGCATAAAGGCTTAAAACTCGCTCAAGCTTTAAACTATCATCAAACTGAGCGTAGCCGTATTGAGCAATGCCTACTCTTACGAGCTCATCGTCAAGCTTGCTAAATCTCTCAAGTCCTGCGGAATTATGCGAATGAAAAGTTAATTTTTCCTTACTTTCGCCGCTAAATTTCATGATAAGTTCTTTTGCGGTTTTGAAATTTTCTCTTTGCACGAAATAATCGCTACTCACCTCATCCGCCGAGCGAAAATGCGTATAAGCTCCGCATACTCTAAGTCCTCTTTGGCAAGCCGTTTTACAGGCGAGCTCTATCTCGTCTATGGCGATACCGTTTCTGTGCATGAGCGTATCGATAGCAAAATGAACTCTTGTGCCGTGTTTTAAGAAATTTAAATTTGAAACGTCATTTACGGCATAGATAAATTTTTCGCTCTCTTGTCCCGTAGGAAGGTGCGAAAGGATAAGGATTTGTTTAAAATAATTCTCTATCTGTCTTGCTTCCGTTTCGTTTTTAACGGCTGCAAATTTCACACCGAATTTTGCAGCTTCACAAGCTATTAAATCCACTCCATGCCCGTAAGCATTGTCTTTAAGCACCAGTATGACACGCTCTTTTCCGCCCGCTTTGGCGCAAATTTTAGAAAGATTATTAAGATATGCGGTGCGATTTAATAAAATTTCAGACATTAAATTTCACGCCGTAAGCTTCATACACATCGGGCAAAAGCTTTCGCACACCGTAATCATAAGCGTAAAATTTCGCATAAATCACCTTTAAATCGCCATTTTCGCACTTGCTAAAATCAAATACGTCAGTGCATTCTATCTTTGGCACCTGTTTATCAAGCTCGGCGAAAAACTCGCCGCGAGCCTTTAAGATCGCTTCTATCTTAGACTTTACAATTTCACTTTTTTCTTGCATTTTATCTCTCTATTATGATTTTGACTTCACCGTCATCAAATCTTACGTAAAGCTCTTTATTTCCTTTGAATTTATGAGAAGGCGAACTATAATCCTCATGAAAAATAACTCGATAAATTTTTAAATCGTTTACATTTGGATATGGCGTGATTGAAAAATTAGAAAATTTAATACTTTTTTTCTCATTTTTAGCAAAAATTCTCTTTTTAAGCTTGGAAAATTTTTTAAATTTCATACCATCAAATCTAATAAAATCATTTGCATAAAATTTTAAATATTCATTTATATCGTTTTGTCTCCATGCTTTCTTCCACTTAAAAATAGTAGCAAATATTATAGCTATGTCTTCCATATTTGATATCGTGTCGTTTTTTTCGTCTATAAGAACTACACCGCTTACGCCTATAATCTCTCCAAATTTTAAAAGCATATCGTTGTCTATAGCAACACAACCTCTTGTTCTGAAATCATTATCTCTTTTCCCATCCATAGGAAAACCGTGTATCCAGATGCCGTATCCTGTTTTCTTAGAAACTTTATCCATAAGGTTAGGATACGAAAGCTCAAAAGCAACCGGTCCATAGTAAGCCGAAGGAGGAGTAAACCTGCTTGTAATATCATATACACCTACGGGAGTTTTAAGATCTCCTTGCACTTTCTTATCTCCATTTTTTCCTGTTATGACACTTTGAGAAAACTCTTGACTCAATGTTCCTCCATCATACAAAAATGCCTTCAGATCATTTTTGTCTTTATTGACGGTTACAATTTTTGTCTTGGATTCATAATAGCCAAATTTCAAATCTTTATCAGATAGTTTATTTTTCCAATAGTCGATATTTCTTAAATCTTCATTACCTGCAAACAAAAAAATAGTTAAGGTAAAAAATAGAATTATTTTTTTCAAGCCAAACCTCGTAGAATAATAAAAAATGAAAAATTAAAATTATAACATAGTCAATATAAATTTTTAAAAAATATTTTCTGGTATAATTTCATACATTGTATTTTAAATTAACCTCATCATCTAAGGAATAATTATGAAAAAAATGGCGTTATTCTGTGCTTTCACCTTGACTTTTTGCATAGCAAATGCAGCAGATATCGAAGTTTCAAACGCTTTTGCAAAAGCCACTCCTCCGCATGTGAAAAATAGCGCGGCTTTTATGGATATTAAAAACAATACGGACAAAAACATAAAACTGATCGCGGCAAGCTCAAACATCTCCAAAACCGCCGAACTGCACACTCATAAGCACGCAGAAGGCATGATGCAGATGATTCAGGTCGATGATATAGAAATTCCTGCCAAAAGCGAGGTAAGCCTCAAACCCGGCGGACTTCACGTGATGTTTATGAATATATTTTCGCCCGTAAAAGACGGTGACAAGATAGATATAACGCTTGAGTTTGACAACGGCTCAAAAATTGAGCTTAAAGATGTGATTGCCAAACCGGTTATGAAAAAAGAAAATATGAGCAAGCACTAAGATGAATAAAAAAATTATAGCCGCACTCATTTTTGCCGTAGCCTTTGTGGCGGGTGGATTTTATCTGTTTAGCGAGAAATCACAAAATCAAGAGAGCGAATTTGCCGAGGTCGATACGAATTTAACTCCGCTTGAATGCGATATGAACTCAAATTTCTCATGCCCTGTCAATTTTAAAGGCAAAACGATAAATTTCAGCCTCTCGCCAAGACCTGTTTATGTGATGCAGCCCGTATCCATGTGGGTAGAAGGACTTAATGAGCTAAATTTCAAAGAACCAAGCCTGGAAATTCACGGTGTAAATATGGAAATGGGCGTGATAAAAGCCAAACTCGAAAAAAGAGAAAACGAATATAAGGCGGATGTCGTGCTAAGCGCATGTATAATAAGCCTGATGAGATACCGCTTTGAAGTGCTTGACGAGGGCAAAAAAACAGGGCTTTACATAGATTTTGATTTAAAGCAATAAGGAGCCAAGATGAAGCTTTTTTCTTCGATCGTCGTGTTTATAATGATCATCTCCGCAGGAGTATTTTTGGGCATCAAATACGCAAACGGAGGAGTTTACAACTTCAGCGCCAAGAGCGTTAACGGCGATGTAACTCTAAAAAGCTTTGACGGTAAATATAAAATCATCTACTTTGGCTTTGGCTCCTGTCCCGATGTCTGCCCTGCTACGCTTGGGCTCGTTAGCAGCGTGCTTGGGGAGCTTAAAAGAGATGATATCGTAGTGCTTTTTATCACGCTTGATCCCGAGCGCGACACGCCACAGGCGATGGATGAATACGCCAAATACTTCTATCCCAACTCCTACGGACTTGTCGTGGATAATCTAAAAAAAGTAACTCAAACTTACGGAGCTAAATATAAAAAGATAAAGCTTGAAAAATCGGCTATGGACTACTCTGTAGCTCATAGCTCGTCGATATATCTGCTTGATAAAAAAGGTAAGCTCGTAAACGAAGTTTCAAATTTAACCATAGAAAACATAAGAGATAGCATTAAAGAGCTGGTAAAAAACTAATAATCCTCATCATGCATTTCATCTGATATAACGTATATAATACCCACTAAAAGCAGAGCAAGAAGTGCGGCTAAAATAATCTGAAGCATTTAATCCCTTAAATATAATCGGCTAATTATATCACAATTATTTTTCCTAAAAATAAGCTATAAAATTTGGCATATTTATTTAATGAACGATAAAGATTTTATTTATAATACGCGATATGTCAAGCATTAAGACGGAATTCCTATGAGTTTAGCCGAAATCGCAAGCACGTTTAACGAGGCTGTACTAAGAGAATACATAAAGAAAAATGCAGATGAAAATTTGCTATTTGATATCCTTTGGCAAGAGCTTAAATCGGCTGCAAATTTCATGCTTCATATTTCGGTTAGATATAGCTTTGAGACTGATTTTATAAAGGCTAGAAGCAAATGCTTGGTAACGCCACAAGAGGCAAAAGAGATGATGAAAAACGCTTGGCAAAAGTGGTATAGCGACAGCACACAAGACATGGAGGAGTTTTTGCCATATTTTAAGCTGCATTTTTATAAAACCGATCAATACATCTACAACTACCCTTACACGGTCGGATATCTCATATCGCAGTTTTTGATAGAGAAATTTAGAGCAAAAGAGCCAAATTTTTTTGAAATTTACAAAGCGTTTTTAAGAGATAGCGGCAAAATGAGCGTAGATGATATCATCAAAAAACACTTTGGTAAAGATATAAAAAACAGCGAATTTTGGCTTGAATGTATCGATAGCGCGCTTGGTTATGTTGAGGAATTTAAGGGACTAAAGGATCATATAAAATAAAAAGACAATACAAAAATAAACAGCCTCATAGCATATCTTATCTTCCTTGCAATAGAGGCTGTTTAATATTATTGTTTAATAACTACCACCTAATTCCTGCTTCTAGCCAAAACTGCCTACCTGAATCATAAACCAAGTTAGACAAATTCTCTTTTAGAGTTTTTGCTTTATTTTTCTTGTTTAATACGTTGTAAATATCTAAATTTGTAAATATTTCAATATTTTTAGGCAATTTTTTGGCATATCCTATGCGAGCATCCCATGTGTAGCTATTTCCCAAATCAACTCTCTCGTATATATCATAAGGCCTTCCTCTTCTAGGGTTAGCCGATGCGGTTTTTACTATAGCGTCTTGCTTGCCTTTGTATGAAAAGAAGTTATTTACGCTTAGTCCATAATTTGGAATTTTAGTTATTATATTTAGGCTTGCCATCCAAGGTCTGGCGTAGTTTTGAGCAGGCAAGTCGTAATAACTGATGACGCGTCCGTCATATTGCACCAGCTTCTGATCTTTTAAAATATCTTTATCAAGAGTTATGTCGTATAAGGTATTATTTGACTTTGTTTTTAAATGCTCAAAATTTAGCTCAAATCCATTTTTTGTTCCCCATATGTTAAAATCCTCTATACTTCTTAGACTAAATGTTAAAATTTTACTCTCGCTTCTACCGTCATTTGTAAAAGTTTGATAATTGGTATTGCGAGGATTCGCTGAATCTCCGCCATATCCCGGAACTATAGGAAGTCCCAGCTTATCTCTTGTAGATTTTATTATCTGATCTTTGCCTTTTCTATTGATATATTTTGCTCCAAATTCAAAATTTCCAAATTTTTGCTTTATGCCAAATGAAAGCTCATCATCATAAGGGATCTTGAGTTCAGTAAATTTAGTAAGCGATGTAGGTTCTTTTGATTTTATCCAATTTTGATCATAGATAGTTCTTGATCTTGTATATGTAGTAGTAAGTTTTTCTCTTCCGTCTCTTAATTTATATGCAAATATATTTCTTCCGTAGTAGCGATTAGCTCCAAAGCTGATTATAGAGCTTGCATCGCCAAATATATCATAGCTTGAGCTAAAGCGCGGTGCGATAGTCTTTCTTTTCATATAATCATCTCCGCCGAATCTAACTCCGGGTCTAAGAGTCAAATTTCCAAGCTTCATCTCATCTTCTAGAAAAAACGCATATGAAAGCATATCAACATTAGTGCTTCCTTTGTAATATGTCTTTGATGTTAAGTATTGACCATTTCTGCCAAAACGGTCATAAGAATCATCTATAGAGCATAACTCATCATTAGGATCGCAAGACACTACTCCTGCGGACAATGGCTGGGCCGAACCTGCGGTCATAAACTCATTTTTAACATCAAATTTAGCCTTTTGCTTTTTAAGCTCAAGTCCAGCTAAAAATTTATGCTCTATTCCCCATAATTCAACTTCATTGAATTTAAAATCGGCATTATATGAAATAGTATTTTGTGTATGACCTATATCTCCATACCCACCTTCTAAAGAACCGAGTAATTTCCAGCCCCAATTTTTTACATTTGAAAATTTCCACTCCTTAAAATACTCATGCTCTGCATCACGGGAGGTTTCTAACTGATTGTAGGCCAAAACCTGATTTATTTCCATAAAATCAAGATCATAATCAGCCTTTAGAGCCAAATTTAAACCTCCTGATTTCATTTCAGAGTATGAATTTTTAACGTGATCGTTAAAGACTTTACTGCTTGAAGGAGCGTAAGTAATGCTAGGAGTTAGTGTAAGCCTATCTGTAGCATACCATAGTGCTTTTAAAAAGTAGTTGTCTATATTTCTTCTTTGAACACGCCTTTTAAGTTCTTTTTCTCCTTCAAATCTGCTATCATAAGCTTGCAACGGGATTTTTGATCTTGTATTTGTATAGCCAAACATAACGCCTAAATCTTGCGTCAAAAATCCTTCTAAATTCAGACTGGTTTTCCATTTATCAAATTTAGGTTGATTTTGAAGATCGCTTGAGTTTAAAAATTCTTCTTCGTTATTGCCGTATAGGTGAAATTTTGTCCATTCATCTTGCGTGTGTTGGACGGAAAATTTGCCGTGAAATCCGGCTCGCGGATTTCTAGTTTTTGCGCTCACAACTCCGCCTGTAAAACTACCGTATTTTGCACTAACATCACTATCGTAAACATCTATGCTTTCAATAAAATCGCTATCGATAGCCATGCCTTGAGAAACTGAATTTAATGAGGTGTCAAAGGCAGAATAGCGCCCCGGATTACCGCCTGGATTTCTTGCAGGATCAAGGTCGTTATTTATATTTACTCCATCTATTATAAAGCTGTTTTGCCAATACTTTGAGCCATTTATGCTAATATTTGCGGGGTCAATCTCTCCCATTGTAGTTGATTGACGATTTGTATTACTAAACTGCACATTTGGATTTGTACGAAGAAGTTGCACAAAATCTCCATTACCGCTTGGCATAGACTCTATCATAGCTCGGTTTATAGTTTTTATGCCTTGAAAATTATCGCTATTGGTTACAAGACTTGATTTCGTTTTTGTCAAATTTGCATCTACAACAATCTGCTCTATTTGATACTTTACTACATTATCTGTAGCATGCAAGCTAGTGATATATAGCAAAGCAATTACTGAACAGGTAATCTTATTGCCAATAAAATCTGAGTAGTTGGACAAACAGTCATATTTTGTCATAAAATTTCCTTTTAGCTTAAAATTATATCTTGTTTTGTTAATTAATTTAATCATTTTAACCGAAAAAATTTAAATTATAATTAAATTGATAGCGGTTATCTATTTAAATAGTATACTATAAATTCTTAATTTATCTAGCAATACTTGCATTTTTTATTACAAATAAAATTTTATACAAATAAATACTTCTTTATAATAATTTTTATGAAATATTTAAACTTTTTTTAGTTATCATTATCCGTTTTTCAAAGGAGATAAATTGTTTTCATCGTTTTTTAAGAGCAGAAAATGGGCATGGTGGGCGTATCTTGGAGTTTTATTTTTACTCATTTCGCTTTATATACAAACAGATATAAACGTAAAGATAAACAACTGGTACAAAGAATTTTACGATATGCTTCAAAAGATAAAAGATCATAATATAAACGATTTTTGGAGCAGTATCAAAGATTTTTGCTATCTTGCGTTTCCGTATATTTTTATCATCACGATCACAAATTATTTTACTAGAATTTGGACGTTTAAATGGCGCGAAGCTATGACTTTTGACTACTTGAAGTATTGGAGAAGCGTAGAAAAAGATATAGAAGGTAGCTCGCAACGTATCCAAGAAGATATTTATAGATTTGCAAGGATAGTAGAAAGCCTGGGACTTCAAGTAGCTAGAGCCATCATGAAGCTAATTGCCTTCATACCGATACTTTGGGGTCTTAGCAAGGGCGTTGATATACCTTATTTAAAAGACATTCCCGGCTCTCTTGTGTGGATAGCGCTTATAGTTAGCGTGGGCGGCCTTGTCATATCTTGGTTTGTGGGTATTATGCTACCGGGACTTGAATACAACAACCAAAAAGTCGAAGCGGCTTTTAGAAAAGAGCTCGTTTATGGAGAAGACGATAAGAAAAACTACGCGCACACGGAAACTCTAGCGGAGCTTTTTACGGGTCTTAAATTTAACTACAACAAGCTATTTTTGCACTACGGATATTTTGATGTGTGGATCAACTTCTTTAGGCAACTTATGGTTATAGTTCCGCTTATCATTATGGGACCTGGACTCTTTTCAGGGCTTATCACGCTTGGCATTATGATGCAGGTAAATAACGCATTCTCGCAAGTTAGAAATTCGTTTTCGGTCTTTATAAACAATTGGACTACCATCACCGAACTTCGCTCGATACACAAGCGTCTAAAAGAATTTGAAACAAATATCGGATATAGACATCAGCAAACTGCAGGCGGCGAGTAAAATTCTTGCCGCTTTAACTTAAATTTAAGCGAAATTTGACTTATTTAAAAGCCTAACTAAATTTATCGGCATCATAAATCTCATTGCGCATTGATATTAAATTTAATGAAGACTATTTTAAATCCAATCTTAAAATATAAATTTAAAAAATATTTTTATTATTGACTGCTATTTTTAACTCTTTATTAAGTCTTTTAAATGTATATTTGTATTACATTTACTTATATACCAAGGAGGCTTAATGCAAGAGGCAAGAGATACAAAAAAGCTGATTATCGGCACCGTCGCTTTGATAGCGGCTATAGTTTTCTTTGGCGGCTTCACCAAAGATATTGCGGGCGGAATTTTTGACTTCAGTAAGCTCACGGGTCAATTCCCCGAGTGGTTTAAGACTGCGGGCGGAACTAGCGCAAAAGGTGGATTTTTATTTGCATTAAGCCTCGTTCCTAGCGTTATGCTTGCACTTGGATTTGTTGCGATATTTGAAAGATACTACGCTTTATATGCAGCTTCAGCTTGGCTTACTCCTATCTTAAAGCCTATGATGGGAATCCCCGGAGCTTGCTCGATATCGCTTATGGCAAGCACTCAAAGCACCGATGCCGGTAGCTCTACGGCGAAATTTTTGCGCCAAGAGGGCAAGATGACACACAAGGAGCTTTTGATATTTGCGGCGTTTCAATTTAGCGCAGGAGCTATGATTACGAATTTCTTGGCATCTTTTGCGCCGTTACTTGTGATACCTGATAAAAACGGGGCTTTAGCGCCTGCTTCTATCGCGCTTTGCCTCGGTATAATCTTTGTTTTTAAAGTTTTTGGTGCAAATTTAATGAGACTTTACGTCAAAAAATTCGTAAAAGACGACGAGGATGAAGTATGAGTGATAAAACAAACAATAAACTACTAACGGACGTATTCGTAGAAGGCGCAAGAAAAGGTTGGGATATCGCTATACACAACACTATCCCAAACGTTTTGATGGCGTTTGTCATCATATATATACTAAACGTATCCGGAGCTCTTAAAATCATAGGAAACTACCTTGGCTTTATCATGGTGCCGCTTGGGCTTCCCGGCGAATCCATAGCCGTATTTATGGCTGCGTTTTTAAGCTGGGGCGGCTCTGCAGGTGTACTTGTAGCCTTGGTTCAAGCAGGCACGTTAACCGCAGGCGACATAGCCGTATTGCTTCCAGGAATGGCGCTTGTAGGCTCAACCGTGCAGTATATGGGTAGAGTTTTGGGCGTGCTTGGAATTCCGGGCAGACACTATGCGGTGCTTTTTGGAATTTGCATACTGAATGCCTATCTTGCGATGTTTGTGATGAGCATCATCGTCTAAAAAGGAGTCATGATGAAACAAGAGGAGTTGGCTCAATTTTTAGACGAGCTTAAACAGCTAACGCAGATAGAAAGCCCTACTTCGCATATAGAGGGCGTAAATTCGGTCGCAAAATGGTTCATAGATAAAGCAAATTCGCTAGGGTTAAAGCATAAGATAATCAAGCTTTACAGCGACAAAGTAGCCGATTGCTTGCTGATATCAAACGATCCTGAAGCGCAAAATTTCGACATACTTTTTGTGGGGCATATGGATACGGTTTTCCCTGTTGGCTGGGGCAAAGATGTGCCTTTTAAAGAAAATGACGGCAAGATAAACGCTCTTGGCGTGATAGACGATAAGGCGGGCGCTTTGCTATCTTTATACGTCATAAAGGATCTTGATCTAAGCAAACTCAATGTGGCGGTATTTTTAAATTCCCACGAAGAAACGGGTTCAAATTTCACGAAAGATCAGATAAGAGAGTATGCCAAGAAGTCAAAATATTGCCTTGTGATGGAGCCTGCCAGAGAAGACGGCTCGATGGTAGCAACCAGAAAGGGTATGCTTGCTTACACGGTTGAGTTTCACGGAGTCTCGGCGCACGCAGGAAATCACCCTGAGCGGGGTCGCTCGGCGGTAGTTGAAGCGGCAAATTTCATAGTTGAGCTTTCTAAATTAACCGACTTTAGCGCGGGACATACCTTTAACGCCATAATGACAAACGGCGGAACGGCGCAAAACGTAGTACCTGATTTTGCTTCGGTAAATTTTGAGATGAGATATAAATTTGCCTCTTCGGTTGAGTTTTGTAAGCAAAAGCTGGATGAAATTCTAAGCAAACCCTTTGTGCAAGGCGTAACGCATAAGATAACCTTAACCAACGACGAAGGTCCTATGATAGATGAGGTAAATTTGCCAAAGATCAAAGCAGTGTTTGACGAAGTCGCAAAAGAAAGCGGAGTCAAAGTAAGCTGGGTCGATGCGGGAGGATTAAGCGACGGTAATATCGCATCTTCGGCGGGTTGCCCTACCATAGACGGACTTGGGCCAACAGGCGGCAATATGCACTCAAAGAGCGAGTATCTGGTCGTGGATTCGGTAGTGCCAAAATGCAATCTTATCTTAGACATCATTAAAAAGATAGTATAAATTTACTTTAGTAAAAGGGCTAAAATTTAAACGCTCTTTTACTAAAATTTCTTGCAATTTCATACAAAAAAATAATTAATAATTAATAAAATAGCTTGTATAATAATTTTAACGGATTTTATACAGTATGCAAACCAAAGGTATATGACTTTAAATTTATACTTAGCGGAACACGAAAATGATAGCTTATGATAAATTAAAAAAATCTCTACATCATACATCAAAAGCGCCATTTTATTTCTGGCTTATTCTAGTCGGATTTCTTATACATATAGTGTTTGAGTTTATATTTGTATATAACGGCAATAAGCTGATGATGACTTATAATATCATTAGTATAATCGTATTTGGCGGGTCTTTGAAATTTTTACAGCGGCACCAAAAGATAGCCGTACTTACCTGTTTTATAGAAGCGACCGTTTTTATAACCATTTCAACGATAAATCTAGGCTGGCATATGGGCTTTCAAACTTGGTTCGTGCCGTTTATAATCCTTTCCATAACCGTTCCTTTTAAAGAGCGCGGAGTTTTTTATTCGCTAGGAATTATTCAATCGATCTTATACATATACTTATACTTTTCAGCCAATCTTAAAATTCCTATCCTGCAGATAAATTCAGCCGATGATCTGCTGGTTAGGCTTAATATAATCTTTGCATTCATACTTATATTTTTCGTAGAGAGGGTACTTAAAATTTCAAAAGCAATGGAGATGGTATTTTTAAAAAACAAGATCGAGCATATAAAAAATATCGTAAAAACAGATGAGCTTACAGGACTTACGACAAGAAGACAGATGAACGACATACTAAAAAACATCGATATGACTCAAGAGAAAAACGAGGGAAATTTCTATCTAATTTTTGGCGATATAGATCACTTTAAAGCAGTCAATGATACTTACGGACATGAGTGCGGAGATGTCGCACTGGCCGAGATATCGGCTATTTTGAAAAACGAGTGCAGGATAAATGACATAATCTCTCGATGGGGCGGAGAGGAGTTTTTGATACTGATTAAAAGTGCGGGCAAAGAGGACAAGCTAAGTAAAGAAAAAGTCGAGAAAATTTTAAATCGTATCCGCAAAAAAATAGAGCAAAAAATCATAAAATACGAGGATATAAGATTTTCGGTAACTATCACTTTCGGCGGAGTGAGCTCTTTAAATTTTAACAACATCCAAGATATGATTAGAGCCGCTGACGAACAGATGTATATAGGTAAGAAAAGCGGCAGGAATAGAGTCGTCATACAATAATCTATTATAAAAAGATAGATTACAATGTGAGAATTTTAGACAAAAACAGTAATTCTTTAAAAGGGCTATGATGATAAATTATACTCTACAGCAAATTTTTGGCAAAAATAAAATTTGGGCGGGCGTTCTTGCTACGGTGATGGGGTTTTTCTCGGACGTATGCCAACCGCTTGCTCCTTTTAGCAAGTATCTGTTTTTTGCAAGCATTATCGTAACTTGCGTGCTGTTTTTGGCATATATAGCTCTATCAAGCCTTCGAGAAAGAGTATTGCCCGTTATAGTTTTTTCGGTATTTTCCGCACTTGCGACAGGAGCCATGTATGGACTGCAAAAGATTGACGATCAGGGAGACGAGAAGGGATTTTTAGCGGCATATATCCCGATTTTTGAAGATATACAAAAAAAGCTTGGAATCATTAGCCAAGACATATCAAAGATAAAAAAAGACACCGCAGAGATAAAAACATCGGTTAAGACGGTTGATGAAAAGATAGATAGGCTAATTGAGGGCATAGGCAAGCCAGGCGGCATAGTTTCTGAGCCTAAAACGGCTCAAGACTTCTATCATAATGCAAGAATCTACGAACTAAAAGGGGATTACGCAAATGCTAGAAAGGCTTATATTAAGTATTTTTCATTTGATGACCCAAAGCTTGACCCGCATATAAGATTTCAAAAATTTTTAAAAATTCAAGAGGGAAAAGCCGGCGCTAAAGAGCTTTATAACGAAATGTTTGGCTCAAGCGCGAACGAAATAGACCAATACGCAAAAATACTTTTAGAAGATACAAAAGAAAAGAGCGAGCGACTTTTAAATTTCGTTAAATCAAATCCGGACTTCGCACCAGCTTACTACGAACTAGCTAGACAATATTCAAAAGCTGTTTTAGGCGAGCAAAGCCTTGCTGATAAAAAGCTAGAAAAAGAATACATCAACAAATTTTTAGAGCTAAACGACAAAGGCAAGTTGGCAAAATATTTTCTCGATAAAGAGGAGCTGGACTCTCAAATAAAATATGCAAAGGAAAGAAAGGCTGAGCTTGATAAGATAGATGAAAGCGTATTTAAAAATCCGATTTCTGTAGATAGAATACACACAAATTCATCTTGGCAGCTAAACCTTAACATAGCAGATAAGCCTGCTGAAATTTTTTATAGGATAGACGGGTTGGGCGATTTTATAAGCACCGGCTATATCGACACGGCGACATACCAAGATAGCGGCAGAAAAATACCGCAAAAGCTGGTTAGTATCTCAAATGAAGCTGATAGCGTAAAAGAATTTATAGAGTTTAAATACATAGATCAAAACGGAAAAGAGAGTGAAATTTTTAAGTATGAGTGGTTTAACAAGACCGCAGATGGAGAAACTCTAGATCCAAAAGCTCAAAACGACATAAGAGTTCTTAAACAAACTCAAGCTTATTGGTTTACTAAAGAGTCGCGCAGAGCGCCTTGGATAGAGGGCGATACAAACTATTATTTATATTTTTCGCACCTGCTTTCTTATGCGGACGGCATAGAAAAGATAGAGTACGGCATCGACTCTGACAACGTAAATACCGTATTAGAAAAACCATATAGCACAGATAGCGATAAAAATTTACTCAAAGTGAATCATAAATTTAATAAAGTTGTCGTTAGGGTGTATTTCAAAGACGGCACCGATAGTGGGGTTGTAGAGTATAAATTTTGAGGTTAGAATTTTTAATTAATAATTAAGTAATTGTGTCTAAAATTACATCCGATTTTAGACATAGTATTGTTTAAATTTATTCATTAAAAGATTCAAGATCTAGAGGCAAATAAGTATCTTGTTTATTCTAATTTTATGTTTGATTTATTTATCATAAGCACATTTCATTTTTTAAAAGCCTTGGAAAAAGAAAATTTTATACCCTAATTAACAAAAAACGATCATACTATAGACACATTATCGCATAATATATTAAAATTACACAACAAGGAGAATTTTAATGTCTAGTAAAATATATTCCGCAGAAAATATTCTTTATATTATAAAAAGGCTAAATGAAAATCAGACGATCTACATAAAAAGATTAAACGAAGAGATGAATTGGAATATGAGTGAAAGAAATATCGTTAGATATTTTGATACTATAGAGTCAGTTTTTCCAAAATTGTTTACAAAAGGAAAAGATGAAAAAGGAATTTATTATAAGCCAAATCATAGCGATTTTATAAAGCTCAATCCATCTTCTTTGGCAATTACGGCTATAACTTATAGTTTAATGTCAAAAAGAGAGATTGGTAGAATTTTTAGTATATTGGAAAATGAATCCAAAAAAGCCATAAAAAAAGAGATGAAAGAGATAGATCAGTGCTATAGATTTATCACCAGACCGTTTGAAAGCATAGATAGCGAGATCATGAAAAAAATAGAAGAATGTATTAAAAATAAGATAGAAATAGCGCTTATTTATGACAATACATTGGTAAAAGAAAAGAAGATAGTAAGACCATATAAGATAATTTTTATAGACGAGAATTTTTATTTGGCTTGCTTATGTAACGGTGAATTTAATATGCTTAGAATATCGTTTATAAAAAACCTCAAGACAGGAAGTAAGTTTAAATATATCAAAAGTAAAGTTGATGACTTTATAGAAAATGGCTTACAAACATCTTTTAGCGATTACAATAGTTTCATAGGAAATAATGTAATAACAGTAAAACTTAAAATTTCCAAAAGAGTTGCTAGATATTTTACACATAAAAAGAAATTTTTTGATAGTCAAAGGATAGAAGCCTTAGAAAGCGGAGAAAAAATAGCAACATATGAAATAACAAATTTTAAAGAGATAATGCCATTTATCAAAAAATGGATTCCTGACGTAGAGGTTATTGAACCAAAGGAACTAAGAAAACAAATTTTAAAAGATATTAAAGAGTATCAAAAAAATAATCTTTTATACAAGTAATGTTTTTTGGTTATTCATACTCCCTAAATCTCTCATGCTTAAACTCTCGCCTGATTACTATTCTACCGTTCTCTAATTGCTCGGTAACGATTCTGCTAGTGGTTGCATAGATGGGTTTTAGTCCAATATTTTTAGCAAAATTTACCATGGCATACGTAGCACCAAAATCCCCTTGCACTAATAATAAGTCACCGGCTTTTGACCTTTCTTTTAGTTTTTCTTTATAGCTTTCAATACTATTTAAAATGCTTTTATTGGAAGGATCTATATTGCCCCAATTTTCATCACTTATAACTACAAAATTATCTATATTTAAATTTTCTACGGCATCTTTTTCTTGTTCTTTTGTTAGTGAGTGGTTCATTAATATAAAAAGAGTTTTCACGCTATCTTAGCTCCTATCGATTTCAAAATGATATTGTTTCATATTTTGTATGCTTTGAATATATCCAGGAAGATTATTTATGCTGTCTCTTGGGTTAGACTTAGACCTTTGATTTTCTTGGTCAAGCTTATGTGCTATATTAACTCTAATACTATTTATTTTAAGGTATTTTTCTGCTAACTTTTTTCTACCATCTCCATATCTTTGCTTGGCGTATTTGACTAGTGTATTTTTCGCATCCTCTCTATTGTCCCTATTTAACGGATCTTTATGATTTTGCTCACAAATGATACTTAAAGCGGCCTCGGCAAGAGTTAAGTATGACATCGCATAATTTTTATTACTTGAATACCACTCTGCAAGCTCTAACTGTAAATCAGATATTTTTTCCTTTTTGAAAATATCTATAAATTCCTTTATATCCTTAGACACAATCTTTAATATTGTATTATTAGCATAATTCAAGTCAAAAATTTGACTATTTAAAGACTTGATGCTTTTTTGTATAGCACTTACATCAGACATGTTCAACGCATAAGAAAAGTCGGTATAACTATTTATTATTCTTTCGGGCTGTTGAGATTTATTCACAAGTAGCATTAGATCGTATCCATTGCCAAATTTTTTTAGATTTTTGATAGCTTTTGACCACTCTAAAAGCTCAAAAAACATTTTCAAATCTACTATGGGCGCTATATTGTCATTTTCTGACATTATGTCTATCATTCCATAATAGACACCTCCGATATTTAGATTATAATCTCTCGTATTGGCATAAAATTCACTCATAACAAAACTCATTAAAGATAAAGATCTAAAAGAATGAGTTATATCAAGATAAACTTCATCATCTTTTGTAATTTCATCAAAAATTTTTAGAAATTGATTAAAATTTGACCAAAGTTGCTCCTCATCAATGCCGTACTCTATGATAAAGCATTTTGAACCGCTTACACCTAACTTCTTATCTATCTGTTCTGTTACCACAGG
Source organism: Campylobacter canis (assembly GCF_045504005.1). Lineage (NCBI taxonomy): Bacteria > Pseudomonadati > Campylobacterota > Epsilonproteobacteria > Campylobacterales > Campylobacteraceae > Campylobacter > Campylobacter canis. The sequence goes on along the minus strand of NZ_JBJJXH010000006.1, from coordinate 14,624 downwards.
AATATAGTTTATGACTTCGTTGTTTTCTTTCGCCTCGTAAATTTTAAACTCATCCTCGTCACTACCTCCAAACTCTTTATATACCGCATCCCAAATAGATTTTTTTGTTCCGATCAAAAAGAGCTTATCTATTTTAATATGTTCGCACAAAACATCCGCTATAAATTTTTTATCTTTATATATCTTTCCATCCATAGAATAATTTGATAGTCTATAGTTACCGCTTCTTTTATCTCCTGCTCCTATAGAACTTATTAAAATTTTAGACATATTTACTCCATTTATGATTAGTATTCATCTTGCGCATAAGTAAGATCATAATGTCTAACTCGATAATCCGTTGTAGAGACATATTGCAAATGTCTATTATTCGGTATAGCAAATATCGCGCCTGCTATACTAACAGCCTTTTGACCTCCCGTAACGTCAAACACTATATCTTTTTCATCTATCCCGGAACTATTTAACTCTTTATAGGTATCCTCTAGACAGCCATAAACATCTTTTGCCATTTCTAGGTTGGCAACATGTTTAACCTCAATAATCTTGACAATATTCTTGCCGAATATATTTTCAATACATTTTAAAAATTTCTCTTTTTCCTGTAAAGACTGATCAGAGCAGATTAAAATAATTTTTTCCAGCATATCTTTGTGGTAATCTATAGATATCAAAGGCATTCTGTAGTTGCTTTTAAAATCTCCTATTTCTTCCAAGTTTTTATCTTCATCGGCTCTGCTGTTTTGACTTAAGAATAGCACTAAAGCTTTGGCTTTCTTTGGTTCTTCATCAATAGAAATATCAACGTTGGCAACCTTTTTGGGAATCATTTTTATCACAATATAAAGCATTAAAACAGCACCTAAAATTTGACAAAGCATAGTTCCGTCTTTTAACTCCCACTTAAGGATATCTCCGCTAAAAATTTTATCAAATAAAGCACTAAGTCCGTCAGGAAGCCAAGCAAAAGATACAACTATCATGATAATGATAGCTATGCCCTTTGTGCTTAAAGCATTGCTTCCTAAAAAAGATACGAATATCTTATGAAGCTCTCTATTTTGGTATTTGTTCATTTTTTTGACTCCTTGAAAGAGCTTATATCTATACGGTTACTAAAACCTGTATTCTCAGGTTCTTTCTTTGAAGCCTTGCATATTTGTTGTGTTGAGTTTGTTTTAGCTTGATAAACTTTATTCTGATTGCTGCAGGAGTTTTTGTCTTTTAAAGCAGGTGTATATTTTGAGTATTGCATTAAATAACATTTCTCTTTTTTATCCTCTGAGAAGTCATTCTTCTTGTTGTCAGGATCCAGTATTTGGTATTTTAAATCACTATCGCTTTTGCATTTAGTGGAGCTTGCCATAGTCAACAACTCTTGAATTTGAGGGGAATTTTTCCAGTTAGAATGAAATTTGTCCATCTCTTGCTCAAATTCCTTTATATAATTATTCTGGCTAAAATTTAATCCTATGGAATTAACGCTTATGCTTATCTTGCCATATCCGTAAGGCTTTGCTAGACCTATATTGTGCATCTTGTCTTTTTCTCCACAAAATGTTATAGCACTTAAAAGGGCGCCTATTTCAGCCTTTTTTAGATTATGAAATACTACTTTACCTTTGAATGTAACACCTTTTTGAAGAGGCTTAAATTTTGTTTTTACATCTTGGTTTTTATCATTTCCTTTGCTTAATGCGAGCGGTTCTTTATGCAACGGATATCTTTTGTATCCTCTTATCCTAGCGTCTTGATCCATAAGAGTTTTATACCTTGGTGTCACTCCTTGTGCACCATATTGCTCCAAATAGTTAGGATAATAGCTTTCGTTTGGAGTACCGAGAATGCCTTCTACGTATTCATTTTCTTTGTATTCGTAGGTTGTCAAATTGGCTTTAAAATGTGAAAAATATACTCTACCTTTTAAAGCTTTGTCTTTTTTAACAAAACCGAATATCGCTTCAGACAAATCAACTCCATTTTCTTTAGTGTTATTTTGTCTTGCCGCTTCAAATATTGTTTTATTGTAAGCAATCTTAAAAATTTGAGTTAAGCCAATATGTGTTATTTTGCCTCCATTTTTTTCTTGTTTATAAAAAATAGGTATTTTGTTTCCTTTTTCAAATTTATCTTTCAGATACTGCCCGTCTATAGCATTTTTATTTTTAAAATAAACTTTTTCAAAATTCTCAAATACATTTTTATCTAGTGTTATTTTTTTGCCGTTTTCGCAGAAGACAAATTCATGTTTTTTGTTTTGTATATCACCAGTAAAAACTAAAAAGCCTTCTTTATCCCCTCCTAAAGAACCTCTAATGATAAATTTCTTTTTTTGATTGTAATGTTGCGAAAATTTTATCTCTTTTAAAAAACCAAACTTTTCATATTTATCTTTGCCATATTGATATTCTTTTATGTTTTTATACTCTTTTTCTTTTTGTAGATTTATGGTAACTACTTTTCCGCAATCAGCTAGTATATAATCATTGCCTTTCTTTATCAAAAATCCACAACCGCTAGCAATGCCGGCAAGAAGATCTCTATTTGTCATATCTCTAACGCTGAGATATTTTTTGTGTTTTTCTTCGTCTATGCGAATTCTAGAAAAGCTCATTATCTCTAAAACATTTCTAATTGCACCTTTGATAGTTGTGGCGGGTATATAGAATTCCTTTCCTCCTGTTTTGCTTTTAATGTGACAAAATTCAGTTGAATATTTTTTAATACCTCCATCTGTTTTTACTTCATAAAATGTATCGCCGACTGCATAATGATTTCTTATAAATATCGGACTTTGTGCCGTGATTTCAAGCTCTATAACTCCGCTTTCTCCGTCTTCAAAAGGTATATCATGACTTATTTTATCCGCCCAAGAAGGATAGAAAACCTTATCGTTTAACGGGACAAAATTATACGGTGCTGTTATCATCTCTCATCCTTTTCATCATCAGCAAAACCGGCAAAAACCGCTTTTTTTAATTTAAATACAGGCAATCCTTCACAAAGCTCGTCATTTTCCTCTTCCCAAATTTGAGCCATTTTTATCTTAAGACCGAATTTTGACCAAAATTCTTGCAAATTGTCTTCATTTTTTAAGTTGATTTTGCTCAAATCAACTTCATCCACAATCCAAGAGTCATTGATCTGCCTGATTAAGATACTTTTATTCTCATTTTTACTAAAAAAATGAGCCTCATAAATATACTCATTTGGTTGCAAATTTACATTTATACCACGTTTAAAAAATATATCGTCTTCGGATATTCTGCTACCAAGTTTTTGGATATACCCCTCATACCCGTCAAGACTTTTTATATAGTTCAAAATTTCATCTTTAGTTTTTCTCATTTTTTCGCTCCATCCTAACGCCGTTTTTTATAACTTCACCACTAAAAAATCCATGCCCTTTCGTAGTCATTCCTCCAAGAGGCAAAAGACCCTCAGCTACGTCCAAAAGAGCATTTTCAAAAGCATTTACGGCATCTTTAAACCTTTTTAAATCATCATCCATACTTTGAGGAGGTTTTACTAAAATCCTTATAGTAAATTTAACATTGTCGCTTTTTGCTCCTATTGTCTTTTCCTGAAACAAAGCTCCGTCTATAGCGCCGCCTGTAAATCTATCTATGCTTACATGATCAAATACTTTTGTGTCCATATCTTCGCAAAACTCTTTAAAACAATCGCTAATTAAAATTCTTCCCTTTCTGCCTCCATTGCCGTCTTTTTTATATCCGAAAATTTCTCTTACGGCCTTATTTTCTTCGCCCACTTTTTGATAATCACCGTTATTAGCAAGCATAAATTTATTATAATGAAAGGCGGTTCTATGTGATAAAGCACCCTTTATGCCACTTGCAGGGATTAAAATTTTTTTATCGCTCAAAGACATTTTTTCATAATCAATTGTTTTTTCCAGCATAGGCGTTTGGTCCGATTCATCATCTCCTATCCCGCTTCCAAATATGAAAAAATCATCAGGAGTAAGTGATAATTCATATTTTATAAATCTTTCATTTATGTTTTTTTGATCGGTAAAGTCATTCAATAATACATCGTCATTCAAACTGCTTGAATAACTACCTAGATAAACTTTGCCCCACTTTATGCTATCTACCGAAAATTCTCCAAATCCTTTGGAGCTTCCTCCTCCAAGTCTCAACGTATTATCAAAAAGAGTATTTAGTATCTTTTTAAAATCATCTTCAAGACCATCAAATTCAAATGAAAATTTAAATTTAGTTCCTTTAAATACAATCTCTTCGTCAAATTTGCCATGTTCTGCCGCAACACCTTTGTTGTTAATAGAGACATACTCCCTAATAGGTAAATCATCAAAAATTGATAAAAAACTTCCTTTATCAAGCAAAAGATCTTCGCAAACTTTTCCATCTTTATTTACTACAAGAAGAGCATTTGATACGATTAACCTTGAGCCAAACTGCTTATTTGTATTTTTCTCATCTTTTGAGCCAAAAATTTCATCCGCAAAGTTCTTATCCTCACTCTCTATGGCAGACCTTAAAACTCCAGCAATCGATGTGCCAAGTATCATAGGTAGACCATTCCAATCCCTTTGTACAGGTGCATCGCAAAACAAATCGCTATTGCCACCGCCAACTTTTAGAGGAGTGTTTGTCCGTATAATTACATGCGCCAAAAATCTTTCCATTACTTCTCTCCTTTTATTCGCGGAAATCTCATAGATAGCAGTTGAGTAAACTGAAGTTTGTTTTTACTACCTCTTATCCCTTTTAAAAGAATTTCACTTTTTTTATCTCTCCACTTATATTCGGCAACGCCTTTATTTATAAATTCTTTTATATCATCATAAATACTATCTTCGCAACTTGTTTTGCAAATAGCTCTAATGGCTCCCCACTGAGAATTTGGAATATCTTTTAACTTTTCACCGTCCATACCGATAAATTTTGCCACCTCTGCCGCTACATCAAGAATTTGAAGTCTTTTAATCTCTTTTTGCTTTAAGAATTTTGCCAAATCGCTTTTAATCTCAATATCTTCTTTCTTCTCGGTATCTAAAATTTCTTTAAGGATAATAGCACTATTAACGGCGCCCATATCCAAAAAATTAGGATTTATCAAAACCTCTCCAAAACCCTCGTTTAAATATGCTCCAACGCCATTTTTAACACTATCTTTTTGCTCTTTTGTTAGATTTTTTAAGGCTATTACGCTACCTTTATTTATACAAAGCCTCTCATAGTCTTTTGTTCCTCTTGTCATATTAAAAGGGGTAAAATTCGAGGTCCTTATCTGTGTTTTAGCGTAGTCGATATTTTTATCATTAAGTCCGCCGCAAAAATATTGTAAATCATAAGTCGGATTTCCATTGTCATCGACCAGAGCAAGTCTTGATTTTGCATAGATATAAGTATAGTCATCTTTAGGCTCAAATTTATCTACTTGTTGCTCACTATCGCCAATAAATTTTATACTTACGACTCCATATTCGGAACTTTTAGACTTACCAAGCCTTCTACTGTTTTCTAAAGTATCTATTATTAGCTTTTCATTATCTTTAGTGATGATATCATCTAGGCTTACTTTAAACCTCCAGACGCTACCTGCTTTTAACGCTTCATACCCATACATAGCGCTATCTTTAGAGCGTCTATTTTCCTTGTCGTATCCGCTCTTTTGAGAGTATTCGTAAGTAAGATTTAGTCTTTGTCCATCTAGGCTCATATATCCGCTTCTTATTTGTTTTAGTTGCGCGAAAACCTTAAAATCATCATCTGCTAGCATGTGGTGGTTGTAAATTTTACTACTATCTAGTTTTTCATGAAAATAAGAAAGCGGGATTTTAAAAAATTCTTTGCCGTTAATGACAGGATACGCATCGCCAAACCTTACTTTTCCGCTGTGAAATATATCAAAAGGCTTGCTAAATTCGCAGTATCTACTAGCCGTCATACCCAAAAAATTACTTCCTGGGATAAAATCAAGCACATCTATCTTGCCTTGCGTATTAGAGGTAGCTTGCAAGATAACTGCACTTTTAAACGTGATTTCAAAAACAAGCTCTCTCATAACTATCCTTTTATAACAAATTTACATCTACCAAGTCCGCGATTTCGGTTTAGTCCGGCTCTCTTGATCATATCCATTGCCTTTTTCATATCATGCACATACTCTTGGGCAATATCTATATTACCGTGCAACACAACGGGCACGACTACTTCTATATCCCTTAAAGACCTATCAATAGCAACTCCATTTTCATCTATTCTAGTAGAAGATACTACTTCAAATAGGTTATGTGCGAGATTGTTTGACACTATCTCTTTTGCTACGCCTTCTTCAAGTACGGCATTACTAAAATAGCATTCTCCCATCACAGTATCGTCACTATCTTGACCGTAATTATTACTTTGTTTACCGAAGCATTTATCGATACTATCCTGATTCCAAAACAATTCCGCCATCTCTCTTAAAAGTCCTTTTATGGTTTTGCCGGGCATATAAGGGAGCCCGCGATCATCTTTTATCACATAGCTATCAAGTGCCGCGCCGCCACTTAGTCCGCTACCCGCATGCCAATAATCAAAAAATTTAAGCTCATATCTTAAAGTCATTTTATATCTCCGCTAACAGACAAAATTTGCAAAACATCATAAATCGGAGTTTTTATTAGCCCATCCTTCTCTATTATCAAATCACTACTTGAAAGTTTCTCGTTTAAAGATTTTAGAGGCACATCAAAAACATCTCTTTTATTACCTAAAATTTCATTTATCCTATCTAACATATTGTTTGCGTATTTACCGCTTATAGCAAGCTCTTTTAACCACCCCCTAAGCTTAGTCTTTGGACTATCATCTCCGCTATAAACCTTAACAAGAGCCAGCAAATCATCGACTTTAGCTTGTGATTTTTCGTTTATATAGTATGGTCCGAAGTCAAACCTTATAAAACCATCTTCGTTTTTTACGGCAAGTTCATCTATAATAAACTTATCCCAACTTTGAAAATTTGAACTTTGTATATTATGAAACATCAAACAACTTGGAGCTATGTCTTTATTTGGATCTTTTACATAGATGTTTTTAGAGTGCTTCTTAGCTACAGAGCAAAGCGCTTCTGCAAGCTCAACAGCATAATGAAACGGATATTTTTCATTACAGTATGCTATGCCTGCACACATAGTTAGCTTACCCTCTATGGCACTATCCTGCGCCGTAAGTTTTTCAAATTCTTGAATAAAATACTTAGTAAATTCAAGAGCCACATCTGCGCTACAAACTGCCGTCATATCATCTCCGCTTAAGATGATGTTTTTTATTTTACCGCTATCTTTATAGTCTTTTTCTTTTATTTTTTCTTTTGCACTTTTAAAGACATTCTTAGTAGCTTTATCCAAAGCTTTTGAGAATTTTGTTATCTCGTCAAGGTTGCTAAAATTTATCCTATCGGAAAGCCTTTTAACCAAAACCCCAAGCCCGTTACCGTCAGCGTGTATAATAGCTATTTTATTTTTAGAATTTGAAATTTGACTAAATTCCTTTAGTTCTACAAATTTATCGTTATTTTTGCGATTTTTATCAAACCAAACTTTATGCGCTTCACGTTTTTGAGAACTCGAGATATCAATTCTCTCCTCATGCTCTATCTTATACGTAGCTCTTGCGGTTTTAGGACTAAGAAGCATTAAATTTATACTAGTATCAAGCGGGATGCTAGGTTTGTTTCTTTGTATCTTTAATCTCTTCTCGAGTTCATAAGATACATTTTTATACTCTTCGTTATCCTTGCACTCTACTGCGGCTTGCGAAACTGTAATGCCGTAAGCATTTTGCATAATATCTTTAGGTAAATTTAAAACTATTTTTTCAAGTTTATCTTTGCCGGAAACTATAGCCCTAAAATTTCCTGCCGCATTTAATAAAATTTGATCCACCAAGCCATCTTTTTTAAATTTATCAAAGATAGCATAAATCTTACTCGTATTTTGCAAAGTTTGATCTAGATCAAATTCTCTTCCAAGCCAATCCACTATCTCACTTGCGCCTATTATCTCCTGAAGCTTGTTTGTTTTATATATAAACTCTTGGATGCCTTGCACACTCACGCCGTAAAGGTATTTTGCCATCTAAGCTCCTTTGTCAATATTCACAATATTCTATCATATTTTTTAATATATTTTAAACAATAGTATTAAGCATTTTTAAAAAAAATTGAATTTTAATATCATATTATCCAAATTTGAAACATATTTATTTTATAAAGCATAATTTCAAATAATCCGATTATCATACTTGCAATTATTTATTTGCCGTTTAAAACAATGACTTTATTAAATATGCCAAGTGTTCTAAATTTTTTATCCCCTCTATCTAAACTACAAACGCTAAAAAGCTTAAACTGTTCCGTTAGTCCGTAAATTTCACATTCTATACCCTCTATCAGAGAGTTTTTGACTCCCATAGATGCACTAAGTAGAGTCATCATATTAGCAAGCATATCTTGCTCTTCTTCGCCGCTATCTTGACCAACCTGAGCCACCATATAAGGATAGTGCTCAATAGGCATAGGACATGTCTCATCCGCAAAAAATATACCGGCTATAATAGCTACTGCAACTAATATCTTATCCATACTGCACCTCTTTTGTTATTAAATTTAGACTCTGTCTTTTAGTATTAACTAAAAAACAAAATCAAGTAATTCTACAAAGAGTTTATGTCATATATTGTCATTTTAAGCTTGAATTTTATTTATTTGAAATTTTTAGCGTAAGAGGAAGTAAAATAGTATTAAAAAGCAAAACAAGTCGCTATTTTACTTTATTAATAGCTAACCATAAAATGGAAGCTTGAGTGAAATACATAGTAGCGGAATAGGTTTAATTTTAGAGTTGAGAGGGTTTCAATCCCCTAAAACGGGGAAACTCGATCGAAATAAAAATATCGATGAAATTTTAAAAGAGCTAAAGTATGTTTCAATCCCCTAAAACGGGGAAGCTCGAGCGAAATTAAGGTTAAATGTTTTAACCTTGGTTCACACCAGATTTGGTGTTTCAATCCCCTAAAACGGGGAAGCTCGAGCGAAATTAGCCCGAGAGTTGCAAGAGCCGCAAAGCACACAATTGGTTTCAATCCCCTAAAACGGGGAAGCTCGAGCGAAATTTGGGAGGAGAACGGCACATGGGTTGACACCCACATCAAGTTTCAATCCCCTAAAACGGGGAAGCTCGAGCGAAATTTCAAACGTGTTTTCGTCATGGGATGACGAAACGGAAAAAAGTTTCAATCCCCTAAAACGGGGAAGCTCGAGCGAAATCTCTATTACGAGGGAGAGATGGGCGAGGGGGTCCACGTTTCAATCCCCTAAAACGGGGAAGCTCGAGCGAAATCAGAGGACATGAGAGTTATCGCCGCTGGCGAGGGATTGGAATGTTTCAATCCCCTAAAACGGGGAAGCTCGAGCGAAATATCGCAGGTAGCCCAACAAAACGCTGTTCAAAAAGAGCAAGATATGTTTCAATCCCCTAAAACGGGGAAGCTCGAGCGAAATAAATAAAGGTAAGAGAGGTGGAGCGTAACTCAGAGTTTCAATCCCCTAAAACGGGGAAGCTCGAGCGAAATTAATGAATCTGGAGTGGGACACATACATGATTCACTCTAAGTTTCAATCCCCTAAAACGGGGAAGCTCGAGCGAAATCTTGTAAGATTATTTTTAATTAAAGGATAAAAAATGAAAATGTTTCAATCCCCTAAAACGGGGAAGCTCGAGCGAAATATGATTACGAGAGGGACTGGTTGGGTAATGTAGCCAGTGTTTCAATCCCCTAAAACGGGGAAGCTCGAGCGAAATGGTGTATATCTAGGAAGCTTTCAAGGTTTTGCAGTAAAGTTTCAATCCCCTAAAACGGGGAAGCTCGAGCGAAATTATACGCTGCTGAAAGCAGCAAGAGGAGTGGCCTTCGTCATTTCCTCAACGGTTTCAATCCCCTAAAACGGGGAAGCTCGAGCGAAATATCCAACTCCAGAAAAAGCCTTGTGACGACCCTAGAGGGGTTTCAATCCCCTAAAACGGGGAAGCTCGAGCGAAATATTCATGAGGCAGAAGGATTCGAATATTCTTGGAACTTGTCGTTTCAATCCCCTAAAACGGGGAAGCTCGAGCGAAATATACATCAATAAGATGGCTATGAATATGGGTGGAACTGTTTCAATCCCCTAAAACGGGGAAGCTCGAGCGAAATTTTTCTTCCCTTCTGACGATTGTCAGGATCAGGAGGAAGAGTTTCAATCCCCTAAAACGGGGAAGCTCGAGCGAAATAGCCATCAAAACGCATTAAAATTAACAATGAGTTTTTAAAGAGCTACTTATAAGCGGCATTATATCACAAAGAGCTAAAAAGTTCGAAAATGCGACAAAAGATATTTTTCAAATTTGAGGTATTTTGCTTATAGTTACATTAAAATATCGATAAAAAGCATATTTACAATCTCTAAAAAGTTCGAAAATCCAAAACAAAATTTAATAAAATTGTTCTTTTTCGAAATTTATAACAAATTTAGATAGCCCAAAAGCCGTGAAATGAAGTTTTTTAAAAACTAGTTTAGATAAAAATACGAAAATCTCGATTTTAAAAATATCAAATTTCTGATTTTCGAATATATTTATACTTAACCCAATATAAAATATCGATTAACACACAGGTTTGAAATTTTAAAAAGTTCGAAAATCTTTTGCGGATAGATGGCGCTAGATATAAGTATCAAGCGGGTTAAAAATTTTGCCTTCTCCCATACTTTCACTTTTAGCCAAGCAGGTTTTGCACATACGATAAAATAGAACTTTATCACTTTTTGGCTCTATGAGTTTTGCAATTTTAGACTTAATGAGATGATAATCGCCCTCTTTTATATCAAGTTCAAAAACAGAGTAATTTGCCCTTAGCCCATAGCTTTCCAGTAAATTTGAGACTTTATTTCTGCGTTTGGTCGAACGTATATCGTAGCATATTATTAAATTCATTGAAATCTCGCTATAAAGGGTTTGTATTTTACGTTTTCTAAAATAGAATGTTTGAGCGCGTATGCCTGTTTGGTTATGATGTCTTGAGTCTTTATCTCTTCGCTTCTAAATGTAGTATATGCAAATAGTTTTTCATTGACGTTTTTGGTGATATTGCGCCTAGTATCGACGCTTAATAACCCGTCTTTGATATCAAAAGGCTCATTTTTGTTTATCATGGATATGATTGCGCGATCAACAATAAACGTCCTAAATTCCTCTATTAAATCAAATACCAAAGCAGGCTTTTGCTCGTCTAATGCGTGCAGATATGAGACGTGAGGAGAAAGACCTGCTGCAACTATGGACTTTAAAACTTTAGAATAAAGGATGGCGTAAGCATAGTTAAGCGCCGAATTTACAGTATCGGTTGCACCTTTTGTGATACGCCCACAAAAGCCGAATTTATAATCAATAGCCTTTGCGATAGCCTGCCAGTATGAGTTTGCGCTTGTGCCTTCGTACCCCATAAGCTCCGCCGAAGAGGAGGATGTGGGTATAAAATTTTTTAAAATTCCCTGCATTGCTTCTATTTCGGCATCTAAAATTTTGTGATATTTATTCAAGTATTTTAAGTAGTTGATTTGATTTCTTACTTTACCGATAACGAATTGCTGGGCTATCCTGAGTGATTTTTTGGTTTTTACAACCGAAATTTGAGAGACAGCGGTTTTGGTTATAGAGCTATTTGAAGTAAATAGTGTAGCATAGCTTAAATTTGTCTTTTCATCTATAAAATCTATAGAAATTTTCCTTTTAGAGCACTCTTTGATTACGGATGAGCTTATAGAAGTGTCAGCGTTTATTATGATTTGCGAAATTTGATTAACGGGAAATTTATGCTTTATTTTGCCATGCTCCTTTAAAACAAATTTGCCCTGAGAAAGAGCTAAGAAATAAAACGGAGTAGTAATATGAATAAGGGAACTATGGGAGAAATTTTTAAGATACTCTCGTTTTTTGGCTTCTAGTGTGTCTTCGACAGACTTTATGCGAGGTTGCTTGGCGTTTTTGTAGCATGATAGGAGCTTTGATTTTTTAAGCTGTAGGGTTATAGGATATGGAAATTCCAAATTTATAAGCTCATCTACTAATGTTCGCTTATCGGTAGTTTTTATAAATTTTCTAATTAAATTTGTAATAATTTCATCAAAATGCTTTATAAGCCTATCTTGTTGAGATAGCGAAAGTAACTTTAGCTTGATGCTTTTTAAATGAAAAATATAAGAATTTAAATTTTCTATACTCTCTTTTATATTCGGCTTTTTAGCTTGAGATGAGAGCTTTTTGAGAGTAGACAGAAGCTTTTCTTCGGATATGCTTAAATTTGATCCTTTGAAATTTACACCCAAAAATGTAAATTCAGTATTTTGATCGTAAATAGCAGTTTTTATTTCATTTATAGATAGCTTAATAGTGGATAAAAAGGCTTTAAGCTCGGTTAGAATTTGTTCGGCATTATCTTTGGACGCTGAAAAGATAACAAAATCATCGGCATAGCGTACGAAGTCGATAGCTTTTGAGTGTAAAAACATATCCATTTGATTTAGATATATATTTGAAAGTAACGGACTTAAAACATCTCCTTGATGAACGCCTTTTTGATGAGGCAGATAGTCAAATTTAGAAAAAATCCCATTTTTTATCCAAAGTTCAATTAGTCTGGTGATACGAGAGTCTTTTATATGATTATTTAATATCTCAAGCAAAAAATTATGATCTATATTTTCAAAAAAGTCTTTTATATCACTTTTTATCACATATGTATAGGTTTTTAAAAAATCTCTTGCACGATAAATTGCATTAGTGTAGGACTTACCGCTTCTATAGGCATAAGAGCAGTTTGAAAAGCCTTTGTCAAAATATCTTGATAGCTCGGATACAAGTATATTTTGTATAAATTTGTCCTTTAATGACGGAATCGCCAATTTTCTAAGTTCATCCTTGTTTTCTTTGGGTATAAAAGCTCGTTTTAAAGGCTGTGGCGAATAGGAGAAGTTAAAAATTTCATCTTTTAAATCTTCATAAAAAGATGGAGTACAAATATCATCTATGCTTAAACCATCAAGCCCAAGTGATGTTTTCTTGAGTCTTTTTAGGGCTAGCTCATAAGCGTTTTGAGTAAATATATCCTCCAAACTAAGCTCAAACACAACTATTTCCTTTGTAGATTTGTTATAAATAAATATGAGTTAAATTCGCCCTACTTTAATCTTGCCAAGCCCAAATGCGGTGCTCTTGCCAACATTTATTAAAGTAGCAAGTTCTAGAAATTTAGCCGAATTTTCATCTAGCCCATAAACCTTCATATCCCCCATAAGACCACCGAATTCCATTTTTGTTTTTTGGCGATTTGAGTATCGCTCGAGATCATGAAATTTAAAATTTTGCTCCAATTTATCAAATTTCACTTCAAATTTATCTATACTAGTATCCGTTAGTTCGCCAAATCTCATAGCTATTTGCCTAATGAATGATTTAAAATCAAGCTTTGAGCGAACCAAGCCGTTTTTTTGTTTGATACGTATCGGAGTTAAGGCGGTGATTTTATAGTCGCCAGCAGAAAAGCTTGGCGAAAAAACAAGAGTGTGATCGGATGAGTTGATAGACTCTTGAGGCGATATAGTTTTGTCATTTATAGTTAAATTTTTAAAATAAAATTTCTGCCTAGATATACCAAGTCCTATCTGCTGCATATTTTCTATGGCAATAATAATATGGGTTAAATATGATACGGCATTTTCGAAAAGTAAAATTTTAAAATCAAAACTATTTGAGTTAAAATCTATATCAAGTATAAATTTGGGTGATTTGGATATATTTTCAAAAAACTCGGCATATATGCACTTGTCAAAATAACGGCAACTATCACAACTCGCATCAATATATGGACAAGCAACCTGCCTTAAACCCCTTCCAAAAACACCTCTGATAGTAGAGCCTATAAATGCGTGAGTAGGTTTTATACTGATGCCGTTTACGCCAATGGTTAGATATTTAATCATTATTATTTGCTTGTAAATTTTAACATCGATTATACTATAAAATACTTTTTCATACCAATATGTAAAAAACTAACTTTTTTAGTCATTCTTATTATGGCTGTTATCTTATTAAGCGATATATTTATTCTTGCTCATTTATTTTTAACTTATATTGTCCTTGATATATTCTTATTACTATTGCAGGACTATCCGATTGTCATCATGAGCAATCTATCTTTTAAAACATTAATGTTATTTACAGATCGGCTCGTAAATATATTTGTGGAACTACTTATATGCTTTTTATTAAAACCTGATTAAAACATTACTTTTGAATATTAAATAGATTTTAGGTTTTTTCGCATACAGCTGAGATCATTTATTATTTACAAGACTTAGCTTGTTTTGATTTGAAACTGCTATATCATAATTGCAACTATATATATGCTACGCCGCTAATATTTTAAATATCATAGAAGAACTAAAAATAAATCTTACTTAAAGATATTTTTATTTGGCTCTGTTAAAATACTTCATTGATATTTAAGCTTTGTAATACCCCTTACTTAGGATATAAATATTTTTAATTTTTA
>NZ_JBJJXH010000005.1:0-186829 GCF_045504005.1 Campylobacter canis | reverse complement strand
TCTATTACGGAGTTTGATTGATATTTGTTCCGCATTTTAGTGAGTTACTTTTAAATTTGTTCCGCATTTTAGTGAGTTGCCCGATCAGGCTAAATTTTACGCTATAGAGGCTATGATTTGCTCTTTTTTTAGTTTAAGTTCCGCATTTTGAGGAGTATCTTTTCCCGATTATTCCGCATTTTGAGGAGTGATTTTAGTAATAGTTCCGCATTTTGAGGAGTATGTTTTTTGTCCTAAAAGTGTGTCTATTACGGAGTTTGATTGATATTTGTTCCGCATTTTAGTGAGTTACTTTTAAATTTGTTCCGCATTTTAGTGAGTGATAATTGACAATATCATTTTTTTTTGATATAGTTTGCTAAGTATTTTGTGGAAAGTATAACTAATCATTCAGCGACATATTGTGGTTATATTTTATAAATAAAAAAACAACAAATTAAATATCTTTAATTCGGTTGGGCTTTTTGAAAAGGCAAAAAACATGGATAATAATCATAATTCCAATACTTATCTTCCAATACCAACCTCTATTGATAATAAAATTTACGATGCAAATTTTCTGGACGATGATAAATACAATAAAATACTTAAAGCAAACTCTGTTATTAGAGGCAGGGTTGTTGTTGATGAGAGTAATTCATTAAAAATAAATGTATATGATTTAAAAGTCTTAAACTTTTTATTAAAAACTCTTCAGGAGTGCATTAAAAAAGACTCTAAGCCAGTAAAATTCACCACTCTTGTAATTCCAATTGAATTATATAAAAAAGTTGTAGATGATGGGAGAAATTGGCGCACTAATTTTATTAAGTCAGTTAAAAAACTTGAAAAAATAGCCTTTGAATTAAATAATTATAGAGACATTGATAAGGATGAATATATATATTGGCAATCTACTAGACTTGTTGTATCTCCTAAATTTTCAGTTCAAGGGAGCGACAAAAAAAATGCAACTTGTGAAGTGAGTTTCACTCAAGAACTTTCTAGCACATGTTGGGAAAAGAGTAATTATACACATCTGGACTTTAAAACACTAAACAGCTTTAAAAGTAAATACGCAATTAGATTTTATGAAAATTTAATTTCAAAAATTCAAAATAGTGTTAATGAAAACAACTATAAAACAGAATATGATTTTAGACAGAATGAGCTAGAAATTATATTTGAAACCGATTTGTCTACAATTTCTAAAGGATTAAAGAAATTTTTATCATCCCAAATACATTTTGAAGATGTTGTTATTCCAGACTTAAAAACAAAACTAAATTTTGAATATAGAGTTTATAGCAAGGATAAAATTATCACTTTTATTTTCGATAAAAATTATTTAGAGCAATTTAGAACCCAAAAGCGAGATGTGATCGACTTGTCTTTAGAGAAATTTAGAAATTTAATTGATGCTAGTAAAGTTTATGATGATGGGCACAATAGAATTTATGAAATAGATAAAGAAAAGCCAGATGATGCTATGGCTGCTTTTCTTGAAGAAATTAGAATGTATTATCCAAACATTCCCCTTTTAGAGAGAAGCGAAGAGGTTGAAATTTTTGGCAATATTGCAATGAATCGAGATGGAGATTTATATTATTTAGGCAGCTTTAAAAGAATTTCATATAAAAAAGTGAAAAAATTTTTAATTTATCTTTATAAAAATAATTATGAAACTATTATGAAAGAAATTAAAAAGAGAAAGGTAGGTAAAATAGTTTCTTTTAGCGATGAATTAGGCTCTGATGAAAAAAACAATACCAAAAACGATCCATCTTTGTTTGGAGATGGATTATTATAAGTTGTTTTAGAAATTTTAATATAAAGCTTCTTGTGCGGCAACCTTATCCAAGAAAAATACTATTTTTTCTTTAAGTCCCTTTCCTATTGAATTTATTTTTCCATCTAGAATAAAAATTTTGCCTGTATCATTTGGTGTTCTAATAAGCCTTCCTATTGCTTGTCTAAAATTAATTATCATTTCGTTGTTGTATTCAAACCAGAAAAAATCAGAATTTTTATGCTTCAAATTTAGCCATTTTTTGTCTTGATATACCGGATAAGGAAGTTTTGTTATAAACAATCTTTCCAGCTCTTTGCCTTGTAAATTTAACCCGGTTCCATAGTTCCTGGTTGCTATAAAAATACCTCCGCGCTCTTTAAATTCCTTGATCGTGTTTGTTACGCTTTTGTTTGGTTCTGCCAATACAAGCTTTTCTTTTACGGACGAAAGTTTTTCAGAGAGTAGCTTTACTTCACTAAAGCCCCCAACAAGAACCATAGTGTTTTTATTATCATAATTTTTTAATATTTCTTTTGCAAAGAAATCAAAGCGCTTATCTTCATCTTCGATAAAAGGTTGGTTTGTGAGGTTATAAGAGGCTTGTTCCGGTTTTAGTATCCCCTTAAATGTTTTAATAATTGCTAGCTTACTCTTTTTTTCACGTATTGTATGCTCCGGCAAATTTATATCATTAAAATTAATTCCTATGCGTTTGTATGCCACCAATTCCTGAGGATCTTTAGATATTAAGGCAGTTGCCGTAATTCCTACAAATCTTGGTATTTTGTCCCACAATTTATTGGCTAGTTTGAGGTTAATATCCTTAGAGTATGTGTGAAACGATAAGTATCCTCTCTCTCTTGAGTATGTCAAATATACGTCTTGCGCGGCAAGAGTTGCCTTGGCATCAGCTATTTGGTTTAAAAATGTATTAAGCTTTGATGAGGGGTGTTTTTTATACATCCTCCTCAACTTGGCTTCCAATGTCTTGTGTTTTTCTTGAGAAAAAAGTCTATTGTTAACATTGATTGATTTTAATACGCTTACCGCACCATCTAAAATAGCCTTACCAGCCATTTTTTCGTCTTTCATCACATCATTTACGACTCTAATTTTCTCTATTTCATCTGATATAAGATTTAAAATAGATTTAGGTGTATCCTTTTTGTTTAAAAATTCCTCTCTTATTGTTCTAAGTTGCAAATAGTAGCTATAAAGGGAAAATTTAGAGCTAAGCACTAGCTCGGCTGAGCGAATTAAATCTTGAACTTCATCGAATATGTATACCACATCTTCATGCTCTATATCATGATGTTGAAAAAGAACGCACGAAATTATAAAAGCGTAATTTGTGATATGTATATCATAGTTTGTAAATTCCTGGTAGTTACTTTTTGAAGGAGATAAATTTTTTTGAATATAGTTTATGCTTTCTGAATCCGTTATATTAAGATCATCAGCAAAATCATCAACCAAAATATAAGGAAAGCCGTTTTTCAATTTTTTCAGAGACTCTTTTATCTCTTGATCCGAATAGGGGAGTATGTCCTTTTTAAGCTCGCCTTCTTCTAAAAATAGCTTTAGTTTTTCTTCATCCAAATAATTTTCTTTGCCTATGCCTAAAATACAGCTTGGTAAGTCGGGTATTTTTTGGCTTTCCAAAAATAAATTTTTAGCCAGTAAGTTGTTACTGGTAACTATCACCACTCTTTTGGCTTCTTTTTCCTCAATGATTTTTTTGGCTAGCATTAACGCTGATAGACTTTTTCCAAAAGCGGTTGGCATCTCGCATATACAAAATTTATTATCTTGCATCTTATTAAAAGCATAGTCTACAAATTTTTTTTGCTCAAGTCTAAGTTTCATAGTGCCTCCATATATTTTTATTAGTTAATTTGTTTTTATTTTTAACTATTGACAAAACTTAAAAACAGATGATATAATACCACATTTTTAAAATAAAAATCAATAACTAAATATTAAATTTTAGTCATTGGTACCGCCTCTTAGGCGAGATTATAAAGAAAGGATGGATGTTGCATGATTTTTTTAAATTTAAATCATATTTTCGCATCTTTTACGAGGCGTAAAATATGAAAAATCTTAAAATTTCTTTTCGTCTTGAGTCTCCTTTACTAATCAATCGATTTAGCACCATAGATTCTATTTTGATACATTTATATGTTCAAAAACACTTTGGTAAGAATATTCCTATGGAGCAGCTGCACGACTTTGATTTTCTCGAAAAATATGCAGACGGCTATTCAGGCTCGATTTGGTATGTAAAAGATAGCGACCCGGTTCTGCTTGAGAATAGGAGCATTGTCAAAAAGCCCGAATATGAGTATTTAAACGCGCATCGTGATAACAAAATAGAGTATTCTATGAGTAGCGGTGAATTTAAAGCTTATAATTTATGGTTTGAGGTAATCAACGTGCCGGAAGTGTATTTTTATGCAAGAGGCAAAAAAGAGATCATTGAGGATCTACTGAAAAATCTTCACTTTTTAGGCAAAAAGTCCGCTGCCGGATTTGGCAAAATTTCTTCTTATAAAATAGAGGTTATAGAGGATGATAAATCCGTCTTTTTGGCTCCAAACTCCCCGTCACGCCCGATTAGCACAAAGAATCATAAGATTAATAACTCGCGTATAGCTTACTATAATCCAAGAGTTCCATATTGGTCAAATTGGACTATGGAAAGTTGCTATCTTCCAAATTCATCTTTGGTTGAGCAGCCGGAGATAAAAACTGGTTGCAAAGAACAAGTTGAGGATAAATATATAAAAAAATATCACTCAGCCATTAATTTTGTTTTTGATGTGCTGCATAAAGACAAAGCTCACTGGCAGGAGATTGATATTCAAACTAAAGCCCTAAGAGCCGATAAAATACTAGAAGACTCAGAAACAAAGCATTTGTGTGCTTTCTCGGGAGAGGAGGCGAACTCCGGTATTTTATGTAAAGACATTAACAAAACGCTTGGACCTACATTTACGGATTATCCATCTATCAATCCCTCACGATTCATCTCAAAGCAGGCTTTTTGGACTTTGCAATGCGGGGTTAATAGCCGAGTAGGTAAGAATTCTTTAGGGTTTCACTTAATTGATAAGAGCGGAATTATCTATGTTATGGGTAAAAATAAGACCAAAACAATAGCAGCTGCCATTAAAGAAGCAGACCTTCCGTTTAATCTTGCTTTAAAAACTACCGCTAACAACCAGCACGTTGTTTTTAAATCAAAGCTCACCATATCTAAAGACCTTATTGCTTGTCAGTATGGCAATGAAACATATTATTTTGGCTTGGATGAAGCGTTGGAGTGTATAAAAAGGGTAGATGAAATGGTTGAAAAATATCCTATCACAAAAACTCATCTTATTCCATCTCCTCAAGTTAGCGGAACATTTGCTAAGCTAAGACAAGAGGCTCAAAATAATGAAGTTATCGCGGCTGTAAGTGATTTTTATAAGCAATACAGCAAAGATGTTAGAGCGGGCGCTTTTTTACTCGGCATAGGAGAGAAATAATGCGTATTGTCTTAACTTTTAAGGGTGATAACGTTAGCCATCTAAAGCCCAGGGATATAAGAAATTTTTGCGGTTCGATAACAGATCAAAAATTCAATAAGATAATTATGTATCATGGAAATGAATCGCCACCCATTTTGTATAAACTTCCATATTCTTATGCGGTTGAAATAGATTTTTACAATAACGATTTTTACGCATTTTCTCATCTTATGGAGAGATTGCAAGAGAATAAAAATAATTTCTTTGGCATGAAAATACACAAGATAATACCTCGTAATGATGGGTATGTCCCGCCTTTTTACGCCGGAGATGAAAAAATTTTATATACAACCAGGACTCCAATCTTAACAACAGCAAATCAGTTGGAGGTTAATATGAATTTTGGAGCCGAAAAAAATGGAAAGATGGATGAGTATGTTTTGCTGAGATTAAAAAGAAGTTTGAGCCATCAATTAAAATGCTATACAGGTATAGATCAAAAATTTGAAAACCTTGAAATAGAATTTGATGATCTTAAAGTCTTTACGGAAAAATATAAAGAGGGTGTTAATAAGATCGGAGTTTTTGCTAATTTTTATGCAAACTATCAGTTGCCTGAAATGGTTGGATATGCCACTGGACTTGGATATGGACAGTTGGTTAGAGGAATTAAAAAAGATTTTGATAAAAAGGATGAACAATGTTAGAAAATTATAAAATCAAGTTGGCTATAAAAACAGTTAGTCCGGTTGCCATTATCGAAGGAAATGACACTGAGGCTGGAGGAAATATAGTTACTCGTGTTAAAAGAGCTGCTACAATAAGTCAAACCGATGATGGTAAAAAAATTGATTACCTTCCGTATCTTCCCGCTAATGGCATTAGGGGCGTATTGCGTAGGTTTGCTACTCAAAAACTTGTTGAAGCTGTCAAAAAAAATGAGAATATCCAAACTTTAAAAGATAGCGACATTCATGCTATGCTGTCCGGTAGCGGAGCCAGTAAGGCAGCCTTAAAATCAAAAGAGATTGATGAGATAAGAGAAAAAAATCCTATTTTATCTTTGTTTGGAACCGGTATCCTTATGGCAGGTAAGCTAAAAGTTGCAGATGCAATGCCTGATGATAGCACAGAGGCAAAAAACTTTGTCAGAAGGCTTACATTTGTAAAGGTTGATGATATTTTGATGAATACTAAGTTTGCAGGCTTGTTTTCAAAAGAGCAGGTGGAAGAGTGGGAGGAGTCTGTATCTCAAAACAGTGCTGAGCGCAAAAAGGATAGAGAGAATAAAAAGCTCGCTAAAGAGATGAATGAGGTGTATAATGAGGATGAGAGAACAAAAAAGAGTTCAATTCAGCACTTCGCTCAAAAAGAGTATATAGTATCCAAATCTCAATTTAATGGCGGCTTCTTTTTAGAAAACGTAACAACTCTTGAGCTAGGGATGTTTTTACATGCGCTTGAAAGCTTTGTAAAACATGGTAGAATAGGCTCTAGCCAAAATATAGGATTTGGTGTCATAGACATTCATATTGAAGACATTGATGGTAGTGGAGTTAGTTTTGATAGAATAGCTAATGACAATTTTATATATGATGCTAAAATTGAGCTTGATCTTGATGGTGATTTTAAGAAGGCTTATGACGAATATAGCGATTTCTTGAAAAACGCTAAAAGAGAGCACATAGAGCTAATCTCTAAATTTTAATGTTTTTTTTGCCGCCCAAGTTCGGCGGCGTCACAATAGTTCTTTAACTTAGCATTGTTAATATTGATGTTTGATAGTGTTTTGGTGATTTGAAATTTAGTTAATTTGTTTTCTTTTTTCAGTGGGCTGCTTCTTTGGCAGCCCTTTTAGGTTTTTAACGTGTAGTATGGCGTTAAAGTATTTATTAAGCTTTGTTTTTGCACGCTATGCTTTTATTTTGTTGTTTTCTTTTGAATTAATAAGCTGTTTTTAAGAAAGAAAATATTTTATATAAAGTGCTAAGTTGTTGCTATTCTGGGTGTTTTAGTGCTGTTTGATACTTGGATTTGCAGTTTTTAAACTAGCAAAAAAAATATGATTGATATTTTTTGATTTTTGTTTGATACTTGGATTTGCAGTTTTTAAACAAGATATCCTCCGATCTATAAGCTATGATCTCGTTAGTTTGATACTTGGATTTGCAGTTTTTAAACTTGTTTTGGTTAGGTTTTTAGTGAGTAGGTGATTAGTTTGATACTTGGATTTGCAGTTTTTAAACACGGAAGGCAGGAGACCGCAAAAAGATATGATTTTAGTTTGATACTTGGGTTTGCATTTTTTAAACAAAAAACGAGATATGGTTTAGTCTGATACCGCGATGTTTAATACTTGGATTTGTAAATTTTAAACTGCTGCAATTAATAATGTCCATCTTAAACGGAGCAACGTTTGATACTTGGATTTGCAGTTTTCAAACTAGCAAAAAAATTTTCATTAGATTTTTGTGTTTTGTTTGATACTTGGATATGAAAATTTTAGACTATGAACTAGCAAATGATGATGAAAATCCAAAAAGGCGTTTGATACTTAAGCATGAAGATTTTAAGCAATAATTTAAACAAGCTGTTTAAAAGCAATTAAAGCGGTTTGATGTTTCTTAAATATGAAAGTTTTAAAAAGCAACGAAATTCAAAGTAAAATCGTTAATTTTTCAAAATTTAATACATTATTTCATTGTTTGATGCGTTTATGAAATTTTTAATTTTATGTTTGCAAAAATTTAATTTTTTTGAAAATTTTACATACTTTTGATTCATCATTTGTTTTTGTTCGACAATTTCATTTATTATAACTGCATTTTTACAATTAAAACAAACAAGCTTCAGGCGAAAATTGATGTTATATAGTTTTTGTTGGAATTTTTAGTCAATCTTGACAAGACAATATAAGATGCTTTATGATTGTTTGAGTTTTTAGAATTACGGCGGAAACGGAAAAGATATTTATGTTTTTTTGTTTGATGTTAGAGTCTGAATTTTCATTTTATTCCGCTATTTAATCAATTTTTAACCTATTTTTAAGCATAAATATACTATAATTATTTTATATTAAAAATAAAGGAGATAGTATGTTTATAAGAATTGAAAAAGTTAAAGTTTTAAAACCGACAGAGAAGATGATCGAGGACTATAAAAGAAATCCGCATTCTGCTACAAATGTAGTAGCCTTTGATATTGAACTATTAGACCCTTTTAAAGCAAAAGATTTAAAAGAGCATTTTAATTCTTATATCTCATATTTACCTCGCTTTGGTTTTGGTGAAACAAGACCTATTTTGTTTGAATCAGCACAAAGAGAGTATGTTACAGAAGCTGAGCTAGACGATATTTTTGATGATGAGTTTTTAGTGCTTGATGGGCATATTGTTTGCAAAAATAAAGATGTTGAGGCTATAAAAACCTATATGATAGCGCCAAACAACGAATTAAAAAATCTTTCTCTTGCAGAAGATGAGCTCTTGGTTTTGTATTGATATAAATTAATTTTTCAAAGGAGTATAAAATGAATAAAGTTGTGGCAAATCTTAAGGAAAATGAGCAGGATTTCGAGTGGTATCCAACTACAAAAGAGATCATAAATTGTGTTAAAAGCCATCTTGGAGACAATTTTAATTCAATTCTTGATATAGGCGCCGGAGATGGCAGAGTCCTTAAGGAGCTTGCTTTTATTAAGGATGAAAGAGGCTCTTATTTTGAAAAGATGTATTCAATAGAAAAGAGCGAAATTTTAAGAAGCAGACAAGATAAAGACATCATTCCGCTAGGATGCGATTTTTGGCAGAATACACTCATTGATAAAGAGGTTGATGTGGTGTTTTGCAATCCGCCTTATAGTGAATATGAAGAGTGGTGCGAAAAGATCATAAAAGAGGCGAATACCAAGCATTTGTATCTTGTAATTCCGCAAAGACACAAAGATAGTGACGCAATAAAAAGAGCCTTGCAGGCAAGGGATATTAAAAACCATGATATTATCGGAAGTTTTGATTTTTTAACAGCAGACAGAAGCGCAAGAGCTAAGGTTGATGTTGTTTATATAAAAATGAGGAGCAGATACAAAGATGAATGTAAAGGTGCGTTTGAGTTGTTTTTGGATGAAAATTTCCCTTTCAGCGTAGCGAAGGGCAATAATTATGACGCACAAAAAGAAAAGATTAACAATTATCTTGTAAACGCCAAAAATCAAATCGAAGCATTGGTCGAGCTTTACAATGCAGAATTAAATAAGCTTATGGATAATTTTAAGGCTATTTGCACACTAGATGCAGATGTTCTTGAAGAGATAGGCTTTAAAAAATCAGTCTTGAGTGAAAGCATATCCAAGCGTATCGAGGGCTTAAAAAACATCTATTGGAATGAGCTTTTTGAAAGATATGAGCCTATCACGTCTAAATTTACAAACAGCTATAAAAATAATATCCTAGAAGAGCTTAGTTGTCGCAAGAACATAGATTTTAACCTAGATAATGTTTATGCTCTTACAATATGGTTCTTGAAAAATGCTAGTAACGATTTTAGCGAGCAGGTGTTAGATTTTTATATGACGCTTGCCGAAAAAGAGAATTTAAAAGCCTATAAGTCTAATAGGCATTTTACTACCGATACTTGGCGTTATATGAGAAATGATGAGCGAAAGGAACTCTTTAAAAAAGATGTTAATCAAAAATCAAAATTAGATTATAGGCTTGTTTTTCAAAGAGGTGCTTTTTATTCTGTAGATTGGGGAGGAAAAGGATATTTTACTGAACACGGCATAAATATGATTAATGATTTCTTGATAATTGCCAGAAATTTAGGTTTTGCCATCAATTCAGGACAATTTATTAAGGGATGGTATCGTGATGTATCGATTTGTCCGGGAGAGAAAAATTACCTGTATTTTAACGGCGATGAGACATTGCTTGAATATAAGGTCTTTAAAAACGGCAATATGCATGTTAAGCTGCATCAAGATCTAATTAAAGCTATAAATATAGAGGCTGGCAGGCTTCTGGGTTGGTTAAGAAGCCCTCAAGAGGCTAGCGAGGAGCTTGAAATTTCTGAGAGTGAAGTAAACAAATACTTCAATTTAATCGCTCCGCTGTCAATAAATGATAATATGAAGCTTTTAGCTTGTTAAGGAAAATTATGAATTTTATAAGTGTTTATATAACAGATGAAAAATTGGCTAAAATAGAGCAGGCTGGGGATGAGGCGATAACTCTTAGTATTTCGCCTTATAAAACCGATGATTTTAAAAACGAAATAGAGTTAAGAATGAGAGTGAGCGAAGGCTCGGATGAGTTTTGGCGCATATTTGACGACATAGGAGGTCGTAGAGAGTGGGTTATAAATATAGAAAAGAGGCAGGCTGTTTTATTACCTCGAATTATTGATGAACTAGATAAATCGCACATTGGAAGAAACAACAAACTGGAGTTTGAGAAAAATAACTCATTTTTTTGTATTTACTATACACAAAATTTTAAATTAAAAGACGCTATTCTCAAAGCCGACTATGAAGAATTTAAAAAAATTCTAAGAGAAAATAAGGATGAACTTTATTTAAAATGGGGGAACTTTGAGTGTCATAAGATAGTAAATTATGCTTAGAAAATAGTTATCTAATCTTATGGCTAGATTAAAGAGCGGAGGTATGATAGGATTGGAAAGGTCTTCGCTGTCCTCTATTTAATCAACTTTTAAGATAAAATATACTATAATAATTTTATTATAAATAAATTTATATTCAATTTTTTAGGAGGTATTTATGTTTAAAATTCAACCGGACAGGGAAATTTCAGTTTTATCAAACGGATATGCGTTAAACATCGGGCATATTAACTCTATTTGCGAGATGATGAAGGCGTGGAGAGATGAGCGCAGAATAGCTGTAGCCAGTCAAGTGCCGGGCTACTTAAAAAACAGCACTGAGGAATTAGACGAGCTTAAAGAGGCGGTTTGTAATTTTGATGAGCATGAGTATGTCGATGCTATATGCGATATTCTTGTTTTTACATTTAACGCGGTAGAGATGCCTAGCAAAGATTGGGTTTCTAAACTTGGAAATCTTTATTTATCAGCTATTACAAGCTCTTTAAAGGTTGATGGTTTTAGAGAAGTTGAAATGCTTAGCAGATACAGAGATATGTTCAATAGAGCTATTTTAGAGAGTGCAAGGATTAAAGAGGAGAAGGCTAATGGTATTCAAGGAAAGCCGGCTAAATACAACGCCTTTGATCAAGCTGTTAGGCTTTGGGTGCTTTCTGATGTTGTTTTGAAAAATATGGGATATGATCTTTTCAAGGCTATGGAGGAGACTTATAAAGAGATCTCAAGCAGGCGCGGAGCTTGGAGCGATGAAGCCAAAAAGTGGATAAAAGACACTTCGCCTGAAGCTAAGGCAGCCGAATATAAGGCTGATTTTAATAACGCAAGGCTTTAAAAGCCTTGTTTTTGTGGAGGTGCTATAATGAAAAAATTGGTTTGTCAAAGGTTGGTTTTGCGTCCAAGCCCGGAAATAGTTATTAAATTTAGGCAAAATAGGCTACCGAATAGAATATATGCATGGAATCTAAACGCCGTTGAAGATAGCGTGCGAAGTAGGGTTGAGGATAGGTTCTTGGATATGATTAAACTACTTGAAATTAATGGCGAGGAATCTAAATTTTTGTTTGTGGAAACCAAAAAAGACAATCTTATTGATAGCGTAGATTTTTCAAAAGAAATTGCTTATGAATTAAACAATGGAGGACATATTGTTGCGGATCAGGAAATTCTTGAAGTCATAAAAGGATATATCTGGGAGGCTTCTGAAAAGTTTAAAAGCTACACTCTTGCAAAAAACGAGTTTCTTGTTTTAATTTAACAAGAAGCTCCTTATTTTTAAATTCCGCTATTTAATCAACTTTTAAGAAAAAATATACTATAATTATTTTATAAATAAAGTTTGGAGGTGCTTATGGGTGGAAATGCAACAAAACATTTAAATACAATTCGATTTGATAAAAAAAGCTATGATTTTGCGGTAAGTCTCATATATCTTGCCGTAGATAGATGTGCCGGCAAATTCAATCAGGCGAAAGTTAGAGCTATTCCTTCTTACAGGACAAAAGCTGACTTTGGAGACTGCGACCTGATTTCGACCCTTAGCCACAACGAATTTGATGAAATTTTAAAGGCAAATCCAGACTTATTTAAAGTTTTGGGGTATAAAAATAACGACAGAGTAAGATCTTATGCAATAGCTTTTATAAAGAGCGACGGCAGCCTAACAGAGCCGTTTCAAGTTGATCACATAAGTATTCCTGCCGAATCTTACGATTTTGCTTACAACTATCTATCATACAACGATTTAGGAAATTTTATAGGAAGAATCGCTAGCGCATTTGGGTTAAAATTTGGCATTGATGGGCTTTATGTAAAAGCTTATTTTAAAAATAACGGCGAAATGTCGGAGTATAGTTCTTTAAAGAGCGAATATGATAAAAATTTAGGCGGCAATGAGCACGCTTGCGTTAGGAAAGAAAAAAGGCTAAATCTGTCTTTTCATAAGTCCCTTAAACTTCTTGGTTTTAGTCCTAGTGTGTTTAATAAGGGATTTAATACTTTAGAGGATATTTACAAATATGTTGTTTCTAATCGCTTTTTTCATGTGGATTATTTTAATTTAGACAACCGCAACCACGTTCAAAGAATGAGAGATAAAAAACGCCCTACATATACCGGTGCTTTGGATTTTTTTAAACAATTTGATAAAAACACTTCAAAAGAAAAAACTAGAGAGTCTTTTAAGCGCAGACTTAGAGTTCATTATCCACAAGTTGCAGCTGCTCTTAGGGCTTTAAAAAAGGAGGCTAAAGGTGAATTTTGTCTAAGTCGCAGAATAAGATCTGAGCGAATTTTTGGATTGCTGTATTATAAATTTAATGTTGTTGTTGGAGATAGAACATATCCGCCAAGAAAGATTGAGGCAGAGAGGCACCATATATCTTATGAGATGTTTGGCAAGCTTATGCAAACAATAAAGGCGGAATACCGGCTATCTGATATAACAGAAGTTCGCAAAAGAACCCTAAATAGGGCTTTAGTAGCGTGTGCCAACCGCTTCTTTGAGAGAAACGGGCTATATTTTGAGATTCTTTAAAATAAACAACAAGGAGACTACATGATAAATAAAAAGATACTTTTAAAAGAAAAGCCGTTGAGCTACCGCTATCAAGTTTGTTTGCAAGATGGAAATTCAACTACCGATGTAGAGGTAGTCTCTCCATTTTGTCTAAAAGCGGATTTTGACTTTCAAGAATTTATTGATTCTATGGCAAAAAGCGCACAAGCGGTCAAATTTGGAGCACAGGTTAAAAGTAGCGAAATCAAAGTTGATGTTATTTGTGTACTGAGTTCTAAAGAGGAGAACCGGGCTGATGATAAAGGCTTGGCAATAAATATTATTCTTAACAACAAAGATGGGCAAAATGAGAGACTCAAAGAGCAGATTATGAACCTTATTGAGGTTCCAAATCCTTGTGATAACAAGCAGCAAAATAAACAAATTTTAGAAAATTTGCTAACCGCTGCTTTAATTTCTTAGAGGTTTAATATGAAAACAATTCAAATTTCACATATCTCAAGCTTACATAAATACAAAGCAAGTGTTCTTGATGTGTTTGGAATAAGTCATGAGCTAATTTTAGCTTTGCCTTATGAAATTTCAAATATGATAGACTCGGTTGATTTATTGAATGAGATGGTAAAATTAACAAATTGTATTCGCTTCCAAATTAAGAGACAACATACAAAGCAGGATATAAAAGTTATTTTTGTTTCGCTTTATGATAAGAGTGTCTGGCTTAGCATAGATTTCACTTTAAGGCGAGACAGTGACTTAGATAAGGATAGGTTAAAAAGCCTTTTGGGATATACAAAATCCGAAAACGCTATTTTTGATAAAGAGATTATAAGAGATCTACTAAAACAACTTCTGGTTGTATAAAGGAGCAAAAATGGAAGAGATTGAAGAAAAGGTCATTTTGGAACAAGGTCGAAAAAATTGGGTTTATTTTCAAGAGCAATATCCAAATGATGAAATTAAGCAGTTTTTGCTTAAGTCCATTGCGGATTTAAAGCTAAAGGTTGAAACTCTTTTGCTTATGATTATCAACCTTTCTGTTACTAAGAAGTCGCAAGACGATAATGAGCAATACAGAATAAAATTGGCGATTTTTGCTCCTGATAACAAAGAAGTAGGAGATAATATTCCATTTGCTGTTACTATGGAATGTAGGGATATGAAAACCGGCAAATGCATGGAAGAGATCCCGGCATACGTTAAGTCTACCTGCCATTTGATTTTTCCTAATGATGTAACCGGCAGTAGAGATAAGTACTTAAACCACCTAAACGATCTGTTTTTTATTAAAGAAGGTAAGGAAGAGTACCACATTTATGACGAGATAGACGCCTCTTATAAAATATCTTGATTTTGGGGTTTTATAATCCCCAAAATGGCTTCTGATTCTAAAAATTATTTAATTAAAATTTCCGCTATTTAATCAATTATTAAGCATAAATATATTATAATTTTTTTATCAACAAGCGCGTGGAGGTACTATCATGAAACAGCGTTTTTTTCAACTTTTTGACAAGAAAAACAACTATATTGGATTAGATATTGATCTGTATAGTAAAAAATTTAAGTATGCTACTTGTAGCCCACAAGCGTCCCGTGACAAGTTAAATCAATTAGCGACTAGATTTGACTCGTCTAAACAAGTCCTTTTGGAGTTTGGAATTTTGGTAGAAAACCTAAAACTCTCTAAACAAGCGGCTCAGAGTATTCTTTTGAACTCACAAACTTATAATGGTTCAGTAATTATTGAAAATGCAAATCGTCAATACTCTTTAAAGAAGTTTCTGAGAACTCGCCCGGACATTAACATCCATCTGCATCGTATAGCCGGCTTTGATTTGGAGATGGATGTTCATAACACAAAGGTGGTTGTAAAAGAAAACGACATCTTTATTTATATCGATACCAGCTCAGATCACTTTTGGTATTGGTTTAGAGAGAATTTGTTATTAACACATGTTGTTTACGATTTTAGTTTTGAGCCGGGAAGGATTGTTATCCAAGATCCTATGTTTGACATAGACTACTTAACTTTAACAGATATTGTTTTATCAATTAGGAAATTTCAAGCAGAAGTTAATTCCGAACTGTATCAAAGCGCTTAATTCACATTGCCGGCTGCATCAAAGGGTGCAGTCTTGGCAAAATATAAAAATAATACAAAACATTCCGCTATTTAATCAACTTTTAAGCATAAATATATTATAATTTTTGTATAAAAAATAAAAAGGAGAGTGATGAATAAGTATGATGTTGTCATGATGCAAGCAGCCCATCTTTTTTCAAAGCAATCTTATGCTAAAAAGATGAAGGTTGGAGCGGTTTTGGCTAGGAATGGGCGCATATTGATTACAGGATATAACGGCACAATCGCCGGAACGCCAAACGAGTGCGAGAGTGTGGTTTATGTGTGTCCAAATTGCGGAAATACCGAAAAGGAGCTCGATAAATCTTTTAAGATTCGTATAGACTCACATAAGCTTTTGCCAATGCTTAAAGAGGACATCAGGAAAAAGCCTGAAAATTTACCGGTCGATAGGCTTCAATTGCAAATAATGGTAACTTCTTGTTGCGTTAAGTGCTCACATAACTTTAAAGACTCTATAATTTATGATTGTTCAACAAAAAACATTGAAAGTTATTTATCAAGCGGCATTCAAGACGTAAAAATCGACTATACCTCTGCATATCCTGATATATTACAACTAAAAACAAATGACTTTGTTTTGCATGCAGAGCAAAACGTAATCTCTTATGCCGCCAAAAAGGGCATAGCAACTGAGGGATGTGATT
This sequence comes from Campylobacter canis, assembly GCF_045504005.1. NCBI lineage: Bacteria > Pseudomonadati > Campylobacterota > Epsilonproteobacteria > Campylobacterales > Campylobacteraceae > Campylobacter > Campylobacter canis. The sequence continues at coordinate 170,616 of NZ_JBJJXH010000005.1, read as the reverse complement.
TGTATATCACCCACACCCCTTGCAAAGAGTGTGCAAAGCTAATTGCTCAAGCAGGAATTGCTAGAGTCGTATGCCTTTATGAATACAGAGATCTATCGGGAGTTGAGTTTTTAAAAGAGGTTGGTGTAAAATGCGAGCGTCTATCTGAGAAGGATGTTTTTGATATAGATTTAAATGATGATGGGGGTGGAAATGAATATAATTACAAAACTATACACAGACATTAATACCTTAAGAAATATAAGTTCGCGTAAAGAGAAAGAGGCTTATCTTAAATCATTAGTAGATTATGAGCCTTTCAGTGAGCTTGTTTTAATGACTTACGATCTATCAAAAAACTACTTTTATCAAAGGGCGGTAGTTAATCAGATTAATGACGATGCTCCTGAGCCTTATTGGAAAAAAATCGTTGAAACTCTAAATAAGATCAGCTCAGAAAAAATACAGGGTCACTTAAATAGGGATATGATTTTATCTCTTACAAATAGTGAGTATCCAGAAGCCGGAGCTCTTTTGCAGCTGATTTTAGATCGCGATCTCGCTTGCGGTGTCGGCATTTCTACATTTAATAAGATTTTTAACAATTTGATACCTATACACGCCATAATGAAAGCAGAAAGCATCACCCCCGATGATTTGGCAAAGATCAAATTTCCTGTCTATGTTGAAAATAAATATGACGGATGCAGGTGTGCGGCTAAGGTTAATCTAAATAGCAATGAGGTAAATTTTGTAACCAGCAATGGAAACTATATTGACATGCCGAATATGGCAGAGCAAATTAAACATTTCATAAAAAATAACCATGGTATGCTTGAGAAGTATGCAAAAGGTGGCATGGTTGATTTAGATGGAGAGATAGTTGCGGACACTCGGACTAATACAAGCGCCATTATGACGAAATTTGTTCGCAATACCGCCAGCGCATTTGATGACTTGGATCTAAATTATCATATTTGGGATATTTTACCATCCGGATCTATTATCGGAACTTTTACAAACAATAGTGGCGGTAAAAAGCGGCTGCAAATTACAGATATTCCATTACATGAGCGCATATCGTTTTTGGGTAGCTTGGATTTTAGCTCAGACAGAATTTTTCGTGCGGAAGGTAAGATAGCTCACTCCATAGATGAAGTGATGGATTTTTTCTCTACTAAAATTGCAGAAATTAACGGAGAGGGCATTATTATCAAAACGCTTGACGGTTTTTATGAGCGAGGAAATGCCCATCGAAGTAAGGAGTGGATGAAGCTAAAAAAACGAAATGAGGCAGATTTGATTGTAGTGGATGTTGAGCTTAGCGACACTAAAGCTTCGATAGTTGATCAACATAATAACAGGGGACTTGAAGCACCCTCTCAAATGATCAAATCTTTGATTTGCGAGAGTTCGGATGGTATCATTAAAGTTAACGTAGGAAGTGGAATTTCTGATGAATTCCGCATATCCTGGCTGAATCGTTCTATTGTAGGTAAAATTGTTGAAGTTGAGTATTTTGATATTTGTCAAGATACCAGAAATAATAGATATAGCTTATTTTTGCCGGCTTTTTCTAGAGTGAGAGAAGATAAAAACGAGGCTAATAGTTCAAAAGAAATAGCTTCTATTACGAAATTTAATTTGATTTAAGGGGTTTTTATGTTTTTGAATCATTATGAAAATGTGATGTTTGTAGTATATTTTGTTCTAGCCTTAAACATTGTGTTTGTTATTTTTGTTTTAATAGAGGATTTTCTTGGGCGTAAAAAAATTAAATCTTCCTTCTATAGAAGTATTTATAGCGCGACATTTATTTTGATTTTTTTTAGTGTAAGTGCCGGACTTTTTTTTAAATTGTCAGACAATAGTAGTCGCGATAATGTTAGCTCCACTAATCAAGCCATCCTAGAAGATGTAAAATACCTTATACTTAAAAATCTTAGTGAGGAAGAAAGAGCTCAATTTCTGGCAGATTCTAATATGATTAAGTTTGATAAATTAAGACCGCTGAAGGGTTTTTTAAAGTGTGGAAATAAAGACACAAAACAAGAGTGTCTGGCTTTTATAGAAAAGACCATTAACTTTTACAAAAATGAAAGATATTATAAGCAAGACTTGCAATTAGATTTTGAAGAATATCAAGATAAGAAAAATAAGGAGTGAGCATGAATATGGACAGGTTAGAATCTCAATCTTTGATGATAGAGGATGAAACTCAGGTTATTTCTAGAGTGAGAGAAGATAAAAACAAGGCTAATAATTCAAAAGAAATAGCTTCTATTACGAAATTTAATTTAATTTAAAGGAGCATTTTATGTTTTTAGATAATTATGAAAATTCTATTTTAGGAATGTATGTAGTTTTTGGTGCAATATTTTTGCTTCTGGTTTTTATGTTGATGGATATACTTTATGAATTAAAAATGATCAAATTTTCAATCGGTGGATATTTTGCAAAAGTTCTTTTTGGTTTGACAGCGCTTTCTTTGATTGTGTCCGGTTATTTTAATATTTTTGATCGTAGAACCAATATAGATATGCTTAATCAGATAAAAAGTATTATATTGCAAAACCTAAATGATAAAGAAAAGAATTCTTTTTTATCAGACTCTAACATGGTTGAGTTTGGAGAGTTGCGCCCGCTTAGAGGTTTTTTAAAATGCGGAAACGAAGACACAAAACAAGAGTGTTTGGCTTTTATAGAAAAAACCATTATTTTTTATAAGAACGAAAAAACTTATAAGCAAAATTTGAGTTTAGACTTTCAAGAATATCAAAACAACAAGAATAAGGAGTAGGCATGAATATGGGTAATTTAGAATCTCAGTCTTTGGTGATAGAGGACGAAACTCAGTTTATGAGCGGAAAACTTGCCGAAATTAAAAACAATATCTCAGCGGAAGATGCTGAGCTTGCAGGCAGTCTTTTTAAGAAGGTTGTTTCAGAGTTAGGACACAAACAAAATATATCCGAAATTTCAAATAGGATTATGAATTTTGCAAGCGATGAAGTAACTGCATTTGAAGAGAACCACAAAGACATCGACAGCTCAATTCAAGATATTTTAAAAATGGGAGATGATGAATTTAATGTCGGTAAGTCGATTTTAACTATCAAAAAAGAAGCTGGGGAGTTGCTTGCTGCAAGCCAAAATATGCAAAAAAATAGTTTGATGTCAAGAATTTCTAATTTTTTAATGGGAACGTCTTTATCACAAAAGCTACAAGAGCAGTTCTTATCAGCTAATGAAGTCTTTGAAGGTGTTAAAAAAAGCCTCAAAGAGTCGGTTGTGAGAATGGAAGCTAAAAACTATGAGGTGCAAAACAGAAGAGATACATTGAATGCGAGCATTGGAAATATGAAGAAAAAAATAGCTTCTTTTACGCTTTTTAGAGATATGATTGATAGAAAAATACAAGATACTCCGGATAGAGATCTTGCAAAAAACATTCAAGACTCTGTTTTATTCTATATTGACGTAAGGCTTCAAAATTTAATGCAAACCTTGTTTGTAATGTCTCAAACCTTAGCTGGGTATACCATGATCATCCACAACAACTCGCTTTTGATTATGGCAACTAAAAACAGCATAAGCACCTCCTTGTCGGCACTAAAAACAAATGTTTATGTAGCAAGTGCAGCTAAGCAGGGTAAAGAGCAGCTGGAGCTGGTTAATAAAATAGACGACCTTGCTACGCAGGCTATATTAAAGACATCTGAACAGCTAAATCAGACCGCTACCGATGCTACAAAAAAGATATCTGCGGGTTCGCTAGAAGCCGAAAAGCTTGAAAGTGCCATGCATACTATGATTAATGCGCTAACTCAGATAGAAAGCTATAAGAGTGAGGCTTTACCAAAAATCAGAAGCGGAATAGAGAAAATAAGAGTGCTTAATAATGAACTAGAGAGTAAATTAAGCTCAATTCAATCATCTTAAGAATAAGGGGGTAAGGTATGCAGGATTTACTAAATCTTTTGTTTAATAACGTTATTTTTCTAATTCCCATTTCCATTGTGCTTGGATTTGTAATTTTAGATCTGATGCTTTTGTTTATAGTCGGAACCGGTGTCGGTGCGGCTATTGATGGGGCTTTTGATTTTGAGTTTGGTAGCGAATACGTTAGTTGGCTAAACAAGAGCAAAATTCCATCTTCAATTTGGTGGGCAATATTTTTTATGGGCTTTAGCATTAACGGATTTTTGATACTTAGCCTTATTTTATCAGATTACAGTATTGCGGCTTCCGGTATAACAACCGCAATTGTTGCTCTGCTAGCGCTATTTACATCGCTAATTACTACCAGGTTTGTTGCAATATATGTTGCAAAATATCTCCCCGATGTAGAAACTAGCGCAGTTGGCAGAAAGGAGTTAATAGGATTAAGTTGCAGCGTTATAAGTCAAAAAATTGATAATAGCGTTAAAGGCGAGTGCAAGGTTATTGATTTAAAAGGCAAGACTCATTATTTTATGGCAAAGCCTAAGGATCAGGGTGCTGTTTTCGTAAAAGGGGATGTTGGCATTATTAGAGCCTATAAAGACAATGTTTTCATTATAGAAAAAGAACAAATTTAAAAACCAGGAGGTGTTTACATGGATCAATACATTTTTTTAACAGTTGCCGTTATCGGATCGATTATCGGCTTGATTGTGGTGGGGGTTATCCTTTCTAAGCTTTATAAAAAGACAACCAAAGAGCTTGCTTTTGTCCGAACCGGATTTGGAGGTGAAAAGGTTGTTACCGATGGTGGAGCTTTTATATTTCCGATTTTGCATGATTATATCAGTGTGAGCATGCAAACGTTAAAACTTACGGTTGTCAGAATACAAAAAGACTCTTTGATTACTCAAGACAGAATGAGGGTTGACATCACAACCGACTTTTACGTAAGAGTTAAGCAGGATAAGGAGAGCATTTCGATAGCAGCTCAAACACTTGGCTCTAAAACAACCGACGCAAGAGCGCTTAAAGAGCTAATTGAAGGTAAATTTGTTGACGCTCTTCGTTCTGTTGCAAGCTCTATGAAAATGTCTGATTTGCATGAAAAAAGGGCGGATTTCGTCCAGCAGGTACAAAGCAACGTCTATGAAGATCTGCTTAAAAATGGACTTGAGCTAGAGTCTGTTTCTCTTACGTCTTTTGACCAAACGGAACTTGAGTATTTCAATGAGAGCAATGCATTTGACGCCGAGGGTTTAACAATTCTAAAACAGACTGTTGAGAACAAGCGCAAAGAAAGAAATGACATTGAAAAGCAGACAAATGTTGCAATTGAGCAAAAGAATCTTGAGACTACTAAAGAGCTCTTGGTGTTGCAACAAACTGAAGCAGAGGCTGAAGCCGAACAAAAAGCCAACATAGAGAAAGTTAGGGCTGAAAAACATGCAGAAGCCGAAAAAGAGAAAATTTTAAGAGAGAAGGAGATCGAATCTGCAAGGATAGAAAAAGAAAAGACTATACAAGAGGCTGAAATTGCGAAAAAGAAAGCTCTTGAATCCGCCGAGATATCGAAAGAAAAAGATATAGCTATTGCTACTCAAGATAAGCAAATCGAGATCTCTAAAAAATCAGAGCAAGAGTATGAGGCGCGCTCTAAGGCAAATGAGAAAAAAGCGGAAGAGGCTAAGTCTGCTGAAAAAATTAAGACGGCTCAGGAAACAGAGCAGGCAGAAAGAATAAGGTCTCTTGCTATTATTGAGGCTCAGAAAGAGGCTGAAGAAAAAGCTATCGGGATCAAAGTTGCTGCTGAAGCGGAAAAAGAAGCTGCTACAAATAGAGCTGAGGCAGTTAAAATAGAAGCTCAGGGCAAATCCAATGCAATTAAAATTATGGCTGAAGCCGATGAGAAGAGGTATAAGGTTGAAGCCGAGGGTAAGGAAAAGCTAAACAACGCAGAGAATATACTATCAGCAACAATACTGGAAAACAGAATCAAGCAAGCATTGATAGCCAAACTTCCTGAGATAATCAAAGAGGTTGTCGCTCCAATGCAAAAAATAGATTCTATTAAAATTGTGGATATGGGCGGCGGTATCGGAAATTTAGCAAGCGGAGGAGGTAGTGCGGTTTCATCCGGGGGAGCAGATGGAGCATCTTTGTCGGATCAGATAGTTAATGCCGCACTAAAATTTAAAACAAATGCCCCTATTTTAAATGACCTTATGAGTGAGGTTGGGTTAAATTTGAACTCAGTTTCCGATTTAACTTCAATTGATACCAGTATAAAACCTTTAAAACAAGATAGAAAAAATGCTGCAAATCTATCTTTGGTTGCAGAGAAAAATAACTCGGCTCATAAAAAAGAATATATATCAACTGAAGATAAGCAATAATTTTATTGGCGAGAAAGCTCGCCAATACCTGTTTTCAGTTTTATAACCTAGATGCTAAATAAGTTTTCTTGATTGAATAACGGATAATACATTCCTTTATTTAATCAACTTTTAAGAGTGAATACAATATAATGAGATTGTAATGATATAAAAACAAATAGTAAGGAGGAATATATGAAATTACTAACACTTCGGGATGTGAATAAAATTACAAATATCCCTTATAAAACATTGTCGCAGTGGCAGAACACAAAGGATGAGAGTGACTATAGGCGAAAATTGGTCGCTTTCTTAAGATCGTCGACTAAAAATAGATTGCAAGAGGTTTTTGGAGTTTCTCTGTCTGAAAATGAGTTTGTAGAAGTTGAAGCAAAATAAATGTTCCGCTATTTAATCAACTTTTAAGTTAAAATATACTATAATTATTTTATATAAAATATAAAGGAGATTAAATGGCAAACAGTGACTATCATATAGAAGCTAAGAATCTAGCACAGAGAGCTAATACGATTAAAGAGAGCCTTGAGCAGCTAGCTCAAGATATTCGTGCCTTTAACTTAAAGTTATTCTTAGATCCTGAAAACCCACAAAAAGAGTGCCGAGATACGATAGTGAACTTGATGAATGAAAAGGAGTTTACTCCTGTAGACTTCAATATATTGCATGCAGAGTTTGATAATGAAGATGGCTCTAGCAACACAGAATCTTTGTTTTTTTACCTATTCCATGATAAAGATAAAAGAACTATGGCTTTTTTATATCAAGTACTCGATGAGTGTTATGATAATACCTGCTACACTAAAGCAAGTATTGATATGGCACTAAAAGACTACAACATACTAAAACACGACAAAAGTTATTTTTGTCTAAATTTTGGTTTTGATAAAAAATTTGCAGATTGTCATTTTGTTCAATGTCTCGGTAATAATATCAACAATCTTTTAGTTAGGCAAACTTACCATATAGCCCCGCCATGTTTAGTTTATGAGAGAGCAAGAGGCTGGTGATAGCAGCACAATTTAAATTAAGGAGCGCAATATGGAAAAGATATATTTTTTTAAAAAAGCTCAGGACTGCCCCTTTTGTGATTATGGGTTAGACAGCGAAGATCCTAGAGCAACACTTGATCTTGATAAATTACGTTGCGAAGCCTGTAAACACAACTTCTCATTAAATGATTACCACTGCTTAATGCAATCACACAATGATCTTGAGGAGCAGCTAAAAAAGCAAAAGGCGACACTTGGCAAAATGAGGCGCATACTTAAAAAGGCGGGCGCTATACAATAAAGAAGTGTGTAAAATTCAGTAAAAATCGCAAAAGGTTATAAAATTTGGAATATGCTTGTAAATAAAATTTAAAAGGAAATTTTGTGAGAACCAAGAAAACCACTCAGAAAGATTTAAATCTATTTGAAGAAATGGAAAGAGAAGAAAGGATATTAACAGAGGCTTTTTGCACTGAATCCGTATCAGATGATGAGAAGGAGAGGAGAAAGGCAAAAGCAGCTATTGACAAATCTATTGCTAGGCACAACGCAAAAACAGACAAATTCTACAAAAGATACCTGCATAGGTTGTATAATGATGGTAGATACATATACTATTATCCATTTAAAGGTCTCACAAAAGAAGAGGTGGAAAAAGAAGTTGCGCAGCTGCCATTTTATAAAAATTAATAAAGTGGTGCGATGCGGCACAAAAATCTAAATATTTTTGTTTTTATTCCGCTATTTAATCAACTTTTAAGTTAAAATATACTATAATTATTTTATTAAAAATAATATAGGAGGCATACATGAAAAAGATAATTTTCCTTAGAGGGCATCAAGGTTCGGGCAAGAGTACCTTTGCTCAAAAATTAATAGATGAGCATAAGGCTAAATATCCAAATCTTCAAGTTCATTGGGCGGAAAGCGATCAAATTTTAATAGAGCAACAAGGCGGCTATCATTGGACTCCCGATAATCTTAGAAAAGCAATGGATGAAATGTTTAAAAGATTTAAGAATTTTGTTAAGTCGACAATGAATGAGAGTTGTGATGTTTTAATAATTAACTCTAATACAAACCAAACTCTTAAGAAGATTCAGCCATATATAGATTGTGTAAAAAAGCAAAAATATGAAATTGAGGTATATGTTATGACCAACTTTTTTGAAAATATACACAACGTTGGTGAGTTTGATGTTGCTTCTGTTTACGTTAATATAAGAAACAATCCTATTGAAGGAGAGGTATATTTGCCTTGTACTACAGAGCCTAGTGCGAAGCTGAAGGAGTATATTGATATATTTGAAAATGCTGCTGCGCCGATTTATGATCCTGAAAAAAACTCTTATTTGACGGCTCCTTATTTGCTAGCCAATAAGAAAAATATTATAGTAAACAGATCTCGCAAATACCCTGAACTATCAACTTACAAATATACTCAAGACGTGTTTTGGAATAAAAGATTTGATAGAGCGATGATAGAACTTAGGGGCTTGGTTCTTGATGGAGATTTTAATATGGTTGTTAGACCTTTTAATAAAGTTTTTAATCTCTCTGAAAGAATGGAAAAAGACTCCACCTTTCCTTATAAGATCAGTCCTGAAACAGAGATTTGCGCCATGAAAAAGATAAACGGATTTTTGGGTTGTGCTACTTATGTTTCTTCTGAAAAATTTGATGGAAAAAGTTTTAACAACAGAGTTCTTTACAGCACCACCGGCTTTTTGGATAGCAGTTTTGCGCAGTTAGCAGAGAGCAGGCTTTCAGGGTTAGAACCTTTATTTAAAGCGCTTCCTAATCACACTTTTATGTTTGAGGTGGTAGATCCATCAGATCCTCATATTATTGAAGAGGTGCCGGGAGTTTATCTTTTGGCTTGTAGAAACGTTGAAAACGGACTGCTATTAAATCATGATGAACTAAAGGAGATCGCGCAAGAGTTTTTGAATTTAATAGATGACTTTTTCATACTTGGAGTTGAAAGAGCTAAGTGGGGCGAGATAGAGAAGAAAATCCCATTTTTAAGACACGAGGGTTTTGTAATATATGATAAGGATATGAAGGACATACTTTTTAAGGTAAAGACTCCTTATTATTTGATTACTAAATTTTTTGGACGTTTTAACGGTAGTGTCGGCTTTTTGAACAAGCTTAAGAACGCTACACTTGACAGCGGTTTTATGTCCCAAAACAATATCGATGAGGAATACTTCCCTTTAATAACTTTTTTGAAGGACAATGTAGATCAGATGTTATTAAGGAGAGAACATGAGAGAATTTCTTTAATTAGAGATTTTCTGAATGATAAGGTGCTGCTATTAGCTTAGTTGTTTTATAAAAAAGGGGGTTTGATGGTTGATTTTTCGCCTACTATTTTAGAGGGTTTTTTAGATTTTTTTATGTTCTTGATTGCGCCGCTTACGATTTGGTATCAAATCAATCAAATTAAGCTATATTTTTTATATAGGTTGTTTTATTTGAAGCATAAGCTGAAAATGGCGACTATAATGTTAAATCTTATTAATGTATTTCTTGTGTCCTTATTGATTAACATTAAAGGTCAGGGTGTAATATTTTTCGTTATGGCTATAAACTCTTTAATTGTTGTGTTTTTATCAAAAAAGATTTTATATAGCGATTGTTTTGATGATGGGATAGAATTTTTTGAGGCACTATTTGATAGAGCTTACATGGAGCATCGCAAACCCTCTGAGGTGTATAACGATATGATGAATGAAGTAAATAAGGCTGGGTATAAAACACTATCTAAAGATATAGATGCTTTTGCCATTAGTTCAATATTATTTGCTTTTTTGTTTGCCGTTAATTGTGTTATTGCTATTCTTTTTAGCTTTTATCATGATTTTTTTATGCAATCGATCATTCCTGAGGTATTTTTACCGATAATTTCTACATGTTTTTTTATATTTATAACATCTTTTGTGTTTTTTTCAAAAGAGAGGTTGGAATTTGATGTTTTAATCAAGCAAGCGTTTGGGATGATTTGTTTTCTTTTAGTTTTAGTTTTGGTTTTGAGAGTTGCCACGCTTGCTGCGGGAGATATTAATTTAGATGGTGGTGTAGAAAAAGACATCCCCGTTATTGTAGGAGGTGTTTTGTATGATAAATCAATTTGTTAAGCTACTTAACTACCCGGAGATTGTTTTTATAAAAAACATCCTGTCCCCTTACACTAAAAGAGCTTATTTGGTCGGCGGGTGTGTTAGAGATATAGTCCTTGGAATTAAAAACAATGATTTTGATATAGAGGTTTATGATATTGAGCCGGACAAATTTAATGAAATTATGATTTCTTGCGGCGCAAATGGTGTCGGTAAGCAGTTTTTTGTATACAAACTCAAAGACATTGATCTTTCTCTCCCTCGAAAGGAGAATAAGACCGGAACCACTCATAGATCCTTTGAGGTTGAATATTGCAATAGCGAGAAAGAAGCTTCTATGCGAAGAGATTTTACTATGAACGCGATGATGATCAATATCTTTACCGGGGAGCTGGTTGATTTTTGGGGTGGCATGGAGGATATTAAGCTAAATCAGATAAGGCATATAGATGATAACAAATTTAAGGAAGACAACTTAAGGGTTTTAAGGGCTGTTCAGTTTAGTGCAAGATTTGGATTTGATATCAATCCATCTACGACCAAGCTCATGAGGGATCTATCACTTGAGTATTTGAGCGGAGAGCGCATAGGGTTAGAGCTGATTAAATTTTTTAATTCCAAGCACCCCTCCTTTGGCATTAAAGCCCTGTATCAGCTAAATTTGTTTTATGATTTGTTTGACTTAAGATTAAGTAGTGAAATGTATGAAAGTTTGATTGATAGGATTAATGAGAGTATTGCATGTCAAAGCTACAATCAATATACATTCTTATATCTCTTAAACGACTTATTTAGTGTAAGTATTGAAATTTTGCCTAAACTTAGGCTGCCTAAGCATTTTGAGGTGTGTTGGAAACAGAAACACATAATTGACGGTGGGGATTTGGATTTTGAATTGCTTAACATAGCATTAACAATACCGCTTAAAGAATGGATTGGGCTTAATACCTTTGCGCTTGTATCCAGAGCTAAAAAATTAGGCTTTTTTGATAAAACATTTAAGACTCAAGTACATCCCGTCCAGCTTTTAGACGAGGGTTTTTCAGGAAAAAATCTTGGAATTGAGTTAGCTCGTAGAAAAGATGAGGAAATTCGCATATTTTTGGCAAAGAAAATATAATATTTTATTTTATTTTAAGGATTGATAATATATAATTATTTTATTCCTTTAAAAAATTAAGCGGTGTGACTCATTCCTTTCTGGGTCACATTTTTCGTTTTTACGATAAGTCGTTTTGGCTGGTTTGGATAAGGCTTTGTTAGACTATAAACAACAATGTCAATGCCGGGTTTTACTTGGCTTGGCAAGCGAAAAAAAGCGAAATCCATCTATGACCTTTCTTTATTATTTTTTCACCCGCATTAAGTTTGTTGCATCATCTTTCAAAATGTGGGTGATTTTCTAATATTCCGCTATTTAATCAACTTTTAAGCATAAATATAGTATAATTATATTAAATTATCAAAAGGAGAATGTTCTATGGCAAAAATGTTAAGTGTTGAAGAATATTTGAATGGTGTTAAGGCTTTTCATGAAGCTCACCCCGGAGTGTGGAGTCATGGAATGGAGCAAGCTGCTTATGAATCTTTGTGTAGTATGACCGCTTTAGCTTTAAGGGGAGATAAGCCCGACATAGATTCTATTTGTGAAACGATGACATATTTTGCTTATGCTTTTTGCGATCCTAAATTTCTTTGGAACAAAGAAAGGGATCAGATTTTCTTGGATGCACATAAAAATTTTAAACAAAAGTTCGCTAGCGAAAGAGATTCATTTTCTTTACTTGGCAGAGCCTTTTTAGCTTTTGATGATGTGATTGAAGATTTTAGCGACCTTTACTCACATAAAAGCTATGTAAATTTGATTTACGATGCAATTGTTTTGCTGCAAGAGATTAGTCTTTTGCGCGAGGGGATCGGAAAATAATTTTTTTCAATAATTAAAAATTAACATTTGTGGAGGTGCTATATGGATTTAGCGATTAGTTTGATTTTGTTTGTCAGTATTGTTGCGGCTATGGTTGTAAGTATAGGCTTTGTTATGAATAGCAGGGCTTTAGACTGAGAGGTGGATTATGAAAGATAGAAGCAGAAGTTTTTGTTCAGCAGCCGAGAGCGAATTTAAAAAGATTAGTGAAAAGATCATCTCATATCATAATGAGAGAATTAGGCTTGATGAGCTGTTAAAACAAGAGATTCCAAGAGCCGCAATGCAGTGGTTTACAGGAGATTCTTCTCCTGTTTTAAACAGGGATGAAATTTTAAGGTGTATGAAGGGTGTAGATTTTCATCCTTGCGAGCTAAGACGAATTAGACTAGAAGACTGTCACTCTAAGTTAGATTTTTTAGAGTTTTATGACGAAGGCGGAGCCGAGATGAAGTTTTTAATAGACTTTACGGGTGACAGAGCCTCCGAATATATCAAAAACGGACACAGACACCCGGAACATCTTTGGGGAATGAATAACGGAGGGCTTGTAATAGCGAAATTTAAAAGCGATAATTATTACGTTCAACCTATTCCCGAGGTTGATGAAAGTCCATACTATTTTATTAAAACCGATTTTTCGGACTATAATATTTAGTGTGGTCCGAAATTAAAATTTCCTCTATTTAATCAATTTTTATTTAATTTTAAGCATAAATATATTATAATAACTCTATTAAAAAATAGAGGAGGGGGAAATGGAACTAAGAAAAGCAAATTTAATTGAAGCTCTAAAAGAGGTTGTATTTAAAACAGAGATAATTCAAAAGGGTGTTCAAACCTACGCTTGGCAGTGATTGGAATGATCCTAAATTTAATATGTTTGTTGAAAATACATGTGATGGTTGCACGAAAGTGCTTTTAAATTAAAGTATAAAAGAAAGGAGTTTTAATGTTAAAGTTATTATTTTTAATCTATCTTGCTGATATGAGCGTGTTTTTACGATTTGTTGGTATTTTTGGAATCCTATTTACAATAGTTTATATTGCTATTTGTTACTTTAGAAATCCTGAGTGTTTAACAAAAAATAAAAAGTTTGCCGCTTCGATAATGAGCGCAATATTTATCGTATTTGTTTTTACGCCTACGACAAAAACTTTGTATCTTTGGGCGGCTTTAAGCACAAATGAAAACATTGAAGTTGTTGGAAATACAGATTTGGCTAAAAAAGCTGTTGATTTGCTTCATAAGCGCATAGAAAAGGCTTTGGATTAGTTGTGTTTTGGCGGAATGTTGGGTTTGGCATTCTGCTATTTGATTAATTTATAATATAAAGGACGCCAAAATGAGTGATGTAAAAAATATGAATACAGAGCAGGTTTTTATGGAACTCAAAAAATCTTTAAATAAAATTAGTGTAGATGATTTGACGGAGTATGAGAAAAATCTTTTAGTCGCACTAAATAGTGCCTTAAAAACCGAACAGAAAGTTTTATTGGAGCAATGTGTATTTTTCAATAAGTGTCTTAAAAAGGAAAATGAACTTATTGAGCTTGGTTTTGATAAATTTATATATAAAGACGATTTGCAAGACATTATAGAGCAATTGCAAATGTCGGATGAAAGTAAAAATATATACTTTATTGAGTTGGATAGATTTCCAAGGGTAATTCCTAGCGATGTTGTAGAAAAGATTACTGTCGTAAAAAGGCAGAATATTTTTGATAAGTACTATGTTTTGTATACAGACTATACAAAGAAAGCTAAACAGCAAGTTACTAAGACAAGAGATCCAATTGTTTTTGGGGCGTTCTCAACTTCAGACAAAGATAGCAAAGTTCACTATATGGGCGAACGCATATATTACATAGCCGATTGGATTGACGAATATTGCGATCTTACTCTTGATAGGCTGTTGCGCGAAGTTCCTGAAAAAATACACTCTTTGTACGCAAATAACGACATAGATCTAAATTTGATAGAGAAACTAAAGGATAGTGAGTTGGGTAACTTTTTGTACGATGACATTAAAAAACAAATGGACAAAAAAGAGCAAAAAAAAGACGGATTAATTCGGACGACATTTGAATTTTTAAAGAGGGTTTTTAGCTAGAGGAGCCTGAAAAATGGATTTAAGAAATATGAATTTTATAGACGATTCCTCGGCAGGCATATTTAGTTTTGGTTTTGCTTTTAGAAGTACGCCTCAGATTTGTGATCTTAGAGATGATAGATTTATTGTTGATGAGCATCACAGTGATGTTATGAGATGGAACAGTGTTAAAACTATTAGCAATCTTGTTTTTTCAGGGCAAAAATCGTTGATGGATTACATAGGAAGGCTTGAGCGACAAAAAGATTTCTTTCTAGGAAATTTAAAAAGCATATCTCTTTTTAAAAGATTTGAAAATTATGATAGATCTCGTTGCGAGTGTTGCGGGAGGGAAATAATTTTTAAAAATGCGAACGGTTCCGGTTTGTGCCAAAAATGTGAAGATGATATGGATTACAGTTTTGGATCCGTGAAGTTAGAAGATTATGAGATTGTTCATACAAATATCGATTTGGGAAGGTTTTTGTAGTTTTTAATTATATTGCCTTATCGTCTAATGGCAGGACATCAGACTCTGGATCTGAGAATTGAGGTTCGAGTCCTCATAAGGCAACCATTTTTGGAAGTGTAGGTAAGTAGTCAAAGCCAGCAGACTGTAAATCTGCCTCGTAAGATACGCTGGTGCAAATCCAGCCACTTCCACCATTTTTAAGCACTATTTATTTCTATCACACACCCTAAATGTTCCGCTATTTAATCAACTTTTAACCTCTTTTTAAGCATAAATATACTATAATTATTTTATATAAATTAAATTTTAGGGGGTGCGCATGACAAAAATAGAACATACAGAAATGCAGTTGAAATTGTATATGGAGGAAGAGTCTATCCTAAAACTGAGAAACGCTTTAGCCGAAAAAACTCAAATATATGCTTGGGAGTGGTTTCAGTCAGATTTGTGCGAGTGTGCAAACAAAGAGGTAATTTTATCTAAAATCAACGAAGCGGGATTTAAGCCCGTTAAGATGAGGGAAGTTGAGTCTTTAAGCGAGCTAGATGGCGAAGTAAATCATATCTCTTCAATTGAATTTATTAATGAAAAGGGGAGTATTATGGCTTTTTTCAAGGAATGCTCAAGATGTTTAAAGATATATATATGCGAGAGGGAGGAAGAGGGTTATAAAAATCCCGCTCAAGCAGATTTTGTTATGGAAGGAGAGCATTTCTTAAGAATAGAGCTTTGGGACCGTCCCATTCTTTTCCAGAGAGATGACTATTTTGTGGAGAGCTTTTACGATTAATTTGTTTGAGCTGTTTTTACAGCTCTTTTTAATCTAAAAGCAAAACAAAATTCAAAGGAGAGTATATGGCACAATTTATTTTAAGTCCGTGTGGTGAGCTTGTTTTAGGAAGTAAAGGCTTGCTTAGCTTAACGAGAGATGATCAAAAACAAGACAAGATAATATATCAGATGACAAAGATGACCGGCGATGGAGCTAATTACGAAGCTATTTTTAAAATATCTGCTCCTCCTAGAAAAAGAGGTGGATCTCCCATCTTAATTACCGATCATGCGCATGTCAAATTTTACGTTGAGCCAAATAGCACCAAGATAGCCATTTTGGACATAAAAATTAAAAATTTGAATCATGAAGACTTCTTTATAATGGAGGAGTGCTTTGTCTTTCAATGTATTTTAAGTATATTTCTATCTTTTAGGTATTCTTTTGTTAAACTACACCATTTTTATATCAAGCAGGTTGAGGCTGCACTGTGCGGAGTGAGGTTTTGCAATATTTTTGCAACAACAAGAGATGGTAAAAATCTAAAGTTATTGCACGATTATACTTCAGAAGCGCAGGCATGCGGACCGGCAGATGTGTATGATGATTTTGAGGAAAAGCTCAAAACATACCCTACCGCCGAGCTATGGATAAGCAAAGAGTATTTTTGGAAACTTGCAAAGGAATAGAGTTGTGAACGAAAAAGATTTTAAAATTCTACTTTTAAAGCATCTATACAAAGGCTTCAAAGATGCGACAGTTGTTACCGAGTTTGGCTTTTCAGAGAAGCCGGCTCGGCAAACAGACGCTATTTCCGACATATTTATGATTAGTAAAGGCGACATGCACGTATTTGAGATTAAAAGCCCAAAAGACACTCTTGAGCGACTAAAAAGCCAAGTAGATGTTTACCTTGAGCATGTTAATTACGTAAATGTTTGTGTTGATCCCAAATTTTTAAAAGAGCTTGATTTTTTGCCTAATAGAGTCGGCATCTATACGATTGATAATAAGGAAATCATCCAAATAAGAGAGGCTATATATGGAAAAGTTGCAACTCAGCGTTATTTGGACCATCTCTGGCTTAACGAACTAATGAAGCTTTTAAGAGGGTTTTCTACGGAAGCCTACACCCAAGCATGTGAAGAGTGCATGCGAAAGCATTTCACAAAACCACAAATCAAGGCTATTGTCCTCTTTAGGTTGCAAGAGAGGCTTCAAGAAGAAAGCGACAGGGTAAAAGAGTATATTTCATCAAAGGCGTATGATAAAAAGATTCCCGGCAGGATATGGTACAAAAATCCAAAAGTAACTCCTATCAAAGATATTCCGTTTGGAACAATGCTACCTTTTTTAAAAAATTACTAATTTTTTTGCTATAACCAGATTAATTGATTGTTTTTAACAGTTATAAAGAGTCTATCTTCGTGTAGACTCTTTAATCCTTTTTAGGATTTTTACCATTTAAAATTCCCTTATTTAATCAATATTTAAGCATAAATATACTATAATTATTTTATATAAATTAAATATTAAAGGATTGTCATGGAAACAACTACACAAGATTTTATGAAATATGCTAAGCTTGAAGTTGATATTTTAAAGGCGGCAGTTGATGTTAAAAATCCAAAGGATATATATAACTTGGTTTATTATAATGCTGAAAAGAGATGCCTTATCGCAACAGATACAAGAGTTTTGGTTCGCATAAATGAGATTGAGTTTGAGGATGTGGATGTTAAAGAGGTTTATTTTGATATTAAGGGTGGAGGCAATTACCTACCTATCGTAGAACCAAAAAATTCATATAACCCATATAACTATGACAAAGTTTTTAATGAAAATAAAAAGGGTGGAGGTGATACATGTTGGGATATAGAGGCTTTGATGATAAATTGCAAAGATTATGCTCTACCTATTTTTCAAAAAAAGAGCATGAGGATTTTAGAGCTTATCAACAAGAGTAAAAGCTTCATGTGTCATCAGTGCAACAATATATTTTATTTTATGGTTGACGGGCAATATCAAATTGAAATTTGTATGGCAGGTGCGAAGTCTAGCAAAAAAGAATAGTTTGCTTTTGTAAGGCGCTAGTTCAATGGTAGAATGCCGGACTCCAAATCCGGTGATACAGGTTCAAATCCGGTGCGTCTTGTTTTTAATCAAATCTCGTGATGTATTTTGCTTTAATGTAAAATACAGCCATTTGGTTGATATGTTCATGGTTGAGGACCATAATTCATTAGCCGATATTTTTTAAAACATTCCGCTATTTAATCAACTTTTAAGCTAGAATATACTATAATTATTTTATAAAAAATAAATATTGAAGGGGTTAAAAATGAGACAAGCAGAATTTAAAGTTTTAAAAGCCTACTTGATAGCCTCCAGCCATATATACGGCGAGAGCGACGGCAAATGCCTGCCGGAGTTTGTCCTTAATTCAAGCAAAGAAAATGAAATTTTGGTAGTTGCTAAAGATATTTTGCATTATGGCAATATCACAAAAGAGGAATTTTTACAAGGAAACGGCGTTTTGTCTGCGAAAAAAGAGGACAACGTTTCTAAGCTTTATTATTCTAATATTTGGAAAGACCTGCCAAATAAATTGATAAAAGATATAAATATAGATGATTTGCAGGCAATAGCCTAATAATACAATTAAATCAATTTTTTAAAGTAGCACAAAATGGGATTATCGATTTACAAAAATAAGGTTTTAAAGCCAACAAAAAAGCAAATTCAGGATTTTCTTGATGATAACTACGATAAAGAGATTTGTATTTTTAGTTCAGATGAGCCATTCTCTAATTTAGACACCTTATTTGAAAATTTTAAAGATTTTGTTTGTACGCTTGAAAAGGACGGTAGGTTAGTGAGCGTTCTTTTTTCTACTTCAGATTTTCTCCAACGAAAAGGCGTAACCGAGTCGTTTTATCATGAAATAGCTTCAAAAACAGACTTTATTTTTGATGAAGACACATTAGATTTGGCAATAGCTTATTCAGAGCGTAGGGAGCCACTTGCAAGGTTAAAAAAGCTTAAGAGTGGAGAGTTTTTATTTCTTACATAATGGAGGGGTGATATGATAATAAACAATATTACACTGGAAAATATAGCTAACATAGTAAACAGAATTAATTATGATGTTAAAGATTTGTCTATGAAGCTAAAAAGGTATAACTTGGAGCTTTTTTTGAGTGATGAAAATCCGGCAAAAGAGCTTAAGCAGATCGTCATGCAGGTTCTTGATGAAAAGAATTTTACCCCCTTTTATATGAGCGGTCTTCAAGTGAAACTTAAGGATAAGTATAAAGAAGTTAATCATTTTGATGAGCCTATAAGCGTAACACTTGCTTTTTATCTGTTTCATAAAGAAAGTGGCGATAAAGTCATGGCTTTTCTTTACGACTGCTTTGATGAGGGGGCGAATCATGTCTCTTTAAACAAATCAAATCCAGAGTATATTAAAGTTTTAGTAGACGAAGCATTGAGAGAGTATAATGTAATACCTCACAAAGAGAGCTATCAGGTGCTTCGATTTGATGGCTCTGGCTCAAGAATAAGCAAGCTTGTAAAATTTGAGATGCTAGATTCTGATTTAGTATCTTTGAATAGAAGGGGCTCACTTGTTTTTGATTTTAAAGAATATCTTGCCCCGGTCAGCGTTGTAAATATTTATTAAGGCAGAGAAATGGATAATGAAATTGTAGAGTCGGTCATCAAGAGGCTTAAAAAGTCTCAACCTATTAGCGATAATAATATATATGTGGAACATGATCCTATTTTAAATAGAGATATGATTTATATACAGACAACAGATCGTGCCTTTGTTTGCGCTATCATATCAATTCAAAAAAAGGAAGAAATTTCTGTTAGAGCCGCGCTTTCAGACGCATTTATAAAAGAGCCTATTTTACAGCCCTATTTTATTCAAGCCACCGATGGAGATAATTGTGTGACATATATGAGAAGCGACAATAAAATGTATACCGCAATAGGAAATTACATACCTACCTTGCATCCTGACTTCATATCTCATGGACAAACCTACAGTCGTCAAAACGGAATATCTTGTATAGATGTATTTTCTGAAGTTTGTTTAAAAAATTTAAATGGAGATATTGATGACCAAAACAAGTAGAATAATAAAGCACAAGGGCTTTAAAATAACTCAAATTTCCGATAGGGAGATGGGTATTATGGGACGACTGAGAATATGCGACAATTGTGGCGTAATTCCAAAGTTTGGTGCTTCGTTTTATATTATGCCCGCACAAGGCATAAACGGGGAGATTGTTTGTGAAAAATGCTATCAAGAGTGGGCTAAAAGAGATTTTCCTAAAAAAGATTATAATTTTAGAGAGAATTTCATTATAGAATATATGAAGAGAAGGACCTTTCCCGTTAGTCTTGATGATGAATTTGCCGAGCAGTATAGGCAAGAGTGTGGCTATAGCAAGAGCTTTTTAATTAGTGATTTAAATACGATGATTGATAAGGATTTAATCATTAAGCGTTCTACGGCAGGCTGTTATATGCCAAGAGTTAGTGGTGCAGGCGCAAGAAGACCAAGGTTTGTGTTTTCTTTAAATCATGATAAATTATAAATAGGAGTGAAGATGAAAAAGTTAAAATTTAGAGCTTTTGTTGATGGCAAAATGGTTGCTATTAGTGAAATAAAATTCAATAAGTCCTCTGGAGAGGTGGAAGAAATTGCTTTTTGGCTTGATGATGAACTACAAAGACTAAATCTTATTGAAAACAAGGTTCCGATTATGCAGTTCACGGGATTTAAAGATAAAAATGGGGTTGAAATTTATGAGGGACATATTGTCAAATTTAGACAGCCTACCGACAAAAGAGTTGTTTTAAAGAGTCCTGTTAAATTTTTAAAGAGCCAAGCAGGATTTGGTCTTATGGAAGATCAGAGCGAGATTCCTCTTTATGAGGTAACTGCAAACAATTATTTAGAAGTGGTTGGTGTGGCTTATAAAGATCAAAGCTCTTTGGAAGAAGCTAATGCATAAAGATTTTTTGCCGTTTTCTAAATTTCAATCACTTGTTTGTGCAATCAAAATTTTAATTCAAGAGCAGCCTTTAAAGGTTGATGATGGCATATATCAAGAGTTTGAAATGAGAGTTGTTTCAAAGCCGAATGGCTTGTTTACTTTTAGATACAAAGATCAATATCATCAAAACATCGATGAGGCAACTTTGTATAAGCTGCAAGCCGAGTTTGTATTGTGGAATTTAAAAAAGAGAGCCGAGGCGGCATTAAATTTCATTAATAACGGACTTAACCTCATCGGTTTTGAGGATCTTAATGATATGTCATTGGAGTTTGGTTACACATGCAAAGTTGTCTCGCAAGAGAACTTTTGTGATATGAATATAATGGAAATTTTTAACGATTTTTACAACACAAAAGAGAGTGTGAAAAAACTATCTCGCGATAGAAAAATATTCAATTTTATGTCTTGCCTAGTAAACAACAAAGAGAGCGACCATTTTATTGTTTTAAACGTAAGAGATGAGATATTTGTCGTCAGACCTTATACCACTGAACACTCTAAGCAGATTAAAGACCGAATATTTAAGATGTTAAAGCTTGAATACAACAAGGCTTACAATGTATTATCATAATATAAATATTCCGCTATTTAATCAACTTTTAAGCTAAAATATACTATAATTATTTTATTAAAAGATAGTGGAGGTAACTTATGAAAACAAAATTTTTAAGCACTGAAGACCTTGGTTGTTTAGTAAAGATCATGAACCAGCTTAACTCCGGTTCGCCGTTTTTTTATAACATGTCCGCTTTTGACAAATTTGGCGTGTTTGTTACAAGAAATCCGGATAATTCTTTCAATTTAAAATACAAAGATTTGAACCTTAAAAATCTCTCTAAAGATGAGTTGTATAGAGCTCAAAAAGATCATGTATTTTTTGACCTAGCACAAATGCTTGTTATGGTTGGAAATGCCGTAGACAATCTTCACAACTTGAGCTTAGAGGATCTCTCTGAGGTGGCGGAGAGTTTTAACGCTTTTGCCAAATTGGTTTCTCGTGAAGATTTTTGCAACGAAGCTATTGTTGAGCTTTTTCATCCGATTGCTAAAATAGACCCAAATAGCGAGAATTTTTATCTCTCTAATGATGACAAGATACATACGTTTTTATGCGCCACTTCAGTTGTTGAGCATGATAAATTTATAGTAATGAATATCAAAGACAGAAATTTCCTAGTAAGAGCATATTCGCCTGAGAGCGAGGATAGAGTTAGGATGGAGCTTTGTAATCTTTTGCACGGAGAGTATGATCCGTATTTTAAGCTTTTAGATAGGGATTTAGCTGCGGAGATTGATATTTGAGCTAAAAATTAGGGCTTTATTGATATGATTTTGGAAAATTATTTTAAAGGAAAGCAGATGAATATAAAAGAGTTAGAGCGTGAGATAAGAGAGATCTCATTACGCATAGCAAACGAATTTGGTAGTTTAGTTTGTGAAAAGATGTTGCTTTGTAGTGATTTTGAGGTGCTACGTAAGACAATGCAAGATAAAAGGTTTAAGGCAACTTCTGTTTACGCTTTTAAGCTTATTAAAATGGGACATGAGCTTAACGATAAGGTTATTGCAGAGGGTTATGTGTGGAGCGGAACGAATCTACAAAGTAATGCCCAGAATCAAAAGTTCGTATTTTATTACAACGCTGATCCTGTTTGGGCTGACTCCGATGTTGTAAAACGAAATCTTGGAGAAAGTAATATTTGCCAAATTGTGGAGCTTGAGAAAGAGCCTGAGGTTTCTGATTTTGTGGAAAACATGATGCCTGAATTTGAAGATATTTTCTTAAAAAGAGTCTTTGTTAGGTACCATAAGCTATAAAAACAGATGTTTTAAAAATTTAATGTGGAGGTGTGGATATGGAAAATAGTCGCAAATTTTTAAGGGTGCTTGATGATAAGGGTGAGTTTAGCATAGTGGTTTGTAAGCACGTTTTTGAGGAAGAGGGCGAGGAACATTACTTTGAGCCTAATTTTTTCATCGGAAGCGACAAGATTGTAAGATCTGATATTATTTGGGAAAGACGTGACGTTTTGGGTTACAGAAGCAAAGGCTTTAAAGTTGCTACAGAAGACGAATTTAAAGAGTATTGTAGAGAGAAATTTAAAGATGTTAAAGACGAGGTTTGTATAAATCCCTTTGCTGAACTAATCGGCAAAAAAGAGCCTGAGTATCCTGATGAGGAAATTACAAAAGTTGAGTTTTGCTGGCGATAACAAGCCAGCATTATAAAACATTCATTTCTATTTTAGATGTAAAGATAAGGCACAATCGAACTATCTTTTATTTTCCTTCTTTAATTTAACTTAAAAAATTCCGTTATTTAATCAACTTTTAAGCATAAATATAGTATAATTATAATATTAAAAATAAATGTGGAGGTACATCTATTTTTAAAATTCAATTTTTGAAAGGGGAACACATGCCTAATTGGACCGACAACAAACTACGAATTGAAGCAAAAAGTAAAGAGGATTTAGAATTCATACTAGATGAAATTAAGGGCAATGAACGTGTTATTGACTTTAATAAGATAATTTTAATGCCAGAATCACTAGGTATAGAATCCGGAACCAAAACAGATATTGCTTTAAAGGCGATAGAGCTTCAAAAAGAGGGAATGAGTGATAAAGAGATAAAAGATAGGCTGATTGCCGAGAGTCGTTGCAGTACTATAATACAAAACGAAGGTTTTGATGAGTATGTGGAACAAATTAAGAAAAACATAGAGGCGCATGGACATCCTACTTGGTATGAGTTTTGTTGGGATAGGTGGGGAACCAAATGGAACAGTCATAATTCTTCTATCATCAATAGGAAAGGGAACTCAATTATCATGCGTTTTGATACCGCTTGGGCTCCACCAATACCAATATATGAAGCCCTAGTGGAAAAATTTAGAGACAGACTTAAATCTGTTAAAGCTGAGTCTTGGCAAGAGGAAAATATGTGCTTTGACGAAAATGGAGGTTTTGTTGATAGGGACCCCGACGATATTTTTCATGTAACACTTTAATTCAGTGGGCTGTATCATTAGATGCAGTCCAAATTCCACAAAAATCAAAAATATTCCGCTATTTAATCATTTTTTAATCATATTTTAAGGTATAATATACTATAATAATTTTATTAAAAGATAAAGGAGTGAATTATGAAACATTCTATTGAAGAGTTTAAAAACGAACTCACTAGACTTCAAGATGAGATCAGTCAAAAAAGAGTTATTGCAAGAGAGGTGCAGCTTCAGTTTTTTAATGAGACTAATTTTGATAAAAAAGATTTGATATTAAAGATATTTAAAGAGAGAAATTTTGTTCCTACATCTATGCATTTTGAAAGACACGCTTTTGATTTTGAGTATGGATTAGCAGAGATGGAAATTGCAGTGTTTACGGACAAAAATGACAAAGAGCAATCTGTCATTATATGGGCGGATGATCTCATTATAGATCTGCTTTTGGATGATAAGCTTAAAATTAAATATGATGCTGATTTAAATTTAGTTATGTATGAGGATGATGGCTACTCTACTTTTTTAACAAATTTTGCTTTAGTAGGAGTGGATGTTTTTAGATTCCCGGAAGAAAACCCGCTTGGCATATATCTATGCCATGAGCGTATAGTTCATGATTCATAACTTTTTATAAAAGGAGCTAAAAATGTGAGAAATACAAACGGCGTAGGATTATTTTCAGTAAATATTTCATTTGGCAAAGCCTTATCTGAGCTTCTTTTAGGTTGTGAGAGCGCTTTTATTAGCAAATATAAGCCTACCGAGAATGGCTTTGTGAAAGAGAGCGTTCGTTTAGATAAGAGCGTTCCTTGTTTGATGGTATTAACTGAAGATGGCAAAGAGAGTGTTTGGACACCGACACAGCACGATATGCTGGTTGCAAAATGGTGGACTTTTGGAATTGAGTAAAAGGATATATTATGAAAAGTTTATTTATGTTGCTTGAGAAGCAAGAAATGTCTATAGAAGAGTTGATGAAAAGTACCGCTGATTTTGATGTTGTGTATAGCAAAGATTACGCGAAGCAAGTAATCAAATCTTTGGTTTATTGTATACCATTTAATCCTATTTTTATTAGAAAAAGTAAAGGTTTATGGGATATTATCTTTGACGAAGACAAGAAAAAAGTTAAAACTTTATTTGATTTTTACAGTGGAAAGCCGATCATCGATGGCATTGGCTATGAAAACATGGAACCCTTTTTTAAAAACCTTGTCAATGCTTTTAAATTTTCTTGTTTTGTTGTAAGTAGTGATGTTAGTGATAGCGATCTTGCAGAAATTAACCTATCTAAACAGCTGAATATATAAATTAGTGAGCGAAAATGTCAAGTGTTATTATAAAAATTCCAAAGCCAAAAAAATATATCGAACATCCACATCATCTTGAAGATGCCAAAAGCAGGATAGCTTCGTATAAAGAGGAATTGGATTTTGTGAGAAAAACGATACCCGAGTTAGACGATTGGAGTGATTTTCAAATCATTTGTTTTGGAGATGACTATGCAAGAGTTTGCTGGTATATGAGCGGATTTCAACAAGGCGCGGTTGATAGGCAGACATGGTTGGATTTAGCAACCTTCATAGCTCTTAACGACTTGGATTTGGATGATCCGAGTCTTCACATATACGGCTTGCTGGAGAGTGAGCTGGATCCGGTATTGCACGATCATATAATCGGGCAATATCAAAAATATTGCGACAAGGCTTGCTCTAAATGAAAATTTTTTAAAAAAGAGATTAATGAGGCACACCCAAGAAAAATTCCAAGATTGCTGCAACAGACTTTCTAATTGTATATCTTTAATGGCGCAAGGGCAAGATGAGAGCCTGAAAGCCGACCCTTTTAATTTTGCATCATTAAAGCCGTTTGAAAAGAGCATGAATTTGATTTGTTTGCAAGATATTATGAATCAAATCCAAGAGCAGATCACTATCGAATTAAGAAAGAATAATCTGGAGGCGTTTTTCAGCTTAGAGAATTGCATCAGTTTTTCCAAGCCCGATATTGAACACCTAACTATTCTTGAGGATCTCAAAGCCTATTTTAAAGGCATAGGGTTTGAGCCTGAGCAGCTTTATACATTAAGACTTCTTTTTCCATACCAAAACGACACTAGCCTAATGGACATCATAACGGCAATGATTTTTAAAGACAAAAATTTAAAGTGTCTTGTATTTCCGGTAGAAGTTATCTTTTCGGATAAAAGCAAAATAACAGACCTGTCACACTATAAGCAAGACATTGATTTTGTTTTAAAAAGCCATTATAGCCTTGTGTATCATCCTGAGATGTACGAAGTAAACAGTGAGTTAAAAGACTTCTTTCCTCAGCCGCCTATTCTTTTAAAGAAGCAACCTCACAAATTTCCTTTGGTAGAGATGATTATTGTAGATAGTCAAGCCGGATTAGGAAGCGAGATCAACAAAGATTCAAAGCCTAGATTTTTATAAATATTCCGTTATTTAATCAACTTTTAAGCTAAAATATACTATAATTATTTTATTAAAAGATAAAAGGAGATTAAATGGCGAACGATAGGGACTTCTTTGATATTTTCAAATATAACAACGTTATTGTCCACGAAAATTCAATAGGAACAATAGATGATCTTGTGGAGTTAAACGATAATGACGGCTCTAGTGAAGTTGTTACTCCTGATTATCAAAGAGGTTTGGTGTGGAGCGAGATCCAAAAAGAGAATTTAATTAAATCCATACTTTATGGAGCTCCTATAGGAACTATCGTTTTTGGCAGATATAGAACTTTTAATGAGGAAAGACGGGTCATTAAAAACACTTATGCCATAATTGACGGGCAGCAACGCTTTAATGCCATTTTGGGCTTTATGAATGACAAATTTAGAGTGTGCGGTAAGCTATATAGCGAACTCAAACCGCTTGATAAGACCGCTTTTTTAAATTTTCGTAGGTTTGATACTATCATACTTCTTGAACCTTCAAGAGAGATTGAGATCAATTTTTACCGCACATTAAATTTCAGTGGCACGACTCACACAAAAGAGGATTTAGAGCGTTTGCTTGAAGCTGAAAACAAACCAGAATAAGGAGTTAGTATGAGTGGAAAAAGAGAATTTGTAGATATTTTTCAAAAACATAATGTCAGAATTCATGAAAATTCAATACCTTTTATATCAGATCTTTTAAGCCTAGGATGCGGATATGATTACGAAGAGCTTGTAATACCGGATTATCAAAGGGGCTTAGTGTGGAGCGACACCCAAAAAGAGAACCTTATTAAATCAATTTTGTGTGGAGTGCCGGTAGGAACATTTGTCTTTGCAAGACAAGCCTATGACCATAAAACTTGGAAAAAACTTGAAAAAAGAACATACGGGATTGTCGATGGACAGCAACGCTACAACGCCATCAAAGATTTTGTGTCAGATAAATTTAGAGTGTGCGGTAAGCTATGCAGCGAACTTGAGAAGTTGGATAGAGAGGCTTTTATGAGTTATAGCCGCTTTAATACTATGATTATACTTGAACCATCAAGGGAAATTGAGCTTGATTTTTATTTTACACTCAATTTTGGTGGGACAGCTCACACAAAAGAGGATTTAGAGCGTTTGCTTGAAGCTAAAGGCTCTTTAGAAAACAAATTGAGATAGGAGGCGCTGATGAATATTAGAGATTATATTGTTGATTCAAAAGATATAAAAGCAGATGGGACAAGAGAAACATTTGATATTTTTGAAAAAAATAGCGTTATTGTAAACAAGAATTTTTTAGTCGATATTTTTAATCTTATGGAATATGGCAAAATTCCTGAAGAAGCGGAATTGATTACACCTTTTTACCAAAGAGAGTTGGTTTGGACTTTAGAGCAAAAACAGGATTTGATTCGTTCGATTTTGTATAATATTCCTATAGGCGGATTTGTATTTGTTATGAGGGCGTATGACAAAGATAGCTGGCAAAAACTTGATAAGGTTACTTGGAATATCTTAGACGGAAAACAGCGTTACAACGCCATTATTGAGTTTTTAGAGAATAAATTTGATGTTGATGGCAAGTTTTTTAAGGACTTAAAGCCAATGGATCGCAAGATGTTTTTGAAATTTAGCTCTTTTACTTCTTTAGAATTTGTAGACATTCCGTTTGAAATGGAGCTTGATTTTTATAAAAAACTTAACTTCGGAGGCACAGCTCACACGAAAGAGGATTTAGAGCGAATAAACAAAAATTTAATTAAAGAATAGGGATAGGATAAAGAGATGAGAGCTTTTAAAAATGAAAAGGGGTTTAAAATTATTGAAGCCTCTGCGCAAGAGATCGTATCTATAGGAGGTTGGGGTATTTGCGACTGCTGCAACATACAGCCGTCTAATGGATACCTTATTCCTGTTTTGAGTGCGTCTTGGTATTGCGAAAAATGCTATACAAGATGGACGGAAGAGGCGGAGGGTGTGTATCATGAAAATGACAAAGCTTATGAAGATAGGACTTATGACTACTATTTAGCATTATTAAAAGAGCGCAACGGCTAACGCCCATAAAAACCCTTATTTAATCAACTTTTAAGCATAAATATATTATAATTATATTATAAAAAATAATTAGGAGGTAGGGATGGATAAAACAAAATTTGATGATTTAAAACCAGCTTTTTCGGGTGTATATTCCGAGCTTGATAGAATAAAATTTGAAGCCAGAAAAAGACTTTTTGAAATTTTCAATGAAAGGGTTTTGAGCGATGACAAAGAAGCCTCTCAATTTAAATATCTACTCGATCTTCTTAAAAGAGAGAATTTTACGCCGGTTGCAATGCATGTGTCGTTTTGCTTGGTGCCACTAGACAACTTAGAGCAAGATGAAGCTATGGTGCAAATACAGATGATAAATTTCGTCAACAGTGACTTAGACCGCCGCTGTGTTGTGTTATGGCATAGTGAACAAGCTAAAGATTTGTTGCAGTGTGATTTCAACAACAATTTATTAAATTTATTGTCCAATGAAGATTGCTCCAGCTTTGTTATAGATACCGCATTAGACCATTTTATAGCAAGTCTATGCGACTATCAATACAAAATGCGGGATATGCTTTTAGATGTTGAGATATGCAAGGCGGAATATCTTGTTTTACCGGATGATGAGTAAGGAGGAAGTATGCCAAAGACAAAAAGACATAGAATAAATAATAGAGATTTTTGTGTTAAGCTCAATATTTCAGAGCCAACCCTATACAATTGGAAAAAGCACAAGCCGCTTTTGTATGATGTTGTTATGGCTTACAAGGATAAGATGTTTTCTTGGGATGAGGATGGCGACAAAGAAGGGGCTTTACTAAAACATTTTACGAATTTAAGCAAAGAAGAGCAGGACTATTACGTTTCTGAAATAAAGACTAGGGCTTTAAAGCGAGCCATAGACAAAGAGGATATATAGGTGTTATAGGAGGGTGTGATGACAAATCAAGAAAGATACTTATGCAAATCCAAAGGATTACTCAGAGTATCCGCCGGCTCTTTTATTAAAAGAGGTTAAAAAGCGTAATTTTGAGCCCGTTGCCATGTCTTTTAGACAATATTTTCATGAAATAGCTAATGGAGATTATGGACTAATTGAGGTGCTGGTCTTTAAAGACAAAGATGAAAAAGAGCTAAGATTCTTATCTTACGTTTCGGAAAATGCAACATACTTCAGAAATCTGTATGAAGATCAAGGCAAGGACAATGATTTAGAGTTGGTTATGGATGATGATAATGAGTTTATAATGGCTGAGTTTTTCGCATTCTCTCATTTTGTGGATGCAGATTTGTTCTTCTATGAAAAAGAGACTCTTTATGATTAAGACATACAATTTTACTTTTAGGATATAGTATGAATGACAGCAATGTTTTAGAAAAAATTGAAAATTTGATGTCGGAGCTAGAAATTAAGAGCTCCGGTAAGTTTTTTGTTCCGGTGTACAAGCGTATGCCAAATTGTTTTTATGCAAGGCTGTTTATAAGATTGCGCGATATACAACCGGAAGCCTCGTTATGCATCTTGATTTGTGTTGAAAGCGCGTCAAGCTTGCAGAGCGAAAAGGAGGACACTCTTTTATTGTATCCGTTACGTGATAGAGATTTATGTCAATTCCCCTTAAGTGCAACCATGAGTGTTGATGAATTAGATGTGACTCTCACAAATTTAACAAAAGAGGCGTTAAATAAAGTGTTCTTGGGTTTAGGTGAGGATCCTAAAAGTTACTCTTTTTTAAAAAATGGAGTTATAATTAGTAGTGACTTGTTGAAAAAGGCTTTTATTAGGTCTAAGTATCCTCAGACTTTGGTTCAAATTAATCTATAGGAGGTTTATTATGGCTTTTTTATGCAGGGAGTTTGCAATGAAAGCGTTTGGTTTTTTTAATTGTATGTTTGTTTGCAATTGGAGCTCAAGCAAGTTCAATAACTAAAGAGGAAGTGTGTTCTATGCTAGAACCATTGTCGTCTATAAATTTAGAAAAATTTGTAAATAAATCAGTAGGATTAGTTCAATCCGAATTTACGCCTATGGACTTGACGGCTCTGCTAGATGATTTAGTGATAAATCAAATAGCAACTAGCAAGGCAGAAGTAGGAATACAACAGAAATTCTGTTTATAGATTTTTATAGGTTTGTGGGAACGGTTGTACATTGGAAGCATTGTGTAAAGATGGATGTGCTCCTATGGGCGAGGTTAAGTGCAAAAAAGATGATGCGAATTTGAAGGATTAGAATGAGACGACATAGGAGACTTGTTATGGCTTTTTGTGATATTTTATTTGGAGGTTTAGTGGTTGCAATGTTTTTGTTTTATCTTTTTTATGTGATACCAAACCTTCTTGGTTTTGTTTATGACACGCTTTTTGTTTTCCAAAAAGGATTTTGAAGGAGAGCACAAGTACAACAATGAGTGTTAATGAATTATGATCGGTAGTGCCTTGTTGTGTAAGGCTTTCATTAATCCTGAGTGTTTTCAGGTTTTAGTTTAAATCAATTTATAGGAGGTTTATTATGGCTTTTTTTGATATTTCATGCAGGAGCTTGATGATCGCTACTTTTCTGCTCTTTGTGTTTTATCTGATTGTTAGCAATTTTGAATTTGTTGAGAAAAATAAAAAGCTATCCAAGACTATAGACAAAACATTCTTGGGCTTGTTTATACCGTGCTTTTTGTTTTCTTCAGCAGTGTTTGGTATATCGTTTAATCAAAAATACATTGAAAAAACAAATAGTTTTTCTTGGCTCTTAGTAGAGCAGTTGCCCAAAGGTAAGTCTGTTGAGTTATATCCACTCTTTACCGAAACAGACAAGGACATAAATTTAAGACTTTGGCATTTAGGTTGTTTAGCCAGCAGTGATTTTTGCGCTCAGTTTATTACATGGAAAAAAGAGGATGTTAAAGAGCAGCTTTTGCTTGCAGATAAAAAGAGTAAAGAGAATTTTGAAAGAGGACGTAGGGATGAGCAAGAGTTTAAAGATAGGCTTGAATATATACGCTCTAAAATTAAGAAATTATCTTAGAGTTTATAGCTTTTTGTCTATTTTATGTTTTGATTTTTTTGCCGCAAAACCATACATATATAGCCCCATCTCTTTTTCTTTCGGTCTTATTTTGGGGCTACCCTTTTCTTGCCTTAGTAATGCTAAGGCTTCATCTTTGCTGATTTGCGGACTGTTTTTATTCTCCATTAGAGCTTGTAATCCTTTAATCAGTATGCTTTTTTGAAATTTAGTCCTATGGTTGTGCAGATCTATAATTCTAGTTCCTATAAATCTTGCAACGTCCGCGAGGCTTGTTTTTATATCTAGTCTTGATAGTTTCTTAATGTTTGTATCGGTGCTAAAAGTATATATTTTTTCATCATTATAAAATTTAACAGCTGTAAACCCGGTTCTATTTTTTGAAATGATATAACCGGCTTTATCAATGTGATCAATACTAATTAAAAAATTGTCGCCTTTTCTCAAGTCCTTGAAGGTCATGTTCGCATACTCTAGTTTTATTCCAAATAAAAGCCTTTAATTTCGTCAATGTATTTTTGCATTAGCTCAGGTTCATCTTTTTTAACAAGATTAATACATTTGTTTTTAAAAGCCTTTCTCTCTTCTTCGTTTGCATATAGATAGCTTTTTTCAAAGCGTGCCGAACCATACTCTTTTTCGTAAAAATTAAGATCTTTTAGTATGTTTTTTGTTGTCTTATAGTTTTTTGTAAGACATGCGCTTATCGTTTTTATCGTATATTCGCTATATTGATGTTCTTTTAAAAAACTTTCTTCCACCATTCTTATTAGAGTTTTTGTAATATCAATCTCTAGTCCCATATAGCCATATAGTATTTCATTGTTGCAATAAATTTTTCCATCTTCATAAAAAACAGATATTTTCCTTTTAGGAATCAAAAACTCTTTTTGCAATATCTTTTGTATTGTTTTTGCTGTTGCCTTTTTGATCGCATTATCAAAGCAATACAGCTTATCTTTTTTGATATATTTTTTATATGCTT
Source organism: Campylobacter canis (assembly GCF_045504005.1). Taxonomy (NCBI): domain Bacteria; kingdom Pseudomonadati; phylum Campylobacterota; class Epsilonproteobacteria; order Campylobacterales; family Campylobacteraceae; genus Campylobacter; species Campylobacter canis. The sequence goes on along the minus strand of NZ_JBJJXH010000005.1, from coordinate 138,340 downwards.
TTACAGCTCTTTTTTCGTTAGCCTTGATGTAAAAAGAGATGAACCTTGGTATTTCTTTGTGTTGCCTCATACAAAAATCGTTTTGTATTAAAAGGGTTATAATCTCAATATAGTCCTTTGGGGTAATCATTCTTTCTCCTTTCTACCTTAGAAGGTTTAGAATCCTTTTATTTTATAAAATAATTATAACAAATATATGCTTAATAATAACTTGAATATTATGAAAATATTTATTTGTTTGCTAGTATGAAAAGCAGGCGGGTTGTGCTAAAAATACGGGCTTTATTGAAATATTTTATTTTGCGCTTTATAAGTATTTTAATTTATTTTTAAGCATAAATACACTATAATTATTTTATTAAAAAATAAAACACGCAGGAGGTAACATGAAATTAAATGCAGCATCTACCGAAAGATTTAAAAAGATACTAGCCGTCCTTGGAGAAAAAGATTATATAAAGATTGATAATTCAGACGGTGTTTTCATGCCTTTGGTTGTTGAAAGGCTTTCTAAAAACGTCTTTTCGCTTTCACACTATGGTGAAATGAATGGAGATCTTATGGCTAACCCTGATATGACATTTTTAGTTGAGGGCGATGATATAACTCCTTTAAGTTTTCAGGACGACTACATGGGTATTTATACCAAAAAGTGTGATTTAGCGTTTTGTGACTTATGGCTTAAAAACATTGAGGATCAGCAAAGGCTTTAGTAAAAACCAAGGGCGGTTTATTTTATAAAGCCTCCCTTTAAAATTATGGTAGAAAGAGGTTGTTATGGATAGTACTTATTATGTAGATGTTTATATGAAAGAATATTCAATTGAGTGGATGATATATAATTACGGCTTTGTGGTTCCTATGTTTATAATAATAGTAGCTTGTTTAATTGCATCGGATTCTTGCGAAGATGAAAAAGACATTGAAAACAATGTTGTATTAAAAGTTGTTTTGGGTATTTCAATAATTATGCTATTGTCATTTCCGCTTTTAAGAGGTATGATTTATGATAAATATAAAGATATTCATAATGCAGGTAGATATTGCGCAGACCCTAGATTTAGTGAAAGCGAATTATGCAGAGCCGTTGAAGTTAAGGCTGCAAAAAAGAATGGTATGAGAATATATGAGTTTAAATATACGCCTTCAAAAGAGCAAATTAAGCAGATGTCGGCTGTAGTGCAGAGACAAGAGGAGCTAAATAGAGCTGCGACTGAGGGGGCGAGCGCTTTAAAACAAGAGATGATAAGGGATAGAGAGCGTGAGATTGCTAAAATTCCCGTAGTAAAACTATAAAAGCGGAAAGGAGCACATCATGGCAAATAAGAAAAAGCCAAAATTTAAAAAAGATGATTTGCTTGTGCTAAAAAAACATGAGCTCAGAACCGAGGGTATAGTTTTAGTAAAGGTTGTAGATGTAGAAAAAGATAGGTATATTTGTAGAACAACAGACCCATTTACCGACGAGGTTGATAACAGAAATTGGAGTCTTCCTATCAAATTTCTAAATAAGGAAGCTATAAAATTTAAAAAGGTTTATTGGTTTTGGGAGATGCGCTCTATAGCTGATGGCTCTTGGTTTATGAATAACACAAGGCTAAAAAAAGCAGAGACTGAGTTTTTTAAATCAATAGCGCATAAATTTAACCCCGTATATTCTAAAGGTTTTAGATTGCCAAGCAAGTTAGCTAAAAAAGACGCAGCCAAGGCGATGCGCCTATTTGATATTGTTTGATTGTGTGTAATATAATTTTATACAATGAAAGGACGAACTATGAATAAAGAACAATATACGCAATTTGTAAAAGAGTATCAAACACTAGCCGATTTGGTGCGCGCTAGGATTTGGATGGTTTTTGACCTTTTTAATAAAAACAGACCTTTTTTAAGAATTATCAACATGGATTGCATAGGTGAGTATTTTGGCGATTTTTGTAAAAGTAACTTTGATGATTTGGCTGCACAAACGGCTGCGCAAAACATCTCTGATAGAAAGCGTGTCGGAGCTTGGGTTACGTATTTGCTTGAAGATGAAATTCTCGCTTATACTACAAACGAGAATAAGGAAATATCGACTTTTTGCCTTCCGCCGATATTTGCCTATGGAACCGATGAGGAGTTTAAGGCTTATTTGGAGGATTCAAGAAAGTATTTTAAAGCTGTTTGCTATGAGGTTTTGGATTGAGACAGGTATAAGATACAAAACAGAGATGTAGAAAGAGTGATTTTTACGTTTCTTTTCCGCAAAAGTCCTAATCTTTTATGATTAAAATTTTACTAATTTATTCCTTTATTTAATCAACTTTTATCTCTTTTTAAGCATAAATATACTATAATTATTTTATTAAAAGATAAAGGAGAGAGGATGAACTTAAGCAATGATGATTTTCGCTCTATGCTAGAAAAGATCGGCGAGATTATTGATTCTACGTATACTAAAGATCAAGGTTTAATAGAGCGCAAGCAAACAGTCTTAACAGCACAAGAAACCTATGAGTTAAACTGCTTTATTATGCAGCGATATCCTCGTACCATAAAGACTAGAGTTTATAAAATTTTTGATGTTTTACAAAAAAATGCGGCTTTCCAATATTACTGTGGTGACGGAGATAAATACGATGCCATATTGCCTCACCTTAATGATTTTATAGGTAACTTTACCTTTCGTAACTACTGCGATTTAAAGTATAGTACATATAAGTCGCATGATGATTTGGAAGTTGTGAGAATGTATGAGAATGCAATTGTGGTTGAAACCAATGACACTCATGAGAATGAATTTGGTTGGACATCGTTTTCCCTGCCGTCTTGCATTGCTTATTATACCAATGATGAGTTTGATGATTTCTTGGCGCGTATGGTTGAAGCTATTAAGAAGGATCATTTTAAAAATAAGGAAAAAATAGTACTAAGAAGGCTCAGTCGCTCGTTTAAATACAAGCGAATTTTTAACAAAGTAAAGCATTGACGGGTTTCGCTTAAAATTTTTATATTGAAGTTTTAAGCGATATATTTATCATCGCTTTGATAAAAAGCGGTGCAAATCTAGAATATAGGAGGAATATATGAAGTATTTAGTTGCAATGGATAGTTATATGTTTTTTGGTTTTGATTCAACGATTGTGTGTGCTTTGGTAAACAACAAGCTTGTGGGTTTAAAGAAAGTTGAGGGTGTTAAATATGTCAATGCTTTTAACTCAGTTTCAAGTCGTGACTCTCTTGATGTGGATGTGTATGCTATTCCCGATGATTTATTTTTGGTAACTATTTCGGATACTTATAAAGATGAGATTTTAAATGTTGAAGTTGATTTTCACAAAGAAAACAAAGAGCTTATGTGCGAAGTTATGCAGCTTGTTACAAAGTATACCGTAGAGCTTTGTGAAAGAAATCCTGATCGCCTTAAAGGATTTTCAATTACAGCCAAAACTAAAATTGATCATGAGGAGTATGGTTTTAAAGATTTTCGAGCTTTAGAGGCTTATTTGCGTTCCGAGGAGGGTGATAATCTTTGCTGCGGTTTGGTAGATGAGGATGGTACTTTTACTTTTTTACGCAACGAGCTATGCGCCGCTTAGTCGGTAATTAATTTAGGTGTAAAAAGCATTACGCGACTTAGACCGGTAGTTTTTTGTTTTAGATAGTTTTTTAAAATAATTTTAAAAGAAAGGAGTGGCGCATGGGGCAATATTATCATACTTATGTAATTAAAGAGAATGGAAAAGAGCATTTTTTAAATAGGAGAGTTGAGGGAGAGGATTATGTACCTGCAAAGTTGATGGAGCACAGCTGGGTTGGAAATGCGTGGAGTGAAGCGGTAGTGGATTTTTTTCTAAGGGATAATAAAAAGGCTCGTGTATTTTGGGTTGGAGATTATTATGCAGAGCAAGCTGCTGAGTTTCACTGCTCGAATGGCGGCAAAACCTTTGGTGTATTGATAAGCAAATATCCTAAGTTAAAAGAGGCTTGTGCGAATAAGAATACCAATATTTTGCCGGCGGCAAAAAATCAATGCAATAGCGGCTATTTATTAAACTATGACGCTAAGAAGTTTTTGGATATTAAAAACTATTGTAAATTTTCAAATAGTGGGGGTTGGATACTTCATCCTTTGCCGTTGTTGACCGCTTGCGGAAATGGTTTGAGTTCAGGGGACTACAGTAAAGATTGTATAAATTCAAGTTTGGTTGGCTGCTGGGCTGGAGATCTAATTTCGTTAGTAGAAAATAAGAGCGACGTTCCAAGTAACTTTGAGGAGTTTGAAGTATTTTTTAAGGAATAGGTTTGCCGTCAAGTGTGCTTTAAATAGCACCCTTTGTTTTTTTGGATATCCACTATAAAAATAGGCGTAAGAAATAAAAAATTGTAATAGCTTTTTCTTCCTTTAAACTCACCATAAAATCGAGTTTTTTATTTTATTTTTTTGTTTATAAAATTCCTTTATTTAATCATATTTTAAGCATAAATATACTATAATATTTTATATAAAAAAAATAGAAAGGAGAGGCAAAATGAGCTATGTAAAAACAGAGATTAGCAAAGATAAGTTTGACGACTTAGCAGACAGATTAAGAGCCGAAGCGGACTCTTGTATTTGCAACCTCTTAGCTCAATCAAAGAGCTTTGAGATGTTTTATAGTGAAATGCATAACAGCGGTTTTGAGCCAAAAGCCGTATTTCCTTTTTTGGTTTTGTTGTGCGGTGACGACGAGGATGATTGGGTTAAGGCAGAGGGTTATGTGTGGAGCGGTAATCACAAAGGCAAAGATAATCAGCTTTTTATCGGATTATATGCTTGTAGAAATCCCGAGAGGCTTCATTTTGCGATAGAGAGAATTTGTGATCTTCTTGGGGTTAACAAGGATGATATTTGGTTTAAAGAGGTGCGTAAACCTCTAAGGGTTAGGTCTTTTGTCGATATAGAGATTCCTTTTGGGCTTAGAGGACTTGTTTTAAGAACGTTGTGGTGTAAGGGGGATATATGAGAAAATTTTTTGATGTGAATAGATTTTTGGCAGATAAGAGACAGCATAATTTAAATATACAGGCTCAAGAGCTTGTTAATCAAATTGATGAGCTTACAGCAAGGACTAGAGAACTTGCGTGGCAGATGTATGACAAGAAAAGAGATGTTTTCTCGCCTGATGTTTTTAAAGAGCTAGAGCGACAAAACTTTAAGCCGGTTTCAATGCATAGCTGGTATTTTATGTTTCATTGGGATGATTTTTATGTAGTTCCGATTGAAATAGTGGTTTTTACAGACGCCAAAAATAATGAGCTAAATTTCATAAGCTCAAGAAGTTACAATCTAAATAACGATATTGTGGCTAATCTTGAGGATGATGTAGATGATGATAATCTGGACTTAGTGCGCAGTGAAAACGGCGAGCTTGTAGTAGCCGATCCAATGGATGTTGATTTTGTAAATCCAAAGATATTTTATAACCGCGTTGAAAGTTTAGATAGTGTTTGTCGAATAGGTGCGTAGATATGAAAAATACAAATCAAGAGATGTTAGTTAAGGCAAGCTTGGCTTCTAACATAGATGAGAGCAATTTAGCTCTCTTAGATATGCCACATCCCAAACAAACCTCATTTGCTTCTACTTCTGATGACGGCAAGATCTATGGTCGTAAAAGCGGCATTGTGATTAACACAAAAGACACTACTTTGGATAATGAAAAGGTTAGGTATGAAAGAGTTGAAGCCGAAAGCCAAGCCAATGTATTGCAAAACGTAGTTAATGGTACTGAGCCTAATGGTTTGGATTCTGGCAGGGTGTTTTCTCCAAGATTAGCCTATAAACAGTTACGTAAATTAAAAAGAGCATTTTTAACAGGTGCGGGCGGAACAGGTAAGTCGTTTTTGGTTAATCAGCTTAGGAAAGAGTTTCAGTGTATCGTGCTTGGCACAACAGGTATTGCAGCTAGTAATGTCGGAGGCGAGACGGTGCATTCATTTTTTAAGCTTGGGTTATCAAGCACAATGCAAGAGCTTGAGGCTTATACGAATAGCGGCATAGAGACTCTTATGCATAGCAAAAAGGTTGATGAGCAAAGAGCAAAATATATTTATTTTTACCGAATGACGGATTTGCTTTATAAGGCTGATTGCTTGATTGTAGACGAGGTGTCCATGATGAGCGATCAACTGCTTGACATGATTGAGGATAGACTTAGGATTGCAGGAAGGAGAGATATTCCTATTTTGTTTGTCGGGGATATGTATCAGCTACCGCCGGTAAGCAAGGACGGAAGCGCTAAATTTTGTTTTGAGAGTAGGCATTGGTATGGAATTACAATGATTCAACTTACCAAGATTAAAAGGACAGCCGACCTTGAATTTGCCAAAATACAGCAAGATGTAAGAAAGGGTGTGTCAGAACAAAGGATTTTGGATTACATTTATGCTATGGAGTTTAATGAGGTTTCCGACGATACCACAACCCTGTTTTCTTTAAATAGGCAGGTGGATGAGTTTAATAGGAGCATGCTTGAGAGAATAGAGGGTAATACTTATTTTACCGAGCCTCAAATAGTTTCTAGATCGACTTATGTTACAGATAAACAAGTGCAAGCTTTTATAGACGACTCTAAAATACAGCCTTTTAAATTTAAAATCGGGGCTAAGGTTTTATTTATTGCAAACAATACCGACATTGGATTTTATAACGGAGAGCTTGGAGTTATACTAAGAGTTGATATGGAGAGTAAAAGTGTTGTTATTAAATCCTTGTCTAAGCCCGATGGAGATGTTTATACAGTTCCTAGGATTGTATTTGAGAAACACCAAACGGTTATAGATCAGGACAGCAGAAAACTTAAGATGTCACCGGTTCTTGCCGTTTCAGCCTATCCGTTTAAACTTGGTTATGCAATTACAATTCATAAGTCTCAAGGTATGACATTGAGTGAGGGCAGGGTTGATTGCGCAGGTATATTTACTCCCGAGCAGTTTTATGTGGCGCTATCTCGTTTTAGCTCTCCTGCAAAAGTTAAGGTTGAAAATTTTAACCCTGAGAAACATATTGTAAAGAATGAGAAAATAGACGCTTTTTATGCTAATTCAAAACATATAGACGGGGAAGAGTGGGGTTATGTTAAAAAAGACGATACGAAAAGTGATAAAAAGGGCAAGAAAGCAAAGGATGGGGGATTGCTTATTGATTTGTGAAAGCTCACTCTAGGTTTTGTGTCTTGCCTATCAATCGCTTTAGATGATTTTACCTAGAGTGAGAAGTTACAAAAAAGTTTTGCGCCGGATAGGTTTTGATAGATGTAGGATAAAAGCTATCAACTATCTTCCTAACTTTTGCGAGCTTAATCATACAAGGTTTTACTTTAAAGTGTGTTTATACAGAATATATTGTTTTTTAACTTTTTTTATTTAAATAAACTTCGGTATATCCATTATTTTAAACATATTTTAAGCATAAATATTGTATAATAATTTTGTTAAAGGAGAGAGAGTTGGGCTTATTCTCTAACCTGAAAGGCGGTCTTTGATTACGAGACTGTGTGAGATTGTTTCAAAAAGGGGGTTTTGCAAATGAGCGTGGTAGATGTTAGGTCTTGCGCTTTAAGGTATGCTTTTATTGGCGAGCTTAATGATAACCAGCGCCAAGCCGCAACTACCTTTGACGGACCATTGCTTTTGTTGGCGGGTGCAGGATCGGGAAAGACTAAGACGATCATAGCTAGAACTGCTTTGTTGGTGGCTATGAAGCAGGCAAGACCAAGAGAGATTTTGGTTATGACGTTTACTAATAAGGCGGCGGGCGAGATGAAAGAGCGTGGTAAAGCATTGCTTGCTCGTGAGTCTTTAGATGTCGGTGAGCCTGCTATTTTTAGTACGTTTCATTCTTGGGGCAATACATTTCTGAGAAAAATGCCGGGTTATTTATTGGCTGAGTTTGGGCTAACGAATGAGTTTGGTATTGCAGACGATAATTACCAAGACACTATCCTTAAGAGGTTAATTCCTTTGATTTGGGAACTAAAGGACGCTGATTTAAAAAAGTATTTGACACCAAGAAATTTAATGCCTTTCTTTACAATTTGCCACACTAATTTTGTGAGATATGAAACTTTAGAGCAGAGTTGTGAGGACGTAGCCAAACTTTTCAGTCAAAACCCTGAGAATATTGATAAGTTTTATCCTAGAGCTGTAGATGAAAAAGTGCTGGAGTCATTTGGCGATTTATATTATACCTACAAACAAACATTAAGAAAAAACAATACAGTTGACTTTGATGATTTGATTATGTTGCCGTTTATGGCACTGAGTAAACATAAGATTTTAAGAGATATATGCCATAAGAGCTACAAGTATATCATGGTTGATGAATTTCAAGACACTGATAACGTTCAATTTGCTTTGGTTAGGCAGCTGATAAATCCAAGTCATAATAATATTTGCGTAGTGGGTGATGACGCTCAGTCTATTTATAGCTTCCGTGGTGCAGAGGTAAATTTGATACTAAATTTTCACAATGAGTTTGAGGAAACTAAAATTATCAATTTGGACATCAACTATCGCTCAAACGCTGAAATAGTTGATCGTAGTAATTTACTATTGGCACACCAAAAGAATAAACACCACGATAAGGAAATTTTAAAGCCAAATAAACAGCAGGCAGGAGTTGTAAAGGCATATAGCTTTGATTATTCTAACGATGAAGCCACCTTTGTTGCTAGACATCTAAAAAAACAAATAGAAAGCGGAGTGAGTCCGAACAATATTGCTATTTTATATCGCAATAATATTATATCTCGTAAGCTGGAGGAAGAATTACTACCGCTTGGTATTCCATATAAGCTTTATAATGCAAAGGAGTTGTTAGATAGAGAAGCGGCTAAGTTGATTTTATCTTACTTGAAATATATTTATAACCCTAGTGATGATATTTTGCTTGCAACTTTGCTAGTTGGACTTAATTTGTTTACTGCAAATAGGCTTGCAGAGGTTGAAGCGGGACTTCATCAAAAAAGCAGTTTGTATGATTTTTTAAAAAGCAAAAAACATCATAGTCTTACCCGATTTACAAAGAAAGAAGCCGTTGATAGATTTATAAGAGATGTAGAGGGGTGGATTGATATGCCACAAGAGGATTTGGAAGATTTTGAAATATTCCGAGAAAAGTTTGTTAAAGAAAATTATATCGGCACACTCTATGAGATTGCATTGGATGATGCAAAAAAAGCTGATAACCTTGAAAAAATTAAAGCAATAGAATCCAATCTTAGAGTGGCAAGCTCAATTTACGTTATGCTTGAAAAATATAGGTCCTTGGGAGCTTTTTTAGAAGCCATTGCCTTGGATAATCAAAAAGAAGATAAGGATGAGCTTAAAAATCAAGTACATTTAATGACAGCTCATAGAGCCAAAGGGTTGGAGTGGGATATAGTTTATGTTTTTGGTTTTTCTAACGGGTTATTTCCTAGCTCAAAAGCTATTACAGGCAAAGATTTAGAGGAGGAGCGTAGGTTAGCCTATGTCGCTTTAACTAGAGCAAAAGAGAAGCTATATATCACAAATGCCAAATCATATTATGGATCTGAGAATAGAGGTCCGTCACCATTTTTAAAGGAAATAGGAGTAGAAGCGAGGGTTATAAAACCCGTTGACTCTTTGACTAATAGTAGAGTTGGCGAGCTATGGAAAAATAAGAGCTGGTAATTGGCTTTTTAGTTTTGTTTTAATAATGGGTTGAATTTTTTTCTCTTTTTTGTTATGATTTCAGCGTGTATCTTGAGTGTTTAATCTCAGATATCGAGTTCTAAAATCCAACGTTTGTTTTGTCATAAGACGGACGCTCCTTTCTATCGATTTAAACTCGGTAGCCGACACTGAGGTTAGACACTCTCGTTCTACATCTCAAAAATATTTCTCAAGTTACACAATATCTGTAAGGTTTAGCCGTATAAGGTTGGAACCTTACAACTTTTTTATCAAAAAAAACATCCAAGTTTAGGTTTCTTTATTTCAAAAATAAATTACTTTAAATAAATCCCGTTAATAGTTTGGTTATTGTGTGCAATACAAAAAGGGGGTAAGGCGGCAGTTTTTTGTTTTTAAGTGTGGCGGTTAGATAAGTTTTTGGCTTTATTTTTAAAATACTTTTATTTAACTTAGGAATTTTTTGATTTTTTTTATTTTTTGCTAAATTACGTATATATTTTTTATAGTGTTATGTGTCATTTTTTGAATGTCTATATAATACAAAAAATATCCATGTATTTTTTATGGTCTAAATTGAGCCTGATTTGAGCTCAAATTGAGCTCTATTTTAGGTATTCAAAAATTTTAGTTTTTGTCATTTTTTTTGATTTTTAATTCAATCCATATTTTTTGCTATAACTCATAAATGATTCTACTTGCTTTAAGTAGATAAATTTTTTAAAGGAGAAAAGATGGCAAAAAAGACTGAGGGAAGAAAAGACATCCTTGAGATGTTTATTCGTTTTGCAGGAATGCAAGCGATGGCTTCAGTTTGTCACATTCAAGGGAACTCTGAAAGAGCTAATGATAGATTGGCTATGCTTCAGATTAAAGCCTCTGATGTGACAATAACAGATCAGATAAAATCTTTTCAGAATGGCGAAGAGCTAATCAAAAGGCAGATCACAGATTTGTCGATTAGGATCGGAGCTAGAATGATAGATTATATCAGATCTAGAGTGTCCCCAGTCGTAAACACTAAAAACGACAAGGGGGTATTAGAGGACTCAAATAAGCTCTATATCGCTTTGGCGTATTTTAAAGTGTTTTTTGAGTCGAGGGATGCGTGGGTATATTTTCCGCTAGTAATGCTACCGGTTAATAAGCAAGCCATGTATCAAAATGAAGGTGATTACATTGTGCAGGTTGATTGCAATACAACGGATGTTGTAGTCAATCAGGATGTAATCAGACACTTCTTCGATTTTACCTATGAGGAAAATGGAGAGGTAAAAGATGAGTTCGTGGCAGAGCATTTGAGTGCACTTGTTGCCCCTGATGCAAGATCGAACTTAAAAGATTTCGTTGAAAGCCTTTACTCTTTATTCAGGAGTAAGCAAAGAGCCGGAGACGACGAGCTGATTTATCCGCAGATAAATCAGGAAAACTCTTCTGCTTTTATGTTTTTTTCCAAAAAAGACAACTATAAAGCAAAAAGAGAGTTTTCTGCGATGATCAATGAGGACAATCCGCTTGTGGACGCCTATTTATTGAACGATGCGGAAAATGGAAGTGGGGCTACTTTGGATGATACGACCTATTACGGTTCTTTGACAAAGTACTATCCTTTGGGTGCAGGACAGGCTACTGTTTTAGCTGAAAACGCTAAAGAAAAAGCTCTGATTGCAGTTGATGGAGCTCCCGGTACGGGCAAGACTCAACTGATTCTTTCGATAATAGCTCAAGAAGTTACGAAGAGAGAATTAAGAGTTCTAAGAGGCGAAGGAGATTATAACAACATGATGTTGGTTACATCTACTTCAAATAAAGCCATAGGCAATATCTATGAGAAGCTAGCTCATGGTTTTCAAAGGGGCTTTTATTTTGTTGGAGGAAACAACAACAATAAAGAAGCTTCATCAAAAAGTGTAGATGAGTATATCAACTACCTTGAAAATCAGCCTTTTAATCAGGTTAGGTATGAGACAGCTAAAAAAGAGATGAGGGATTTAGTCGGTTTAATTGACGCTCAAAAAGCTCTTTTTTTGGAGATAAAATCAAACTCAAAACAGCTAATAGGCATAAAAAATTATGATGAACTATTAGTGCGACAGAGTGAACTTAGCTCTTTTGCGGGAGGTTTTGCAAATGCAAGAAAAGTGCATAATGAAATGCAGAGCCTGCTTAGAAAGTTTGCTATCATCACCGGGGTAGAAGTTGAGTTTGAGGGGATGAAAGATAGGCTTGATAATGGAATGTTAGAACAACTTGAGGTTATAGATATGAGACTTAAGTCATTAGGCTTCATGTCTAAAGTATTCAAGGGTTCTACAAAAATTTTGGCTGAGTTGGATTTTCATATTGCCGATGTGGTAGCCTTCAAAGGCGTCTTTGAGATTTTAATAAGGATTAAAGAGCTGTCTTTTGAATACGAGGCTGCATTGGAATTCATGGAAAAGGAGTTGCAATTATCTGTTGTTAATAAATATATAGCAGATTTTAGTAGCAATCCAGAGAATTTTACCAATATAATTTCTTGCGATAGCTGGAGCGTATTTTTTAGAACCAAATTAAACAAAGAGAATTACGAACTCTATATTGCGGCGTTGAGACACATGGAGCAACGCATCTTACAAAATAAGCATGAGGTTATTAAGGCTTTAGGTTATCTAGGCTCTAACGGCGGATATGATTATTTGATAGAGCAGTATGGGCGTGATCCTTCCGGATATGCAGAGGTGTTAAGATACATATCTATGGCATATCCTGTTTTTACATCAACACTTGCTAGCGCAAGCAATTTATTTCCGGGCTTTTACCCAAATAAAATTACTGTTTTTAGAACGGTGATTGCGGATGAGGCGGGGATGATTACTTCTATGGATATACTTCCTGCATTTAGACGTGCTAAGCGTGCTATTGTAGTTGGTGATCCAAAGCAATTGGCACCGGTTGTCGGCGTTGATGAAATTTTTGTCGAGACATTAAGCTCGGCATACGATAGTGATGTTTGGAATAAATATTCCCCATCAACTGTTTCGGCTTTCAATAGAGCAGCCGGAGCAATAAAGGGTGGATATGAAAATACAGGCAAATCTATTGTTTTGGATGAGCACAGAAGATGTGCCCGCGAGATAGCTGAATTGTTTATCAAAATAGCTGGATACAAGGGTATTAATGTGTGCTCTAAGGTTGCGGCAGCCAAGACAAAACATCGGCTAATGATGTTTGATGTGGTTAATTCAGACACGAAGTCATATAGGAAGGTTAATCAAAATGAAATTAATATGATTGACAAACTTCTTAATAGACTAGAGGCTGTAGGCTACAATTTGGCTACTGATGTGGGGATAATTACTCCTTATCAAGAACAGGAAGCTGCTTTAATTAGTAGGTTTGGTTCTAAACTGGGACATAAAACAAACTGCGCCAAAATTGGAACAGTTCATAAGTTCCAAGGAGTGGAGTTTAAGGTTATTCTTTTTTCAACGGTGTGCTCAAGAGAGAATGATTCACTTGATTTTATCAATAGCGACCCTTCGCTGGTCAATGTTGCGATTTCAAGAGCTCAAGAGAGTTTCATTGTTGTTGGCGATTATGCCAAGCTAACTTCTAAGGGAGGAAATAAAAACTTCGTTGGAATGATGGCTCAAGAAATAAAAAATTCCGGGTTTTTTGCCCAGAATCAAAAAAAGATGTATTAAAGAAAGGATCTTTCCTTTCTTTACATCTTAGTCCTTGTAGGACTTATTTATTTTTTTAACCCTCTTTTTTTATTCAGCGGAAGCTCAATTAGCCAGTATGATACAAGTCCTATAATCATAGATATTGCAAGAGTTAAATACCATGGTAGAATTGTTTTATATAGCTTTTCAGATAAAAATACAACCAGATAATGGTTACAGTATACGATATAGCTCATGGAACCAAAGAAATTGTTAAATTTTAACTTGACATCAACATTTGCCATAGCCGCTATAATAGGGATAAAAATAACAACTCCGATTAAAGTGTGAGGGGAAGATCCAAGCCCATGCTTGGTCGCAAATTGCAAAGCTAGGAGAGAAGTTAGGATAACCCACCACAACAAAACTTCTTTATTTTTTTTATAGTAAATCAAAATTCCTATATAAAATACCCAAAAAACCGAAAAGAACATTGTATACGAAAAATTTACTGCATCTTGGGTTTCTTTAAAAATAGGAAAGAAAATCACTATTGCATACTGTATAAAGCTTATAATAGCTACTGTCCTAATGAGCCAAAATTTGTTTACAGTAAACAATATCGCTAGCAGCATGTATATTTGCACCTCTAGACCTACTGAAAAAAACGGAGGCAGTACAAAATCTAAGCCCGGTATTTCATTTGGTAGAGTTTGAACGTTGATATATGAAAAATATGAAAGGGGAATAAGAGTTATCGCATATATAAATTTTAATGGCGACAGAGATAGTTCGTTTGGAGTTAGGGCAGCAATAGAGACAAAAGCTATCACTAGCCAAAAAATAGCCATAGGATATATTCTAAGAAACCTATCTTTTAAATAAATCTTTATATTGTTTTGGTGTACTTGATAAAACAGCTTTGTACTTACTATACCAGCTAAAATATAGAAAGCAAAAACTGCTACCCAACCTTGATGTACATAAAAGAAGGTGATTTTACTATGAGAGCACAGAACGAACACAGCTAAAATAAAACGCAGGTACCCGAACATTTACTTAGCCTTTTTAAGCAGCTTAATGCTATCAGGATCAATTCCACATGTTTTTGGGGTTATAGTTTGAGTGTGTAGCGTGGATTGGTTGTTTGGTTCTTGATAATTAAATACAAAATAATAGCCTGCAACAAACATTAAAACCGCTTTGCCATCCTGGCACATTACATTTGCCTGCCTAAGATCTATTGCTTTCCATTTAGCGTACTCTTCTTCCCTTGAGATATTTTTATGATTATGGTCTACAAAAGTAAAAATAATCTCTTTGGTTTCATGATTAATCTTTATGGGAAGTTGTGGAGGAGCAATCCTTGTGTTTTCTTCTGCAATGATTGCATCCAAAATTTTATCTACGCTATCAACCTCTTTAGTCGCCTGATTTCCTGCAAAAGAGCAGGTGGAAAGCAATATTAACATCAATAGCTTTGATATAGCCGTCATAGGGCGTTTTTTGTCAAAGTACATTTTAAACCCTTATTAAGAGACTACATATCTATTGCATGGGTTTTCGAGCATCTGATGACGCATCTCCATCATGTAATCAATCATATCTTTTTGAGGGTTTTTTGCCAAATACTTTCTTAAAAAGTACATGCTTAGCAGCCAGTCTAAAATAGATGAATATGGAATTAGCATTAATATCCAGGTTGTCTTACTTCCATGCTTTTCATATACCATCTTTGTTAGAGCTGATAGCTCTTTTTCGCGAGCTAGGAACTCATCATCATTAATATTTGGGTTGATATAAAATCCCATTTCAAAATGCTTTAGTATAGGTACAACTAAATTCAAAGCCATTCCTACTAAGCCAATTGCCAACATATTTAAAACCTCTTGTAACAACATATATTTAAACTCCTATATAATCTCTTTTAATAAGATCATCTTCGATTGTCCCGCGAACGCCTTTGTTTTCTAGGGTCTCAATCCAACCTTCTTCATTAGAAAGTATACCGGCATGATCTTCTATTTTGGATAAGCATTCAGCTGTTTTTTGGGCAATAAAATCAACCTCCTCGTTGCCCAAAACATTGCCGGATCTATCAACATGTCCCATTAGCGGCTCATCCTTTTGCTGCTCCATTAAAATCGGAGAAGATTCTCGCGCCTTATACAATTCATGTATGCAAGGACCAAAGGACCATGCTTCAAAGTTCTCATCTAACAAAAAGTGTCCAGTTTTTTGTAGATAAGCTCCATTGATTTCATACAAGATTTTGTGCATATCTGTATGGAGTAACGGCTTGTCTTTTAAAATGTAGTAATTAATTACATAATTACTGAGATCTGTTGCTTTCATTTTCACCATCCTTTTGTTTTAAAGTGTTTAAAATTTGTCTAGATTCCTCTATACTTCTGATAATTGGTTTTCCGTCTTGATCAAACTCCATCACCTGAACAGAGGTCTCCGTTAAATTAACATCTTCTAAAGGCGCTCCGGTAAGCGGATCAACCTTTACACCTTTTGTATTGTAAACGTCATCTCCAGCTTTGAGCTCGGCAAAAATGTCAAAGTTCTTAGAAGTTTTAATGTGAGTTGTATTGCCATCTTGTGGCATTGTAGAGTTGGTGTCGCTAGTTGTTGTGTTTAACTCCCCAAAGATCTCACTAAAATCTATCTCTTTAGCCTTAACATTTCGCAGAGATTCTAAAGCCTCATCTTGAGATTGTGCCATCTCATGCATTAGCTGCATCTGTTTTTGTTCTGCCTCTGAGGGCATTGGCTTAACTTCCGTGACATCTATAGGTACTTTTGTTTGTTCAACAACATTCGTTGGTTTTGATTTGGTATCATTACCTCCACAGCCTATTAGGATGACAGCGGTAGCTATGCTTATAAAAATAAGCCCCTTTGTTTTCACTGCATTCCTCCTCAATTCCTGAGTTGGTTGAAAAAATATTTTTTTCAACAATATAATTATATTGTATTATTTCTTAAAGTTACTTTAAACAAAGTTGTGATATACTAGCAAAATCAGTATAGAGACAATATTCTAATAGTATTGTTTTAAAAGTGGAGTCTTTACATGAATAATGCATTTAATATAGTTGGCGCTTGTCCAAAATGTGGTTGTTCTGTCTTGGAAAAAGATAAAATTTTTATATGCGAAGCAGCTAAATTTAAGCAAGAGAATGGCAAATGGGTTAATATGGGTTGCTCGTTTAAAGTTTTTAGAAATCAAATTTATGGACTAGGACACCCAAAAATAAGTGTAGATGAGATGAGAGATATTTTAAGTAGCGGCTATACCACAGTAGAGCTTTTATCCAAAAATAATACATTTTATAAAGTGAGATTGGAACTTAACAAGAAAAAGGAGCTTTGTGTCAAATTTAGAAACAAAAATAAAGAATAAGGAGCAAAATATTACTCCAGATCTTGCGCTTGGTTGCATAGCTAGTATAATATTTGCGGTAAGTGTTTATGCAGCTCCGGGAATAACACAGGAGGATTTGTTAAAAATGCTTCCTAAAAATCTAAATGATATAAATTTAACAATGCCTGATACAAACTATAGTATGCAAGAAAAGATAAAAGACTTGCAAGAGGGTATACTAAAAGACAGTGCCGTTTCACTTGATGGAATTACGGTGCAAGATATACAAAAAATCGGTAAAGACGTTTTAGGGCAGGGGGCGGACAACAAGCCCAACCAAGCAAATCAAATAGATGATATCCTAAACTCATTTACCCCAGGAAAGAAATAATGTCTAATATACTGCTAATAATCATAAATATTACAATTTTCGTTATGTTTAATATGCAACTATCAGGAGATGCGCTTAATCAGTGGCTCATTGGCTGGGGCATTAATTATATGACATTTGCAGATAAGCCTATAACGTGGATCTCTTCGGGTTTTATACATGCTAATCTTTCGCATATAGCAATGAATATGCTATTTTTATTTTTGATTGGATGGAGAGCAGAGAAAACCATAGGATCTTTTTTGTATACGACAGTATACTTTTTATCTTTAATAGCAAGCAGTTTTGCATCTGTTCTATATATTATCAATGTAGACGGACTTACTAACGTTGTCGGGGCTTCCGGTGCTATTTTTGGCGTCTTTGCCTTTAGCTCTGTTGTAAGCAGGAGCTTTAAAAGGTTTGTTTGGGACTCAACAGTGTTTCATATTATGGTATTTGTGTTTGATATGCCTATTGCTTGGTATGCTCATCTAGGAGGCGCAATAGTTGGAATTGTGTGCGGGATTGTAGCGCTGGTTGTTTTTAAATTTAAGGGGAGACACTTGTATGAATATTAGAATACTTACTTTAATTGTTGTGGCATTTGGCTTTGTATTTGGATTAGGTTTTTTGTTTTTTAATAGTCCTCAGGGCAGTGACGTTTATACGGAACATGCACTTTCGTCAAATAATACAAATATAAATGAAAAAGAGAGAAATAAAGAGCTAATGAGGGGGATTTCTAGGGTTGAAGGAACCACAAGGGTTCTAAGAGATATAGCAAATAACAATGCTAGCTTAATTAACAGCAGGAATTGTAGAGGATTTTTAGAAGATATAGATGCGGATGGCTTTTTTGATTTTCCTGTTATGGGTTTTACTATCCAAACAGACGATTCAACTTTAAAAATCTTATATAATTTTTGTAGCTTCACGTACAACACCCAGGAAGCTATCTCTTTAATAGTTACCACTCAAGGGCTTTTGGATAATTTTATAACAGAAGATAATTTTGGGGATCGTTTTGTGCCGGCTTTTGTCTTTAAAGAATACAAAGACTACTCGTCTGATAAATTATTGACAGAAGAGAATGTTGGATTAATCAATTTAAAAGATTTGCTAGTTAATTAAAAAGAGGAGGCTCCTAAAAGGAGCGAGAAGAGTAAAGAAGAGGATTATAATACAAATTAGACATTTGAAATCCTTAGAAGAGTTGAGCAACTGAGGTTGCTGAATAAATATGTTATAGCAAAAAAAATAAGTATTTGAATTTAGGGTAAGATTTTAAATAGATTTTTACCTAAAAGGTAAAAAGAAATTGGTGAAATGAATCACCAACTTCTTTTGTTTAATAACGCCAAGTTTCATCGACCAGTCTATCTGATTTATCAGCCAAATAGCCATAGTCTTCATCCTCGTCGTCATTGTATTCATCCTCGTCGTCTTCAGAAAATCCGCCATCATCCCAGCTGAAGACAAAAAATCCGTTTTTATCCCTAAGGTGCGACTCTGGATCTACTTCGTCAACCTTTCCGGTAGGATAAAAAACCATATTCAGCTCAGGGTCATAGACAGGCTTCCAAAGATCTCCTACATACACGCAGTTTCCGTGCTTATCAATGTAGGAGTAGTCTTCGGGATCAACCGAAGCTATAATATAAGGAGGTTTTTTCTTTGTTTTTGACTTTGAATAACTTGATTCGTTTTTTAACTCTTCAAGCCGTTTTTGTCTCTCCCTCCACCTTGCTTGCTCTTCAATAAGCTCATCAAACAAATCTAAAGTTGTTTTATCTCTAAATTTCTTCTTTTGAGCAAAGTTAATCTCTTTTGCATCCAAAAACTCAATTGGCATTTGAATGCATTGAGTGTCTAAGTGTTGAGCAAGCCAGAGTAAACCTTCTGCATAAGGTTCCAAACTTTTTAGCTTAGCTTTGTTTTTATAACTATGGATATTATCCTTAGTTGGCAAACAATAGCTAAATCCATTAAGTTCGGCTGCATTTACCATGTCCGTATCATCACAAACCCTTTCTTGGGTATAAAACATAGTATCTTTGAATTGATTGACCAGTTGCCTACAAATTGCAGGATTTGGCTCATCATACTCAAACGACCCAGAAAGACCATATCCCTCATTTGTCACATCCAAATTTACAAAGAATGTGTTTTGTAGGAATTTTCTGGTATATCTTAAAAAGTTGCGAGCTCCGTCGCAACCAACTTCCTCCCCCTCAGATAAAAATAGCCCAACATTTGTTACGCTTCTTTTTATGAGTTCCTCAAAAACAAGTAGCGCAACGGCGTTGCATATAGTGTTGTCAAGTCCGCCGATTACATGCGTATCTGTAATAACCGGCATTCTATTGTTTTCAAACCCTTTTGAAAACAAAGGGATTAAATCTATATGAGCCATAATAATAATTTTTGGAGGATTGTGGATGTCGATATTGGAAAACAGTCCTACATCAGGTATGTAGTTATATGTCATTCCTCTTTCTTTCATCCAGTCTTGAATTGCCAAAAGCTTGGGGCTATTTGGGTCCTCATCCTTATAACCTTTGCAAAGAGTTGTAAACAACTCCAAAATTTTTTCCTTCTTCATTGTTTTACTCCTCTTTTTAATAGTTGCCATCTTGGCTATCATCTTCATCATCGTAATCATCTTCATCATCGTAACTATCATCGTCATCTTCATCATATTCACAATCAGAAGAATTTGCTAAGCTTTTTTCGCAGTCTGATTTAAGCTTGTTAATAAAATCTTCTTCACTAGCTAAAATGTACAAGCGAGATGTAGCGTCGCTATAAACCCTTCCTTCGGTTATAGCCGAGTTACTATAACGAAGAAATCCGGTTTCCTTATCTACAATGTTACAATTGACTCCAATCGACTTTTTCTTAATAATGTCATCACAATGATTAACAAGCTGAGAAGATCCACCGTTCGCTCCCATACTAACACATCTAACGCCCTTAGTTTGCATCAATCTATCAGCAGTAGCTTTATAAATTTTTGCAATAATATCTAAATCTTTACGTTCAGATTTTCCAAGAACTTCAGCTGAATCAAAGCAGATCATTTCACCGCTCTCACTCATCCAAACCATAGATTGTGCTATTACACTTCCTTTACGCCTAATAATAAAAAATGTAAAAAATGGATTACTATAACCCACATTTACACATCTTGATCCGGCTGAAAGCGGTGCTTGGCAGCAGTCGGTATAAATACCGGCTAATAAGCCCGTTTTGTCAATACGAGTATCTATTATCTCATATTGATACTCACCTTTTTTAGCTTGAAAAGTATCGCTAAAAGGAGCGATTTCTTGATCGTCAATATCCCGCTCGTTCCAAGCTTTAAACATTAGCTCGGCAGCAGCCATAGTGCTTTGCTGATTACCGGCATAATACCTTTCCATAGCTTCTACATCCAATTCTTGTAAAAACTCAATAAATTGATGAGTTTGATTAAATTGACTGATTGTGCTATTGTAGACTGCCATAAAGACTTTTTGTCTTATATTTTCATCCTTGATATTTTCGCAAAGCTCTTGAGCTCTATCCACAGCCTCTTTATTTAGAGATTGATTTTTTGCAAAATTGAATAAAGCGTGTATTGAAGGAAGGTTAACGCCAACTTTGTGTTTTACTATGGTTTTTGTTCTTTTGATTAAATCCTCGGCGCATGTTACGGAAGGAATATATCCAACTAAATTTCCGAACCTTAACGAGTCTTTATTCACTTCAAGAATACAATTACCCAGCCAATCTACAAAAGACGCTATTCTTAGTTGAGCTTGAGGAGCTAGTCTATGAATTTGCTTGATCCCATACTCTTCTTGTACCCATTGCAAAATATCTTTGCTAAATTGCTTTGGGTTACATAAAATCATTGGAATTGACTGAGGTATAAAACCATGATATTTTTTCCATCGATTTTTATGTTCTTCAAGAATAGATAACACATCTCTGAGGGATACCGTTATCTTTTCAACATTATTGTTGGAGCTAAACTTTTTCATATAGGCAAGCCTAAATAAAAAAGGATTGTCTCTCAATAAAGTAGCCATCTCTTCTGATAGCTCAAGATCCCACTTAGGGCGATAATCGTCTGAGTGATTCCACAGGTGATTATAAGATTTCTTCAAAGCATAAAAAAGTGCCTTGTCGTCATCCATCTCTTTATTGAAATTAAGCTCCTTCCAAATGTCATTCCATAAAACAGCACCATCATCATCCAAATAGGTTGTGATACCGTTGTCCATGACATTTATCTGAGCTGCGGCGTCATTTAATGCCCAGAATATGGCATAAAGGTTTTTAAAGCCTCTAATTGCCAAATACTCTCGCATCAATTTTACTCCAAGACCCATAGAGTTGTCCTCTATGTCTGTCTCAAGGTGAACATTGCCGCCAAGCACATTGTTATTAGCGCTAGTCACTAAAAACATACCAACGCTATTATTGAGACTGCGCGTCATAAATGAGCAGTCCAACAACAAGCTGTACAGCTCTTGTACAACTTCTTCCGGACTTTTTGTTCCGGTTTTTTCTAAAATAACATCCAATTTTGGATGTTTTTTTAGTTTTTTGACCCAATATTTTTGGGTTTGAGGGGCGATTTTCGCCTCAACTTGTTGTTGATGAATTACATCTTCAACCATTTTGCTCTCCTTTAAAAAATTATTCCAACATGCGAAAGCATGAAGTTTGGTTTATAGGTTATAGCTAAAAATTATGATAGAAGATGTTTTGTAGAGTAGGTTGTTTTTGATAAAAATAAGGTTGCTACCTAAAAGGTAGGTGTCTTAAAAGACGGGTTTAAGTCTTTTTAAAACCTTACGATTGTAAAGTTTTTTTGACTTAACTATTTTGGTTTTCATGGTTATTTCGCGCTTAAAAGCCATAAGCACATCACCGTTTCTCCTAATATTCGCCATATAAGCTCCTTTTAAAAAGAGGGTGCCTTTAAAAGCACCCTAGCTTAGAATTTATTTCACAAATTGCTTTGGCAATAAATCCTTAAGCTCTGAAAAGCATCCTATTCGTAGCTTTTCGTTTACGTACGAAGCATGCATCGTACGAAAGCCTAACCGATCAAAGACTTCAAGATTTTCTTGCTTATCATCAAAAGCAAGAAACGGAATGAGGTCGTTCTCAACTAGATAGTTTTGTATCTGCTGAGATTTTAGCATCTCGTCAAGCTCTAATGAGTTTTCACGATGAAGTATCATGTCAAACTTCATATTGTGCTTGTTAAGATACTCATGATCGGCTTCCCCTAGCACTCTAGCCGTAAGCAGGATTTGTGTAAAACCTGCATTGGCAAAGCTGTAAAATACAGCTGCTAGCGGAAGTAGTTGGTCTTGATTTATAAATTCGGCTGTGCAATGTTTTAGCCAATAATCTAAATCAAAAACCCCGTTCTCGTCTAACTTTGTTCTATGACGAGAATCTACCAGCGTGCCATCTAAATCCCAAAGAATTAGAATTTTTTTAAGAAACGCCGGTGACAGGAAGGTAAATAATTCACCGTCTCGATGTATCATGCTACCCTCCTGCTTATTCTTTTGGCGTTGTGAGGCAGCTCTATTAAGTTGCTTTCAACGCTAAATATGCCATAGGGCTCAAGGAGATCCCAAATTGGCTGATTTTTTAGCTCTTGAAAGAGCAACTTATATGGAGAGTCCTTATAATACCTAACGCTCCATATTCTGTCCACACACTCCAAAATGAAGGATTTTACATCTGAACCCCACTTTTTGTTTGTTGTGAACAGGGTTGGGTTGGCGCTCATCATATCGGCTTCATTATAGCCAAGCTCATCCATTAAAAAATGGGAAGCTATAACTCCGACATCAACAGCGCTTTCTTCCGCCTCTAGCTCTTCTGCAACATAAGTTGCATATCCAGCACAACCTCGCTTAGTTGTACCGCTATTTTCTGTAACCATATCTCCACTCCTTGGTTAAATTGGCTCATTAAAAATGAGACTATTTTGTAGTTATAGCAAAAAAATGTGCGGTTAATAAGTTTGTATCTAAACATTGAAAATTTGTAGTTAATAGCTACGAAAATAATACGATATAATATTTCAACAAAAGGAGGTTTATACATGAATAATATATCTATATTTCTTGAGGCTTTTGGGTATTTTCCGGCGTTATTAATTTCATTTACAATTATCTTCGTGCTACTTTCTTTGTTTGTTAAGGCTATGCGGGCATTAATCGCTGTAGCCGCTATCATTGGATGTTTATATTACTATATTGCAGCTGATATCCAAATGCAACAAAAATTAAATTTACAGGCTAAACAACTTATAGAACAAATATCAAAATTTATACCCTAGTTGCTTTTTTATAGAAGAAAATTTTTATGATATAATGCTTGCAAGGATTATAATACAAAAATAGGATTTTCTGATGGAGGACAAAAAACTACCCTATTTTGCCGAAAATGGCAAGCTAAAAATTGAAGACGCAGATTTCTTTTTGAAGATGCTGGCGCCTGTACATGCCGATAAGCACAATATTACTCAATCCGAAGTAATTGAGGCTTATAACACATTAAAAAATCACGCAAAAAGCTTGATTAAAAAAGTGGCGCAAGAGATTAATATGCAAGTTCCGCCTAGAAGCGAATGGGATTCTATTTGCGGAGAAGCTATAGCTCAATTATTGCGAGATATAGATCTTGACAACAAGGCAAGTATTACAACATATCTATACAACAAGCTAAAGTATGCTATTAAGGTTTACAATCGCGAAATCGGTGGTTTTTATAGTGCTAAAGGAGCTCATAAAGACTGGCAAGAGCAGCAAGGGCTATCGGTTCATTCTTTCAAAGACGATGATGGCGTTTTAAGAGTTGATGTTGTTGACGATAACGAAGATGTCGAAAAGCTTGTCATAACCCAAGACTTTAGACATAGACAATTTATAGCTTTTAGAATAGCTTTAGCCGGTTTGCCAAGAATGCAACAGATAGTTTTATATGCAACAGCAGTAGGCGAGGAAAATAATTCTATAGCTGATATGGTGGGAATGGATGTAAAAACAATGGCTTTGTTAAGAGATCAGGGGATGGCTCTGCTTTTTCAAAGGGCTATGAGAAGCTCTCACTTGACAGAAGATGAGAAAATTGATACATTGAAGTTGCACGGTATTGTTGCACCCAACTATTCAGGTGATTTGCAGTCATTACTATGCCAAAGCATGGCAACAAAGTAACAAATGTCCAATGGTTATAACTATATACCATCTTATGTTTTTAAAGAAGGTAGCAAATATCAACAGCTAATTAGTAGCTACCAACCTCTTTTTGAGTTGTATATAAAAAATAAAGAGAGATTTGATAAGGCAAAAAGCGAGGAACTTTGGCAGGGAATATATCATTGCGCAGAATATGTGTTAGGTAGTTTTAATTTTATGATATATAACTCCTATGACACAAAAACCTCTCAAGATAAAATTTCTACAGCTATGTATAATAGATTGGTAGCTGTGCACGGTAATGACTATATTAATACAATTCAGCCTCAACTTGTCGAATTGGCAGAAAAAGCGATTTTTTATTCATTAGGAATGGATGTCTACAAAAACAATAAGAGGTTTTTATGGCAATCAAGTTCAAAATATAGAACACTATTAAAGCATGCCATTGAAGTTGTATTTAAATCATTAATTTTTGACTTTTTAAAAACACAAACCGTTGTTTTAGATACTTATGATTTGAATGACTTTTGTTATTGTGATGAGGATGCCGATGTTTTATCAGGTATTGATATTATAAGATCGTCAGGATTGGAAAAGCAAATTCCTAAATGTATTTTACAAAAACTGCTTGATTTTTTAGATAATGGGGATACAACCCATCAAGATGAGCTTATGCCATATCTACAGGAAATATACTACAAAATAAATAAACTTGAGTAAAAAATGATTGCATATATTACAGATAATCCTGAAATAAAAAATCAGCTTAAAATTGATAGTTTTTTGGCATATCAACTGTATGACTGGAGGTATGAGGAGGTTCCAAACAAGGAAAATCCACTACTTAGCGATAGAATTTTAAGGCGTAAAATTAAAAATAATGCGATAATTAAGTCTTTTCGTATGAATGATGAAATTGTAGCTTTTGTTTCACCATCAAATTATAAACTGATATATGACCTGCTTTTTATTAAAAAGGAATTTTCAAAGAAAGTAAAATTTGTTGCATGGCATGACTTCAAAAAAAGAAAGTCATTAAAGATCAATAAAGAATACGTAACTTTAAATTTTGATCAATATCTACAAAGAGGCGTTTTAACAAAAAAAGAATTTAATTCCTTGGCGTTTTATAATTTTATTAGAATAGAGCAATTTGTGTCTATGCTTTTAATAGTTAATTACAATACTTACCACAAAACATCTTATTTGCTAGGCTTAGATGATAATTATGAAGAAGTGTGCGGGGATGATGAAATTTCTATTTTGGGAATAATTAGAGTTTTAATGCATGAAAAAGGATTTTTTTATAAAGCAATCGACTCTTTAACTTACCAATCAAGAAAGCTTAATATAACAGATCCGTTTTGCGGGAATTTCAAATTTCTAAATACAAGTAACAGCTTATACAAGTTGTATGAAAAATATAAAGATTCGGATTTATATAAGGGGATTGATGATGGAAAAAAACTCAAAAAGCATAAAGCTGGAGTGAGCATAATAATTAAATATTTAAACTTATTTTTTCCGCTTGTGGATGTATTAAAAACCCTTAGGTATATGGAAACAAATTCATTTATTAAAAGTAACGGAGCGGGTTTTGATGTTTTTAGCCCCATCACTCCAGAAGAAATGAATGTATATAGTCCTTTTTATGATATATCGGTTTGGAAAGATTTATACGCATCAGGAACGTATCAATTTAACTCTTTTTTTCCAAAAATTCAAGCCGATGTTCCACTTTTTGTTTGCCCATTATGTGGAACTTCTGAATTAAAAACAACTCCTTTAAATTTCTTTTGTGAAAATGTTAAATGTCATTTTAAGATTTCTAGAAAAATAAAACCGGCAGGGAAGCCAAAAATATTATCCGAGAGAGAGCTTTTGCAACTTATTCATTACGGAGTTACTCATATTAAAAACAAAATGGGCGGCTATAGTAGATATATTCTCAAGCAACATAATCTACATTTTATGGCTATTCCGGATTTTCAAAAGAATTATGCGGAAGAATAGATAGTAATATTGAATAACATGGATTTATTTAAAAATATGATATAATTTTAAGTGTCAATCAATATGTTTTGGTATATTTCTTTTGATTGACACAGCTCTTGTTTGCCCCCACAAAAACAAGAAAAGACATTCCCTAAAAACCGCTTTACTTACCTCCTCCTTTGAAGTAGGGCGGTAAAATCTCTTATATGTTTATATTTTTGCTATAACCCACTATAACTACACTTTTTTATTTAAGTGTATCAATTTTTTGTGTGTCTTTTAATGGCACGAAAGGAGCAAAAATGGTCTATATTTATTATATGGACGAGCAGCCTGAAGAGGCTGGAGAAGAGCGAGGGGTTTTAATTCCACAACCTTTTGCTTTATGCGTGGAAAAAGAAGTTAAAAATCTTTATTCCAAAAAAGATGGCAACGCAAAAGTGCCAAGTCTCTTAGGAGGCTTTGATCGATTACTAACTGCTACGGGCATACTTAATCTTGCGCATGTCAGCACAGAGGTGGGCAAACCCATTGCAATTAGTAAATCAATTAATTTTAAGCGCAATTCGTTGCATGAGACAATTCTTGAATTGCACAGAGATAGTAGGGGTTACAAAATCTTAACCAATAACCAGAAGTTTTATGATTTTGTAACGGAGGTGATCCCCGAGTCAAAACAACTAGCGGGATCTTCGCTGTTTTTATTGGATACACATAGCTTTTTCTACAAATATTATTCAGACAAGGCTACGTATTTCAATAAAGATGGAGAGCCAATCGATCTTTTAAAAAGAACGGGAGGCTTTATAAAGTGGCTACTTACTCAGCCATTTACTCATATAATCTTTGCTAGTGAATCAGCACATTCATTGCGTAAAGAAACATACCCTTTTTATAAAGGAAAGCGCCCACCAACACCCAAGGCTTTTTGGCAACAAATTATTATGTGCAATAAGTTTTTGGAATATATCGGGTTGCCTCCAAGAAGGATTTTGGGTTATGAGGCTGATGATGTTATAGCGTCTGCAACAGATAAATTTCATGTACAAGTTCCCATTACGGTAATGAGTAATGATAAAGATCTTTTGCAGTTATATTCTTATCCCGGATATAAACAAATTCGCATGGATAAAACCCCTATGTCACCTGAATACGTAAAGGAAAAATATGGTATCAAGCCATCTCAATTCCTTGATTTTCAGACAATGTGTGGAGATAGTAGCGATAATATACCCGGAGTAAAGGGTATCGGACCAAAAAGAGCTCAGGTCTTGCTAAACAAGCATCGTTCACTAGAGGGTATTTTGAATAATATCCGAAAGCTAGACGCAAAAACTAGGGCTATGTTTGAGGAAAACGCTCAAAATTTAGCTGAGGCAAGGGATTTGGTCTATTTAAGGCGACATCTGATGTCTGAGGCTAGCTTGGATAGTTTTGTGTTTAATAAGCGTTTAGTTGCGCACAGAGCGACAGAAAAGCTAAAAGAATACGGAATTGTCTTTTAAAATTTTAATATTGGTTAGCTATTTTTAAATAGTTAGCCAATATTCTTTCCATTTTGGAAAACATATTAAAAACAATATTGTTTTAATATTCTTAAATACATTAAATAAATTCTTATAATTATTGCAAAATAAATAAAAAATAGTTGTTTGCGTCTAGTTTTTTTGTCTTTAAGCTTGTAGAGGTTTATTTAAAATAAGTTATTCCTATAAGGAAAAGAGAGGGCGTAAAGCCCTCAAATTAAGAATTTGCTTACACCTCAAATGAGTTGGCAAATTTGATCGAAGGATCATATATCGCACAAACGGGCGAATATCCTACGATTCTATCAAATAGGGTCACTCTGTTTCCAAGGTGATCCCTAACATTTTCGGCAATTCTCTCCTCCTTTTTAGTCATTTTTATTCTGAGTAGAGAACCGTCTTCTAGCAAGATGTTGTCTTTAGCAGATACATCCTGCTTATCTGCACCTTCTTTTGCTCTTACCATTCCACTAGCAATGATGGCTGATAGCTTATGTGCATCAACCTTAGCAAGCGGCTTAGCGGCATGAAAGCGATTTTCCTCGTCCAAATCTAGTAAATTTGGAAAGGTAGTACACTCTTCTTGCGAATAGCAAAAAGCAGAGGTCACTGAGCTGTTTTGCAAACTAGACCCTGCATCTATATGAGGAGTTCTTATTTGATACTCCCATTTTGACGCAAGAATTGTGTATTTTTTAAGTGCAATATGTATGAGTTCATGTAAATGCACCCTTTTTGGATATTTAATCGTTCCGTTTTGGTTTACGCTAATATCCTTTTTTTCAATAAGAGAATTCACAAAAGAGTTCATTTCCTTTGCTATCTCTAAAAATTGCCCACAATCATCAGTGTTTGTCCCCCTTAGATTTTCATCTAATAGATTTTCAACCTTTTGTATGTAAGCATCTAAAAACCCATTATTAAAAGGATCGTATCTAAAGAGGCTCATAGGCTCAATCCAGTTTTTTACAAAACCGTCCGCACTACTGCTTTTCTCAGAGTGCTTAAGGATTTTAGCTATAAAGAAAAAACTCTCTCCATGGTTGGCATAAACCTTGTTGCTGTCTGTAAACCAACCAATAAGTTTTGCATTCTCAAGTAGCCAAATTCCATAATTAAATTTGAGCTTTGTGAAATAAGAGTAGGAAAAATTACCTATGTCTTTTCTCACCTCTTTTTTCTTTTTGATAGTAAGTTGTAGAATTTCTTTATCTACCTTACTTAAATCCGGAGACATTATTTGTTGCTCCAGAACCATTATCTCATCATCAAGTTTCGCCACCGCCTCTTTGTCATCGCAATATCTTCGATAGATTGATGGGAGCTTCATAAATTCATCAAATTCCTTAATGGGATTGATAATTACATAGTCTCCAGGCTGTAGATAGTAGGTTTTGTCTACTATACTTGACTGATGAATATCTCTTTTTACATTATTTCCGGAAGTAAACAGCGTTACATTCCTGCTGCCATTTTCTCCTTCTCTAACATAAGTTCCAAAAGCAATATTCCTTGCATTTGGCATAACATGCATTTTTTGCATTCTAGCCAAATGAGGATACCCATCCTCCATCAATTTAATTGAAGAGTTGTATCTGGAGGCAACTTTTCCGGACAACGGTAGCACCATGCCTTCAATATCGCCTTCCTTGCCCCATTTAGGAATGGCATAATTAAAGAGGTAGTCTGATAGAAAATTATCATGTCCTCTTTTTCCCCTATAGCCTTCCTTTGGATCTCTACAACTCTCTTCTAAAATCCCATGCGCTATTTCGCTTGAGATAAATAATTTTTTTGCCATTTTATTCTCCTTGAAAAAATTATGAGGATGAATTAATCATCCTCTCCAAAAAATCTTCCAGGCGTTTTTGAAAAATCAGCCAAAATTACCTGAGATCTAGCGTCCGAATAAGTGGACTCACCTCCTGGTACTTGTGCTAATAACGCCGGTTTTTTTTCATGTGGCAAATTACTAAGCCCTCTTAAATCATTACACCCCAATCCAACCGTTACTTTGTTATAACCAAACATAGGGGCGTATCGATATAATATGCGAGCGTATTCGCAATATGCCTTCCAAATTTCATCTCGCATCTCACCACCAAGTATCTCTATGTTATCACAACATACCACTCCGGCTTGCTCATGAAACCAAACAAACGATTGGGCAACCGTTTTACCGTTTTTTATAACGCGGAATATCCCTGAAATTTCAGGGTGATGTGCCATGAACTCGACGCAAGACTTGCCTGCACTATGAAGATGCTGGCAGCAGTCGGTATCTAAACCGACAAAATAAGAGTCCGGAACCCCCGCATCGATAAATTCAAATGCGTATTTTGGGTTTGACTTTAATGTTTCATGAAAGGCTGGTAATTGCCTTCCCGCTTTCATAAACCTAGGGGCTGCCGCTAAGTAAAGTTCTTGATAATCATCAAACTCTGCCTGGGTAATCAGCCTTCTTATCGCTGCTGCTCTAAGCTCTTCTGCGCCAGGTTTGCAAGTGTAAAAAATCTCCTCAATAGCATTTGCCAGTTCAGAAGGCTTATTTACTAGCTCACCCAATCTATCTGCGAACTGATCGCACGATGACAGAAAGGCTCTTAATACCGCAGCGGTTTTTACAGACTCTAAGAAAGAGTCATCCTCATTTTCTTTTTCTTTAAGATACTTAATGAGCTCCCTTATTCCCTTTACAATTAAGTCAAGGTTAAAGTTCCCATTTGCTAGTGCTACAGCCACACCCTTTGTGTTTATCGAAGTAAATCTAAAGTACGGCAAGCATAGCTTTTGTATCTCTTTATATCTCTCTCCAAAAGCTTCGTATGTATATACAAAGTTGAGTTGAGACTCTAGATCCAGTTCCAAAAAACTATCCTTTGTATGCGAGATTTCCGCTAAAAAATTTGTCCAAGTTTTTGGGTTAAACTTTTTAGGATTTATCATCGCGCAGATTGTTTTTATCTGCGGAATACGTTTAAATATTTTTTGAAACTCTGCCATTCCATGAGCTATACCAATATATGGTAAGCCATCTCTAATCGGTAAATTAAAATACCAAAATAGCTGATTGCTATCTACCCCTCTTATGATGGGTTTTAGAAATTGTGGAATGGCTACTAGATCAACAAAGTGACCTATCCACTCATCTTTCATAGGATATGGTGAATCCCGTAAGATGATTTTCTTTATGTCCTCTCTGAGCTTGGTTTTCATCTCATCACTCAGATGGTCAATACCTTGGTTCCTTTCAACATAGTTCATAGTAAACATATTTTCTTCCTCTATATCAGTTACACTAATCATAGATTCAAAAATATTTTTGTCTACAAACCAGTAGTGTGAAGCTTTAAAGAACTTCTCACTATGTTGAGTATATGCAGGTATTAGCGAGAGCTGGTTTGATATAATCTCAGCATTAAAGCTAACTCCTGTTCGGATACCTTCTTTGCCTTGAAATCCAGCATCTTGATCATCTGTTCTTGCTGTAAAGCAGACGAGCGCACCGCCACCATTGCACAAAGACTTTACTAGACTTACGTCGTTTTCGTGAAGCATTGCGCAAAATCCTACAAGCAATAGCTTATCACTATTTGCTTGTTTTAAAAACATAGCATCAGAGGCTATTATGTTTGCCCTAATACCATTTACGCTTGCTGAGATAAGCAAGCCCCTATTGAAGCTTTTGATTGCTCCCATTTTGTTCTCCTTTAAAAAATTCTTGTTTCACTATCAAAAGATAATGAAAAGTATTTATTGTTATAGCAAAAAATCCAAACACGATATTTTTAAGACTTTCTGAGTGTTATATTTTTTGGCTATAACTTTATTAATTATAGTGCTCTATTTTTTAGCATTATGAAATTTTTTAAAGGAGAACAAAATGGCAAAATATGGCAGTTTTGCTGAGTTGCTCAACAATGATAGCGTTATAGCTACGCTGCTTGAGCAAGTTCCAGATGCGACAACATCTGGCAATATAATCGCTCAGGACGATTCTGAGGCGGTTAGCGTCGACCTTAATAATAAGGTCTTAAAATTGCTAGGTGAAATGGATGTAAAAAAGCATCTATTTGCAAAGCAATTAAGCAAAGGAACCTTGCCTTTGCTTGCGGCAATTTTGCCGGAAAGATTGGGCGGATTAAACCGCAAGGGCGCTTTGTTAAATGGACAAATGGGAACCGGAAAAACCGGTATGTCATTTGTTTTGGCATATTTGTATGCTCATTTAACCGGCATGATCAACAAGGGTTTTAAACTCTTGATGATGACTGATAAAGACGGACTTATCGCTCAAATGAGAGATGAGGCTAGAGATTTTATCGGTAACGGTGATTGTTTAGAAATCTATACAATCAAAACAAAACCTCGTGTTACAAGAGGTGAAATAACCTTAGAGCAAGCCTATACGATGAGGAGAACTCAAGGTAAAATAACTCTTTTTGTTATGTCTAAAGATACAGGCAAGAATAGTTATAAATGGGACAAGGTGGTCGGCAAAAAATGCCCTGAGTGTGGAGCTATTTTACCTCCTGATAACACTCATGAAGGTTTTTGTCCATCTTGTAAAGCAAAGCTTTATAAGGTTGTGAGCGGTAAGGTTTCTTTTGCCGCTAAAATTAAACAGCTTGAAAAGATAAAAAAGGACTCTTTTGATCTTTTCTTGATGGATGAGGCACACTCCATGCAAGATCCAAATAGTCTGCAATCATGCAACTATAGAGCTTTTGTTAGGAGTAGCAAAAGGGTTATCTTAATGACGGGAACTTTGTCTAATGGATATGCTAGCAGCATGTTTCATATACTATACCCGGTCTTTTTCAAAGAGATGAAGGAGATGGGTTTTAGTCACGACCGAGTGCAGGATTTTGTTAGCTTTTTTGGGACAACCAGATACAGCGAAAGAATCGTGTATAACGGAGGATGGAACGGACGTGCTAGACGCCATGTAAGATCTTGCGAGGAGCCAAAAGTAAATTACCGCATTGTTCCGTTTTGTTTAAATCTCGGAGCAACTATTACGGTAGAAGATTTAGATCTTAAAATGCCTCCTTTAAAAGAGAGAAGATATATCGTAGATGTTGAGTCTGATTTGGTGGAAAGAGTAAATTTCCATATAGAACAGATAAGACGTCTTGAGAAAAAAATGGGTGAAAAGCATGTTTCAAGGTTCAGCCATTTGGCGTTTAAGAACTATGCTCTTAACAATCCAACTAAGCTCTATTCTCACAAGGTTACAGGAATAGGTAAAGACTTGGCTGGTTTTGCGGTAGAGCTTACTGAGGTGTGCGAAACAAGGCTTTCTGATGATCCAGATTTTATTAGCAATAAAGAGCGTAAGCTTATTGAGTTAGTAAATAACGAGATTGCAGAGGGCAGAAGAACCTTGCTGTATACAAACTATACAGAAACAAACGAGGTTCAAGAGAGGCTAGCCAGTGTGCTTAATAATGCCGGGATAAAAGCCGACATTATTAACTCAAATATAAAATCCTCCGATATTCTTGATAGAATGAAGGATTTTGAGGGGGATGTAATGATCGTTTCTCAAAGAAGAGTTGAGACGGGCTTTAACTTAACCATGTTTCATACGGTAATATTCTATGAGCTTAGCGATCAGATAAGAGTTGTCCAGCAGGCAAAATGCCGTCCTTGGAGACCGGTAGGACAAGACAAAGAAGTTCGAGTATTTTACTTGGCATATCGAGGAGAGCAGCTTGATCAACTCAATAGAACCGGCTTAAAAGTTGTTTCAACTACAGTAAGTAGTGGGCAGCGAATACTATCCGATTCAATCGCAGATCTATATGACTATCAAAGAGGTCAAACGGCTGCGATACAGCAAACAGAAGGCGTTATTGCTCGCATTCAAGGGGATCAAGGAATACGCAAGTATAAAATGACTCCTTTTGAAGAAACTTATTCGGCTTTCGTAGACTCTATTCAAGCAAAACCTCAAGAGGATGGAGCAATAATAGAGCCTGACGATAACGATGACGAGAGCAAAAATTTAACTCCTTTATGTGTAATAGAGGAGATTGAGGTTGATTTGTCGGCTGTTGCTGATGCGCCAACGAATGGAACTTTGTTTCCGGATGAAGTGCTAAACGCTTTAACCGATAAAACCAAGCCTTGTAAAAATAGGCACAAAAGGGTAAACAATGTAGTTCAAGGACTGTATGGAACCCAATTGAGCTTATTTGCTTAATTAATAAGCTTGTGGAATATCCACAAGCTTTTCCTTATAGGAAAAAAATAATTTACACTTCGACTCTAATTGCTAAAGCCTAAAATATAAATGAAATAGTCCGAAATACCGCGCTACCGGTGCAAATAAAACCAACGCCAAGATAGAGATGAATACAGCACCTATAATCTTTTTGCTCGCTTTATAGCCTCTTTAAAATAGACTCAAATTAAAATATTTTTTGAGACAAAATATCCTTAATTTTCACAGCCCCCCAAAATCTACTATCAAAAGAGTTATCTCTGTTGTCTCCTACCATAAAAAAAGATTGTTCGGGGATTATATATTCATAACTCAGGCTGCATCCATTTTGGTTTGTTTGATGTAGAAATTTAGAGTTGCTATGTTGCCACTCATAAATTTTCTTAAGAATATCACATTGCTTGTTTGGATCATAATGAATGCCGGAATAGATGTTTTTATACGGGTGCAATACAAAGTTTTCTTCTCCAGCTTTTTTAAGGCTAATCCCCTCCATATCTACGCGAACAATATCGCCTTCTACAGCAAAAACCCTTTTTACGTACGTTGTGGAGTTGCTTACAGGATCTCTAAAAAATACCACATCCCCTCTTTTTGGTGTTAAACCCGGAATAAGTCTATCCCAGTTATTGATAGATTTGTTTGTAAAAGGTATTTGAGGCGTAGCGATGCCGTATGTGACAAATCCTACGGTGAAAGAGCCGGGTTTAATAGTTGGATCCATTGAAGCTGTTGGAATTGTATAAAATTTAAACAAAGAAAGAAAAACCGCCATAAATATTATGGTTCTAGTCCATGTTCCAAAACAAAAAGCAATAATTTTATCTATTTTTTTTAATATATTTGACATTGTTAAATTCCTTTATTTATCATCACATATAATGTTTTTAAAAGTTATTGAATTTGTTGGAACCAAAGCAAATTTCTCTTCATAAGTTAAAATAACATACCTACCAAGTAGCTTGCCGGATTCCATAAATCCATTACGCAACAACAAAGAGGCGTTTTGTAAGGACACGGTTACGCTTAATGCTAAACTAGGAGAATAAAATATAATTCCGTCATTAATACCTCCCAAATGAAAATCTCCTACCAAATCAGGTGTTATGATGCAAAAATCATCGGCAGGAGAGATTGTAACTTTCCTGTCTTTTAAAATTATACTATTTTTATATCTAATTCCTTTAAGATTTTTTGTAATATTTTCAGCTAAGTACTCATCTTCAATAGATTCGCCCTTAATTAAATCAAAAGCACCTTGACCACGAATTCTTTTGTATAGAGCAATAGTTCTCATGAGTAGAGAATTAAATTCTTGGGCTTGAGCTTCACTATTAAAATAAAAGCCAAAATAGCCTCCGTCTTTTTCTGTATCTGGATTTTTTAAAACTTGTACCAGTCTCTGTAGGGTGTGGTTATTCATGTCATCAAAGCTAACTTTTACATTATTATAAATACATCCCAATCCAAGACTTGAAATGTCATGTGCTTTTACAAAAACATCACTTCCGGAGTGAAAAAATAAGTAAGTGGGATTGTCATTTATGCTGTACTTAATGGCTTGAATTTTCTCGCCTTTGTATGAATATAAGTTAGACCCCTTAAATACCTCAATATCGATTGAGTAGTTAAATTTATCTATGTATATTACTTTGGTATTTT
This sequence comes from Campylobacter canis, assembly GCF_045504005.1. Taxonomy (NCBI): domain Bacteria; kingdom Pseudomonadati; phylum Campylobacterota; class Epsilonproteobacteria; order Campylobacterales; family Campylobacteraceae; genus Campylobacter; species Campylobacter canis. The sequence goes on along the minus strand of NZ_JBJJXH010000005.1, from coordinate 102,637 downwards.
GAGGCTCTTTTTTAATATTTTTATTAGTATTTATTCCTGCATAAAAAGTTTTGCTCCAATTAAATTTTGCATTGTATATAGTGCCTTTTTCATAAACATCCATTACAACACTCCTTTAAAATAATATACAAAAACAAATATTTTATTTCAATTTAATTATATTATATTTAATCTTAAATAAAACTTACCTGTATTATTTTGGATGGCTATACAAAAATGTGTTATAATTTTTGCATTATAAAAATACTATACTAGGAGCGCTGCAATCATGGGTTTTATACCAAAAGAAGAGTTGTCATATATAAGACTAAGAGAGGTTAAATCAAAAAAAATACATATTAAGCCCGATATAATAAGTGGTGCCGACATTGAGGTTGTAGGATTAAAAACCAGGGTGGCTTTAAAGATTAAGGGGTACGAGCAGCTCATCCATATTAACCATGATAATTTGCTTTACATAATTCAACAAAGCGGCATGTCAAGGGATGCCCATCTTATAGGGGATTATGTTTTGGTGTGCAATAAAGTATATCAAGTTTATTGCATTCCAACTAATGACACGGATTATCATAGCATAGTAAACAAAGAAGATGAAGATGTTTTGGTACTTAACAAGGGCAATATTTATAATCTATTTTTTAAAAAGCAGAACATCCGCTCCTTTAATGGGAAGTATTTGGAGGAAACCTCGGATGAAATGTTGGAACTTCAAAAAAACGGTGTTTTGCCAAATGCTGTTTTTTGCGGAACAGCTCACGTATGTGTAGAGTTGGAAGATGATCCTCAGCTTGGCAAAAATATCCTATGGTATGAGCAAAAAGAGCCATCTGTTTACATATTTTACCTCTTAGATCATGATATGTATGTGTATATGGCTTATCGCCAAAAAATAGAGCTTCATAGTATCCCTGAAGAAACCAAAATTCCGTACAACAAGCTATGGAACGTCTTAAATTATGATAAAGCCGTTAACATAAGAATAAGAGAAGCTTTTATGAGAGGAGAGATTAGCGAGGGCTTCTTGTATACAACAAAATTTAATGTAGAAGAAAACAAGGCTATGGCTCAGGAGTTTGGTGAGGAAATGACGAATTACATCGTAATGCCACAATAATCGTATATTTAACCGATTTTTAAGCTTAAATATTATATAATATTTTTATATAAAAAGTTTAAAAGGAGGTGCTATTTGCAAACCTTGGATACTCATATTGACAATATTTTAAATGCTTATGAGTTAAGTGATATTCATGAGATGATATATGAGTTGCTTCCAAAGGGCTATAGCATCCCTGAGGCTTTTTGTGACATATCTCAAATTCAAAATTATCCTGAAAACACACTAATTACCACAGCCGGTTATATTGATAAATTTGAGACTAAAACGTCTTTCAATAATAAACTAGCTAACATCAAAGCAAGACTATACAAAGACAATCAGATGTTCTGGCTGATGTGGACCTGCTCTCCATTTAAAATCAAAGAAATGATATTCGGGTTGCAGCAGAGTGCCAAAAAAAATACACTCATTCAAGTTACCGGAAAAATTAAGTCTTATGATTTTAAAGATGGAGCTAAATTCTTTTTTATTAACAATCCAAAGCTTAGCTCTTTGGAAGAAAAAAGTATTAGCGGAAAAAGAATGTTTGTTGTGCCTGAGCCGCTATATGTTCTTAAAGATCGACTTAGGGCATCTCAAGTGCAGCTAGCCTTTAAAAAAGTAGCTCAAATGTGGGATTTTATAGATAAATCAGAGTGGTTGCCGACCGATTTAGAGCAAGAGTTGGGACTCGAATCTTTGCTTGATTCTATATCTTACGTTCACGGCTTAAAGCCTATGCAGGGTACCAGCCTAGAGGACTTTTTAAATAATCCAAAATACAGAAGGCGGTTGATTGCTGAAAAAATATATAAGATTATAAAAGAGGGTTTTAAGTTTAAAAATTTACAAGAAAATTATGGTGATTTTATTTCTACAAATGAAGATGTGGAACAAATTAAATCTGTACTTGCACATTTGCCATTTTCTTTAACCGATGATCAAAAAAAGGCTATATGGTATACAATGAAAGAGTTTGAGAGAAAAAATGGCTCAAAAACCCTTATTTTTGGAGATGTCGGCAGTGGAAAAACGATGGTTGCGCTTATTTTGGCTTATGTTTTTTTTCAGCGTGGAAAACAAGTTGCCATTCTTGCTCCCGCATCTATCTTGGCAAAACAGCATTACGAAGAAGCAAGGCAGCTGTATCCTGATTTAAACGTTTTTTTGGTGCATTCAAAAACAAGCCAAAAAGAAAGAGCTAAAATAAACGCAATTCTTCAGGCGGGAAAGCCGGCAATTGTTTACGGTACAACCTCTGTTAATAAGCTAAATTTTACCAATCTTGAACTTGCCGTGATTGATGAAGAGCAAAAATTTGGCGTTAAAGACAAAGAGGTTTTATATAATAAATATAGCTCTCATCTTGTGTTTATGACGGCAACTCCAATTCCAAGAACTTTAGCCTCTACTATGTTTAGTGATTTTGCCGTAAAAAAAATACAACAAAAACCGGATATGCAAAAACCTCGTGTAACAAAAATACAAAAACTTCAAGATATGTCCTCAAGTGAAATTCAAGCTATAAAAGCTCGAATGAGCAGAGGGGAGCAGACTTTAGTCATAGTTCCTTCAATAGTAAGTGACGAGATGATGAGTGCAGATAAGGCTTTAAAAAAATATGCATACTATTTTCCGGAATTTAATATTGCTACCATAAACGGCAAAATGAAAGCGTCCGATGTTGAACGCATTGTCGAGCAATTTATGAATAATAAAATAGATATTTTAATAGCTACAACAATGGTTGATTCAGGTTTTTCCAGTAAAACACTTTCTCATGTTTTTATTGAGGGAGCAGAGCGATTTGGCGTGGCTCAGATGCATCAAATAAGAGGACGTGTTGGTAGAGGATCTTTGCAAGGGTATTGTTATCTCTCTCCAGATGCCCAGAATGGATTAAGTGAAATATCTGAAGCAAGGCTTTGGAGCCTTGTAAATACGGAGAATGGTTTTGAACTTTCATTAAAAGATATAGAATTAAGAGGGTCTGGGGATTTAATGGGTTTTCAACAATCAGGAAGCGATGCTAATTTTATAGAATGGATGCCCCAAATTAAAATTATTGAAAAGTATTTGAGGCGTAAAATAAGGGCTTATTAAAGATTTTTTAAAGTTTATTATTATATCATATCTTTATTATAATTTATGTAGAAATTTTGTAAAAAAATTGTAAAAATTCGCATTGTGGGGGTGCGCATGGCAAGGAGGACAGAGTGAGGGTGTTAATTATTGGTGTGGACGAAAATGCACAGAAAGATTTTAAGGAAAAAACATTTTTTAATATATGTGGGAAATACGCTTCTTGTATATTGACCGATATGACTTCAAATAAAGATATTGATGGAACTTTAACCCATCTTGAATTAAGGCGTTACGATTTTGTGGCAATTCAGTTTGAATCCAAATATTGGAAGCAATATTTGGAGATTTTGAAGACCATCAACTCTCTTTACGAAAATTATGTAAAGATTTATTTTATTGTAAACGATTATTGCGATGATTGGGAGTTTAGAAAATTTAAAGAAATTTGCGATGAAAAGTATGCGGGACTTTTGGACGTATCTTTTAACATTGATATTATGAACGAGAGTGATGTTTGCTCTTTTCTTGGAAGCAAAATGGAATTTTTCTTCAATCACGATCTTAGGTTTCATAATTTTTCTATAGATGTTGAAAAACATATATTAAAAATACAAACATCATCAGGAATGGAGTTTACTTTGCAGATTGCTGAAGATATAGAATTTAGAGTTTTATCTTATTGTCTTCGTCATTATGGAGAAACCCTGTCTTTAGAGCAAATACTAAATTCAATAACTCAAGAACCCGAATATTTTGAGGAAGCTTTATTGCGCAAAGCTATTGCGTACATCAAATCTTTATTCAAGTCTGTTTTAGGCAAGCCAAGCTTAATTTCCGTTAAAAACAAAGATACAAAAAGATCGGGATACCAATTACAATTATAGGAGATTTCATGAAATTGATGTTTAAAATTTTAATTGTACTTTTTCTTTTTAAAGCTTCATTGGTGGCAAATAATGTTGATGAAAAAGATTACTCTCCCGGTGAAATTGTTTATAAAGAAAAGCTTGTAGATGTAAATTTATATACCAGATATGCTCAATATTTTACCACGCATCGAGCCGGTGGAGACAAACGAAAAGTATTTCAGATCCTTGGAACCGAAGATGACTATCTTAGGTATTTTGAATCGATATTAAAAGGGCTGTATAACTATTATTATGATGATAAAGAAATTGGGATTAAAATGATGTTAAGAGCTTACGATAGAGCTTACGATAAATTAAAAAATTCCTTTGAGGGAATTATGGTTCAAAGTATATTTTTAAAAGAGGGCTTGTTTGATAAGACAAATATAATAACCACAAGCACTTATTGCAAAGGGATAGTTATTTTTACAGATGAGCTTGCATGCTTGAGTGACTATGTCGCTTCTTTGGGGGTTAGAAATGATGATTTATATACGCTTGAACTATACAATTTGAACATAAAAAATGACAAAATGGCAAAGCGAGTACATGCTTTTATCGAAAAAAATAAAAAGGAGTGAGCATGAAAGTTGATGGAAATTCGGTTAAGGCTCTTATTGAGTATCAACTAAAAAATCATATAGCAGATAATAATCTACTTCTTTTTGCACTTGCGATAAATACAGGCAACGCAACCTTGGTAAAGACAATGCAAGAATTATTAAACCTTAATCCCGAAGAGATAGATGGTTATTTTAAGGTCTATAATGAAAAGGAGTTAATGCAAAAAAAAGATCTTGCTTTATACGATAAGCTAGCTAAAGTAAAGGTTGGCTCTGTTGTGGATTATAGTAAAGAAGTTGAAGTGGTTATAAGCCATCTTGCTCAATTAAAAAATACTAAGATTGAAGCAACTAAGGACAGAAGTAGATTGATTAGTAAGCATTTAATGTCGGGTTTTACGGTAGAGGAATGTCTTATGGTTAATTTACATTTTTTTACAATGTGGTCTTGCAAACCGGATTTTGCCATGTATCTTAGAATCGAAACTCTTTATAATGGAAAATTTCCATCAAGGGTAGAGATGGCAAAAGAGCAATTTCAAAAGGTCAACAAATTTAAAAGTGAAATTTCCAAAGTTGTACATTGCTACACCGATGTATACAATCAATTTGTTTTAGGTTGTAAGGTGGATTTGTCCAAGAGCAATCCTGTATTGTACACGAATTTTGAGACGCAAAAGACTATAGCGCATTGGTTAAATGCAGGTATTTTGGTGGATGACATTTGTTTGGTTGTTAAAAATGCTGTTCAGTCGTGGAGTAAAAACGTAAATTATTTGGCAAATATAACGCTAGATAAAGTTATAGATAAGGATTTTATGAAAAGGCTAGATGTAGTAAGGCGCCAAGCAAATCTTCGATTGAAGGGAGATCCTCAAGAAAGAGAAGCCAATAAAATTTCTGTTGCCTCCGTTCTTAAAGACAAGCAAGAAAATATCAATAAAACACTTATAAGGCAAAACGAGACTATAGAGATTGAAATAAGTCAAGATAATCTGCCTGATAGCTCAGAATGGCTAAAGATAAACGACAACCCAACTGATGACTTTGTGTTTATTGATAGGGTTTTAAAAAACATGAAAGACATCAATAGTGTATTTTTTGAGTTAGATAATATTGGTGATGATTATGAAGCACAAGAGTCTTCAAAAATATATACTTACGGTGAATATGAGAGTCAAAAAATAGGAGCTTAAAGTAAGCTCCTATTTTAATTTACCAATAAAAAAGCTTAATGTTTGGAATATCCAATTTCAATTCAATCGGGTAGTATGGAAGTTCATTTTTATTCATTACGTCGGGAGTTGCGATATCAGTTCTTGAAATTACTTTTTTTATATATTGATTTTCGGATTTAGCTACAACATTTTGAGATACAAACCCTTTTTTATCTGCAATAAAATCTACATCAGAAGCATTGTAAACACTAATGTCAGTGTTATTTAAAATTTCTTTTAGTCTTTGAGAGGTTGTACCAAAGTTACCTATCACAAAAACTTTATTTGCATCTATTTTGGCGTCGGCGGCAACAGCCGTGATAAGTTTAGATAAGGTTCGATATTGGATTTTCATATCTCCCTTTACGTCATTTATATAATAAGTATCGGTAAAATCCACAAAAACTAAAGCAAATTGGTTTTCAAATGCATAGACTACCGGAGGATTGTTTGCATAAATAACATCAAAGGGCTCGTTTAGATGATAATGTAATCGCTTTAAAGAAAAATCCCTTCCATTACTATCTAAAACTAAGCATCCCATTTGTATTTGTTTTAATTCCAAAACTTTATTGCTATCGCATTTTATAGCATGTCCAAAAGAAAAATGATTAACTCCTGCTTGATCATCAATATCATCAATATATCGAATGGGAGCGTAGCTTTCATAGCTCCATTTGCGGAAAATATCCTCGTCTCTTTTTAGTTGATTAAAATTACTAACATTAAGGTGTGGAATTTTCCAATACTTGATTGTAAATTCCGTTGATAGCAAGAATGTGGTCAAAGCCATACAGAAAAAAATATTTTTTAGCATGGGTGTAAGCTACCCTGAAAATCCAGAGGTTCCGACATTAAAGAAATAAGATATTATCCCTGTCAAGCCACCAGCAATTAGAGACAATAATCCGCCTGTAAAAAGAACTGAGCCCTTATGTGTAAATATATAGGCGATAAAGGTCCCTACAAATCCCAATAAGCCCATAAGCAGCCCAAGATTTCCACCTATTTTACCTTCTAGATCTTGTCTCAAAGCAGAGAAAGAAGTCCCGCTTTCAGAAACGCCCGTATCTAATTTTTGAGCCCATCTATCAGCTACTCCGTTAGCATAAGCCGTAGTTGAAGTCGCTATTACAACCACTATCCAAAAAATAGCTAAAAAGGATTTCTTTTTTTGAATTTTTCTAAGCATCAAACCCTCCATATTTAATTCTTAATATTTACGTAATTATATCACAACTTATAGGACGCAATGTAAGTTTGGTATAATATAAAAATCAGAAAAAGGATTGAGCTATGAGTTTATTGGATAAGTATAGTGGTGCAAGCGGAAGCTCCGGTTCTTTAGTAGATCAGTATACAAATCAATCTTCCGTAGGCGGAGGTGGATTGCTGGAGAGCTATGGAGGTGGCATGGCAAGCACGACATCTATGCTTGATCTTGTAAGTGGAAATAAAAAAAACTTTAATTATAGTCCTTTTGGCGGGGTTGATAGCACCTTTGGCACATCTTCGGTAAAATCAAATTCAACATGGGGAGGCAGTGTCAGCACTTTTAACACGGTAAACTCAGGTAGCACAAATACATTTGATACACTAGGATCAAGAACTTCGTTTGGAGCCAGCACAGACCTAATGAGTATTAGATCCGGCGGTAGTTTTAGCTTTGACATGTCTCAAATGTTTAATGATCCACAGATAGCTGCAAAACTACAAGAATTAGGCGTAAATCAATTTAATATACAAAATCTTGACCCAGCGAGCCTGCAAGCATTACAGGAACTTATAGCAGATGGTGGCTTGATGGCTGGAGGAAGCTTTATGGGCAGCACTGCTAGGTCTTTTCAGGCTACAAATACGATGACCGGCATGGGAAACCCGAATTTTGGTGCAAATTTAGGGGCTCCAGGATTGCAAGGAGCAAGTTTGCCGGGACAACCAAATGCACTAGGAGGAGCTCCGGTTAGTGCATTTCAAAAAGCAGATGCTGAAAAAACTATGAAAGAAGGCAATATTGAGGGCGGTCTAGCTAAGATGATGGAGCAAATTCATGGAAGAGCAATTGATTCTCAAGAAACCTTTTTGAATAAAGAGAGTGACTCTTATACCAATAAAAACAAAAATTTGTCCATTAAATCTGAAACAACGTTAAAAAATGAATTCTTGCTACCCGGTTATGAAGAAAGTAAAAATATCGGTTTTTATGGAAACCAAGATTTGAATGTAAATTATCATGAAGCTTTTAATCAAAATACGGACACCACTTTAATTAAAAGCAATTCGGCAGGAAATATGACTCAGAATATTGTAGCCGATACCGGAGGAATGATGCTTGCAGCTACAATACAACAAAAATTAGCGGAAAAAAGAGCTCAACAAAACCAAACAATACAAATGCCTCAAGCTTTGGGCGCAAATCAGCAAAGCGCAATGAGAAAGGTTGCCGAGGCTCATGATGATATGCAAGTTAAAAAAGCTGTTGAATTTGCCCTAAACCCCATGAATAGATTTGCTAAGAACCCTCATGTAACCCCACAAAACGAAGGAAAGGTTGTTCAGGCTCTGCAAAAAGAACTAAATAAACGTAAAAAAGAGCAGGAGGAAAAAGAGTTAGCAAGCATATTAAAGTCGGGCAATCAGCAGGCTCAACAGGCAAGTCGGCACAATGAAACAAACGAGGAAAAAATTCCTATGGAGATTGTAGGATTGAAGCAAAAAGAAGAGGGTAATGTTTCTGCTGTCGGGGCTTTTATAAGCAGCCCAAAAGAATACGCTAAAACAAATAGTAGTAAGGATGTAGAATACAAAGATTTTATAGACAATAAAAGAAAGCTGCAAGGCAAGTATTTTACGGATTTTATTTCTCATGTGGAAGAAGTTGAGGAGACTCTTCCGATTCCGCCCGCCTTAGAGATACCAAACCCCCATGTAGAAATTTCTTTTTATAAAAGGCTTGATATTGACCTTAACACAATGTCTTTACAAGAGTTAACCGAACTTAAAAAAAGACTTAATTTACTATTTTCTCAGGTTGGAAACTCTATTGATGAACGTAATATTAAACAAGATTTGGGGCTAATCCAAGCAGCTTTAGCAAGAAAAATGATTTAGATATTACCTAGAAATAATAGCTAATACGGAAAGTGTTATCATTACCGGAATGTACAAAAATAGCCAAGTATCAGAAACAACAGGAAGTTCTTTTTTAAACCATTGATCAGTTGATTCTGATAAAAAATTTGTAGTACCAATTCTGCTGTATTTTTTTTCATACGATCCAAAGAAGCCCCAAGGAATGGTTCCCGTAAAGGCATCAGCCACTATATGTGAAATACCGCCCGTAACTATGCCCATAAAAATTAGATAAAAATATGATGCTTCTCCTCTTCCAGGTAAAACAAAAATTCCCAATATCCACAATATAGTCCAAAGCAAAACACTGTGCGTCCATTGCCTATGATAAAGCTTCATGTTGTTTTGTTGTTCAGGCGGATAATACCTCCTAAAACCAATATCGCAATCAGGAAGGGTGCTTCCGAAAAAAACCGAGATTACGTATATAGCTAGTGCCAACAAATTGTTGTCTTGATTGGATGAACTAAAAATAGAGTAAAAAAAGGCGTTGTGCTTTGAAATAAGGTGGTCAATTAATTCAAATCCGGTATAAGGAATTGCAGTGAGGGTTAATGGTGTAGCACACAAACCAATCATCTGATGAGAATTCTTTAACATCGTATCACTCCTTTATACGTCTTTTATAATAAAACAATTATATTATATTTAATCTTAAAAAAACTTTCATACAATCTTTGTTATAATAATTAAAAATATATTGTCGGGAGGTATTGCTTGAAAAAACAACTGTTACTTTTTATGTCTGTAGTCCTTAGTTTTGGTTTTGGGGGTTTTAGTGATACTGAAGCCCCATCTATTACATTTGGACAGTCTTATAATTTACAACAGAGGGAGATAGATAAGCCAAAGCCTATTGCCAAATTTAATGTTGCCGATCATGTTTTAAAAAGATATGACGGCATGAATGAGCTTATTTTAAATGGGCAAATGAAAGACGCTCTAAGAGTTGCGGAAGAATTTGTAAAAGAAAGTTCTTATTCTGAAATAAATGTTAATTTTTCAACTGAAGTCGATATACCAAGCCAAACCCAATATCTTATGAGTTTACTTTATTACGCAGAGGTTTTAAGAGCTTACGGAGATTTAAAAAAAGCAGCTGAAATATCAGAAAAAGCTTATACGGTAGCTGGAGCATTAAGAGAACAAAGTCCGGCTGATTTTTTACTTGCTGCTCCAATTATAATCAAGTCTTTGTGGGACATGTGGGAAGAGAGACCAGAATTTAGAAAATTAGCTACAGATTATGCTCGCAGAAACTACAATGTTTCGGAAAATATATTTAAATACCAGGCTATCCAAGGTAAGCTAGCCGTAGCTTATGGGCTTAATAACTCATTGGGACTTCGTACCGATTTTAGAATGGATGTTTTAAGGTACTTTGATATTGCGGCAGACATCTTTCGTATAAATCCTGGTCTTGCTTCATTTGAATATGCTAGCCTGCCTTATTATAGAGCTCAAGCTTATATGAATAGAGGTAGAATGGAGGATGTTATCGTATTGCTTGAAAAAGCGAAAAAAGAACTTGATGTTGTAATAAAAATTAATCATCCGGATAACCTTATTTTTGCTGATATAGACTATATGGCAGGTATTGCATACATAGGTCTATTTAAGCACACGGAAGCTTTAGATAGCTTGTCACGTGCATTGGAGCACTATAAAAGAGTTCTTGGAAACGAAAATTTAAAAGTAGCTCAGGTCTTAAGAGAGTTATCCATAGCAAAAAAATACAAAAAAGATTTTAATGGAGCAATCGCAGATGCTTTATCAGCTGTAGACATCATCAAAACTTTAAGAGGTAATGAGGCTGTAGAGCTCCTTGATCATTATATATCTCTTTCAGGTATTTATATAGATGCCGAAAAAGAAAAAGAATCCTTAGAGGCTCTTGAGTTAGCCAAGTATCTTAATGCAAAGCATTATAGTAAATATAATGACGTGGCAAAATTACTTGAATCAAATATCAAGTATGTTAAAAACGCTATGGGATATATGTGGAAGAATTAAGATAAGCCCGATTTTTTGCTATAACAATAATGCATATTCATTCTTACAAGAAATGAATTAAATTTTTTAAAGGAGATTAAAATGGGAGCAATGTTGTTAGCGATGGATAATACCATTGCCGATCCTTCCGTATTTAGCGGAAAAAAAGCATTAGCAAATCTACAGGACTATGATACTATTATCTTAGCCAACAAAACAATGTCTAATGCCGCCAGCTTTTACAAGCAAGCCAAAAGCAACAACATTAAGCCGGTTCTTGGCGTGCAAGCTGTTGTAGATAATGTGCTATATCTATTTATTGCACACAATCATGACGGCTATCAGTTTTTGTGTGCTTGTGAGAGTGGGGGATTTAATGAAGATGTGTTTAGTAACCCATCTATTACGTCTGTATGTTTGGATGTTTTCAATACCGATGTAACCATTAAATCAAAGTATGGATCTTTGCTGGATGATTGTACTCCGCTGGGTATGATTAAAAACAGCATTATCCAGGAAGCAACCGAGGTGATCGACGCCCCGATTGTTAATGCGCGTAGCCCTAAAGACTACTACTCTATAGCGTGTCTTAAGGCTATTGAAGACAAGACCACTTTAGCCGAAGAGGTTAGGGGCGGTAGAGTTAAGGCTGTTGTGCCAAAAGAGCTGTCTCATCCTGTCTGGAATGAGATTTTGAACAAATGTGTAGATGATTACACATTTGGCAACCCTGTTCCGCCAAATTTTAAATTTACCAAAGAAGTGTCCGCCAAATTAGCGCAAAAACATAATTTGCCGGAAGCTTTTGCCTATAATACGGATGATAACGTGTTGCTTGAGCAGCTTTGTAGGATAGGTTTAAAAGAGCGTGGTTTTGAAGGAAATCAAGTATATGAAGATAGACTAAATTTTGAGCTTGAAGTAATCAAAAATATGAAATTTGCCGGTTACTTTTTAATCGTTTGGGATTTTATTAACTTTGCAAAAAGAAATGAAATACCAGTAGGACCCGGCAGGGGTTCAGCAGCAGGCTCTTTGGCTGTTTATTGCCTTCATATAACAAACCTTGATCCAATTCCTTATAATCTGCTTTTTGAGAGATTTTTAAATCCAAATCGTGTTAGCTTTCCAGATATAGACATAGACTTCTGTCAATCTCGAAGAGATGAAGTTATTGAATATGTTACAAAGCAATACGGCGCAGATAACGTAGGGCAGGTGATAACCTTTGGTACTTTAGCTGCTAAAGTGGCGGTAAAAGATAGTACTAGGGTTTTGAATTTGCCTGATTTTCTAGGAGTAAAGCTATCTGCTATGATTCCTGAAACTCCCGGTATAAAACTAGATGAAGCTTATGAATTGTCAAAAAATGAGTTTGACGCTCTTTTTGAAACGGATCATGAGGCTAAGCTAGTGTGGGAAACCGCAAAAAGTATAGAAGGGCTTAAGCGTCACAACGGAGTCCATGCTTGCGGTTTGGTTATATCAAACGATCCTATTCCAACAAAGGCACCGCTGTACGATATTAAAGACGCTCGCGTCGTCGGCTACGATGGAGAGTTTTTGGAGTATGTAGATTTGGTTAAATTTGACTTCCTTGGGCTTAAAACGCTTACGGTGTGTGACAATGCCGTAAAAGCGATAAGAGAAAAGCTTGGAGTTTCAATAAACCTGTTTAACTTGGATTTGAAAGATAGAAATATATACAAGTATATTTCTAGCGGACAAACACTGGGAATGTTCCAGATAGAAAGTCCAGGCATGCAATCCCTCGCTTCAAATTTACAGCCTAATAGCTTTGAAGACCTAACGGCTATGATAGCGCTGTATCGCCCGGGACCGATGGACGCAGGACTTCTGGAATCTTTTGTCAAGCGTAAAAAAGGAACGGAAGAGATCATATACTTTAACGATGAGTTATCGCCGGCACTGAAGCCGATACTTGAGCCAACCTATGGTGTAATAGTATATCAAGAGCAGGTTATTCAAATCGTTCAGGTTATCGCAGGCTTTAGCCTTGGTGAAGCGGACTTGGTTCGTAGAGCTATGGGTAAAAAGAAAAAAGAGGAGATGGATGCATACGCCCAAAAATTTGTTGATGGAGCGGTTCAAAAGGGGTATAGGGCGGAAGATGCCGCAAACCTTTTTGCTTTAATTGAGAAATTTGCAGGATATGGATTTAATAAGTCTCACTCGGCTGCGTATGCGGTTATTACGTACTATACTGCATATTTAAAGTATTACTATCCTGATTTCTTTTTTGCTGCACTATTTAATTCGGAGCTATCAAATAACGACGCGCTGGCGGGTTATATTGGTGAAGCAAGACGAATGGGGCTTACGATAAATAAGCCGGACCTTACTTCAAAGAGCCTGTTTGATGTAGTATCTCCAAGAGTGATAAGTTTTGGGTTACAAGCTATTAAGGGTATAGGCTCCAAAGACCTTGATTTATCGGCATTTGTCGAAAGCAAGAGTATTTTTGAAATACTATCTGTTACTCAATTTGATGGCAAAAAAGAAGAGGCGACTTTGCAAAGGCAGCTTAGCGCAGCTCAGAAAAAAATCGTTTCATTTGATAATCAGATTGGTCAAACAGAGGAAAAAATAAGGACTAATCAACAAAAAAGAATCACCGATGCGGTTGCTAAAACACTTAACAGCTTATCAGAAAAAATAATAGATTTGCAAGTTAAGCGTGAAGAGAAAGCGCAAGAGGCTATGAGACTTGAATATGCCCTAAAAGAGCTTGAATCAAAGGAACAAATTGGTGAAAAACTAAACAAAACCGTTTTTGAGGCTCTTGTGGAAACTGGCGTATTTGACAAGCTAGGGCACACAAGGAAGGATCTATTGGAGAATACAACATCCTTACTCAATATTGCTACGCACGGCAACGTGGTTATGAACGGCGAAGAGTTTTCAAAAGATGTTTTACTCGACAAGGAGATTCAAAGAACAGGTTTTGTATTAAGTCAAGTTTTCGCAAATGAAACCTTAAAAGAGCTTTCTCGTATCAAAATTCCAGAAGGCACTATCATAGCAGCTTTACTTGGAACAGAAGAAAGGAAGACAAGAACAGGCAAAACTTTTTTTGAAGTTAGTATGCTGCTTCCAAATGGCGAAATTAAAAAACTTAGTGATTTTAATGGAGCTGCAAACGGAGTATCTAGCGGTGAAATTTGTGCTTTTGAAACAAAAACAAACGATAAGGGGTATACAAACTTATTTAAGGTGTCTTTGTTTGATGCTAATAAATTTGAGGTCAAAAAAGTGGCAACTAAAGTTATTATAGGTCAGTCTAATATAAATTTTAATGCGGATCGTATTGAGGTTTATGATAATGACGGTAGTTTGGTTGCAATTTTAACGAAGTAGGCTTTTATAGCCTACTTCGCTTTTATGCTGAAATATTTTTGACAAAGCTAATTAGATTGTCAAAATAAGCGAGATGATCCTTATAGGATTTAAAATTTATCAAGCAAATTCATTAATCAAAATATTTTTATAGATAAGAATAAGGAAAAGATAATAACAAATGTCATTTTTTAATCAACATTTAGAGTTTAAAGATAATTTTGATAAAAATTTTAATCAAGCTTTACCAAAATTAAAATCCATTCTTAGCGAGATGCTGAAAAAATTTTACGCATTATACCAAAACGACAAGATTGTTCATTTTTTAAATATTGACAATGAAATTTTGAAATTTTTTGATACAAATTTTATGACTTTAAGCAAATTTGTAAAAGAAATTAATCCTTTTTATTGTGAAGCATTAACCATTGATCTTACACAAGAAGGTCAGATGATTATATCGTCATCTGATGTTGTTTTTAAAAACAGAGATAGTAATTTTATATTTTTTCGACAACATATTCCAAGTTTTAAAATTTATATAAAAAGTAAATATGAGATATTTATAGGCAGGAATTATAACGGCAAATTTAACTTTTATGAGGCAAGCCTAAGCGATGTTTCAAGAATTTGCAAAAACTCTCCTATTATTCATGAATTTTTTAATATTTACTTTGCCTATTTAGTAAGATCAAATTTACATCTAAAAGATATACAATTAGATCTATTAAATAATCCGACAATTATAAAATCACCATTTAAATTTAGCTTGCTTGAAAATTTTGTAAACAAAAAAGAATTTTTTGTCACAAAATATCCAAAAGAAGTATTTTTAAATTCTGTTAATAAACATAGCTTATTTGCTACCTACATTATTTTGAAAATTAAAAAATATATTCCAAAGCCATATCTTGAAGATATTATAAATTTTATCTCAAAAGCTGATCTTGAAAAAATAACGGACAGTAAAGGAATATCCTTAGCAAAAGATGTTTTATATAAATATTTATGCTCCAAAATTGCTTCAAATAAAGAAAATTACAAAAGTGTAATTAGAGATTATGTTGATATGGCTTTAGAGCAAAAAGAGGAGGTGAATTTAAAAATAAGATCTTTAAAAAGAATAGAGGCGGAACACGATAGATTGGTACTAAATATTGAAGAAAAATATTTACCTGATGTAAAAATAAATGCTGACAACCCGTTCTTAAGATTAAAGTTCCCAGATGATATAAAAATGCTAACAACAAAGCAGGAAATAGTTGAAGAAGGGGTGGCTAATCGCAACTGCGTTGCCACATACATTAATCAAGTAAATGCTAAAGAGTCTTTTATTTGCTCTTTAAGAAAAAATAATAGAAGGTATACAATTGAAGTTAAACTGCAAAGGAATAAATTTTATTTGTCTCAAATAAGCGGTATATCAAATAGTCCGGCACCAAATGAAGTAATAGAATATGTGAATAGTGCAATTTTGGCTAACAATAAAACGGTAAAACAAATTCGATAATTCATAATATATTGCAAATAGATTTTTGAAAGGACAAAAAGATGTTATGGTTGCCACAAGAAGAAATAGATAGAGTAAACAAAGATAACGATGAGCTATATGAGTCTGCTTTTGATTGTACGCCTCTAACAGAGCAGCAATTAGCTAAAAAGAAAGCAAAATATCTTATTGAAAAATCTATCATGAGACATAATGCTAAAATTGATAAAACATATAAGAAATATCTGCGTGCTCTGCATGATAATGGAAAAATTATTTATTATTATCCCTTTAAAGGATTAACTAAGGAAGAGATAATAAATGATGATTTATATATAACTCTTTATAAAAACAAAGATCCAATAATATAAATAAAATGTCAAAAATAATTATGCAAAAATTGAATAAAAAATAATAAAGGGCATGGCAGGAATATGTTATGCTCTTATATGGCTACAACTCGAGATCCGGCGGGAGACATCAAGCTTAAATTTAAAAAAGTATTCCTCAAATCTGCATTTGGTTTTAGCTTCTCAATCACTCTTGTCATAGCAACATAAAGTAGGTTTTTTTCTTCTGCTTCGGCATGCTTAATGAGTGCAAAGTCGTTGGCAATTTCCACATTAAAAAATTCAAGCCCTTTAGCTTTGTGAGCAGTTAAAAGTATTATATCGGCTAGTTTTGGGGAGGTTAAATGATTGTGTAGTGAAATAATATTCTCGGGCAACTCCAGCTCATATTTTTCTACAACTTTAATTAAAAAAGCAAGTTCAATATCCCCTCCAGCCTTAGAAATCTTTTTCATATAATCAAAACTAGGATAAGCTCTAATAGTTGATGTCACAATCCTTTCTCTCACATTGAAGTAGAGATAAAAGACATCAAGAAGTAGCTCTTTTATTAAATCCCAATCAAACGGTATCGATACCTTTTTACCTTCTTTCATTAGCTCAAAAGCTTTATCGAACAAATGGGCATTAGTTCTTGTTATATAAGCTGAATAAAGCCCTTCCATGTTCTCTTGCTCATCTAAAACAATTTCACCAATCTCATCTTCGTTAACGCCTTTGATACCAAGAGGTTTGTGGTACATAATTCCACTCATTGTGTTTACAAAATTAGCGATTACAGGTCCAAATCTATAGCTATTTGTAAGTTTAAAACGTTCAGCTTTTATATCTTGCCTAAAGATGTTGATGGTGTTTCTAAAGCCGTAAATTGCTTGACGGTCATCACCAACATAAACTTTCTTGCCCGGTATTTTATTTATAATATGAAACATAGCCCCATTCAGATCTTGAGCTTCATCTACCAATACTGAGTCATAATCCAAAGATGCGAAGTTAAATTCATCTACAAATCGCTTCAAAAGAATTCCATGTGTAATCGGAAATTCGGTGTCATTATACATTTGAGATACAAGCTTCTTAGCGTCTAATATAAAGGTGTTGTCAGAATCAAAGAATAACTCAAACGGAACAGATGAATTTACAAAAGCATTGCAACACTCTATGATCTTTACAGCTCTAGCATACTCATGCTGCTGAAATCTAAAAAATCTCATCACAAAGCTTGTACTGAGTTCATTCATAATAGGATTTGTATTAAGCTTCATCATTTTTGCATAAACAAAGCTGTTAATCGTATGCACTTCAACATTTTTAGGAAATTTAGCCTTTGATTCAGCCCTCACAGATTTATTAAAAACCAGATACAGAATTTTCTCACATGGGCGAGCTTTTGCATATTCTTTTAGCGTAGTTGTCTTGCCGGTTCCGGCTAGCGCTTCTACGAAAATTGTATCAGCATCAGAATATACTATACATAACTGTTCCGGTGTTAGTATCAAGCAAACCTCCTAATTTTTATACATAAAATAATTATATTATACTTTAGCTTAAATATACTTAAATAAAATAATATGATTAATATTTATTTAAGCTATGATATTTTATAATTATTTATCAACTAAAAAAGGGTTTGTATGCTTGCTGTAGAAGTATTTGATGAGTATATGAACAGGCTTAACTCTATTTTGTCTAAAAATGCAATGATTATGACAAATGAGGCTTGCGTGTATTATGATATACTCAAAAACACTAATGACTCAATATTTAAAAAAGCTATGATGTCATTGATTGCGAATTGGAGTAATGCCACCTGTCGTCCAACTCCGGCTAATATACAAGCCGAAATAAATAAAATACAATATTACGGACTCAGCAAAGAGGAGTTTATAAATGTAGCAAAGAGCTACACCTTGATAAACGCTAAGGCTCAGGATCCAAAGCTACAAAATTTAATTAACTGCATTGACAAAGAGGCTCTTTTTAATGGGGAGCTTACCTTTAAACCAGGTCTTGTTTTATAAATTAATCTCGTCGGGCTATATTAAAAAAAGACTTTTTGTCTATTTAATGCGATATAATTTAACTTACACATATTCTAATGTTAGTCAAACAAAGGAGCTATAAACAGATGAATTCACATAAAAATTTCTTTATTGTTAAGACCGGGGATAGTAGAGCTATAGACCGTCTTATTAAAAACAGTATCTTTGATAACTGGAGACAAATACCTAAACATAATATGAAGGTGGGAGATGTCGCTTTTATTTATGACAAAAATTTGACAGACAAAGCGAGGGGAAAAATGTGGACTCCTATAAAATGTATTGCAACAATCTCTCAGGTTGGTGAAAGCGATATAGGTTTTAATTTGCTGCATAAAATCAATTATGAAGCTATAAATTTAAATGAGGAAGAAAAAAGTGTTATTTCAAAAATGAGGCAAGGAACGGGCGTATATGAGCTTATAGACGACGATATTATAACTAAAGTACAAAAGTGCAAGATAAACAAATAGATTCAAAAGAATAGGGCGGCTAGTTTTTAATTAGCCGGATCCTTTTTTATTTCTTCGCACTTTCCGTAACCGCATTTAAGATACCTACTCTTATCATCTTGAAACTCAATTCTAAAAATTTTAAAATTTTTATCTGTCACAATAATAACCGGATGCTTAATGGAAAAATAGCTTTTTCCTCGGTAAAATAAGTAAGCATAGTCATTATTTTCATCTTTAGGATTGGTATGCCAAACAATATTAATGCTATATTTTATATAAAATATAGCCATGGAAAAAGTAAGTAAACTTAACACAACCGTGTATGTAGCTATCTTTTGCTTCTTAGCTTGAATTTCTTGCTCTTCTTCGTATGTTATGTAGTCGGATTTTTTTATAGGTGATACAAAAAGAAACGCTCCATAGCCTAACAGCGATATTCCTACCAATGGATACAAAACCACCGGTATCCAGCCCCTAGCAATCATATAGTAGTCGTAAGATAGGGCAACAGAGATTAATGAGAGCAGGATAGCTCCTATTGAAAGCCATCTTGATAATTTTGATGTGCTAAAAACTCCTTTTAGGTAGCTCCAAATCTCTTTATGATTCTTTTTTAATATGAATATTTCAACAAACATTCCAAAAACAACTAAAACTAAAACGACTCCAAAAAAATTCATGCTATTTAACCTTTTTACTTCCACCAAACATTCTTTTGGTGGCAATATTTTATTTTTGTCTAAATTTTTATCAAATTTATAGCTTCTTGACCCTGCTTGACCTTTAAATATTTTATGTAATTATACAAAATATATCGCTAAATTTCTGCCTATATCTTAAAGCCCTAAAAAATGGGTTTGTATGTTTTAGTATTGAAAATTTTGCTTTTCAATTAATTTCTTATGTTATACCCTATGGCTTAATAAATTTCCTTTTAAAAAAGCTAGGACAAAAAACGTATAATTACCAAAACAATTAACATAAAAACAATTATATAATATTTATTCTTAATAAAGCTTAACTATACTGAGGCTATCCTCTTCATCTCTTTCTTCACCATCTCACTTGTAGGGTCTGCATATATCATTGTAGTTTGTATTTTTTTATGTCTAAGTGCCTTTTGAATTATGCCTAAATTTGTGTTCTTTTCAACAAAATTCATAGCAAATGAGTGTCGTAAAATATGGCAACCTCGCTTACCGACTATTCCGCATTTTCTATAAATTCTTGCCAGCAATTCATAAGCATTTTGCCTAGTTATAGGAGTGTCGTTAACTCCATTTGTAAATATATAGTCCCCTATTTTTGATGAGAATAAAAAGTGCAGTTCCCGGTCGATAAGATCAGACGCTATAAAGGCTGTTTGATACTCCCCTCCTTTGGCTAGTATGGTAATATCGTAAAACTCACCATCATCACTTTTGGAAAAATCGCTAAATTTTAAGCTAAGTGCCTCACTTATTCTAAGACCACTTTGCAACATAAGCTTTATTAACAAGCTATTTCTCATGTTCTTGAAATTTTTGTTTTTATTGAGAGCTTGAGCCAAAAATAGCAAAATTTTATCTCTTTCTTCTCTTGTCATAAAATTTTCAAACTTATGTTGCTTTTTCTTTGTAATTTTATAAGTACTTAGTATTTTCTCTAAATCTATGAAGTTATGGTTATTATTTGTGATATATTTAAAGAAAATCTTTAATATGGTTATATAATGAGCCTTAGTAGAGGTTGATATTGATTTTTTCTTGTTTTGCGTAGTATTATGTTGTTTTTTCTTATAAAGATTATCTAAGTAGATAAAATAGTTAGTTATATCTTTTTGCTGTAAGGTTTTAAAACTTAATTCATCATTATTTTCATAGCAAAACTCTACAAAGCTATCAAGACAGTTTTTGTATGTGTTAATTGTATTAATAGATTTATCCGCTATATTATTGTATGATATAAAGTTATCTCTATACATAGACATTTCGTCTGCAAAATCCATTTTTTTATTGCTTTGCATTAAATTTCCTTTTTTATTTACATAACAATCTATTATGTAAATCTTTATTTTCAATGAAATACAAGGGCAGAAAAAAATAAACGCCCTATTTTAATAAATTATTATGTAAATATTTTTAAGTATTGTATCATAATTATTGAAAATACCATAAAAATAAATTCTTATATCAAATAATGCCTATAAATGATTGATTATTTTTAAAAAATTAAATATAATGATGTATTAAATATGGTTTTATATTAAAATTGTTTTTAAACTACAATAAAAGGATAAAAAATGGCATTAAAGAAAATAGAAATATCTGATAGCTTGTTAGATAAGCTTGGAGCGTTTAAAAGTCCAAAAGAGCTTGGAGAAGCAATAGAACAATATGTCAACATGGGTTTAGATTGCTCTAGGTTTTCAAAAGAAAATATAACTCTATATAATATTATACTTGATCTAGCAAATAGGGTTGATAAGTCAGATGAGATAAATACCATAATCAAAAACTCCCTAAAGGAGATAAATGCCAAGCTGATGGAGGAATTTTGATTACTACATATAAAAACATTAAAAAGGAGCAACAATATGGAACAAATGTTAAAAGATATGAAGCTTTTAAAGATATCTATCGTTACAACTCCGATTTTATTTGTTTTGGCTATTGTTATGAATATAAATAGCAAGGAAAATGTAATTTTTTTAACAATAGCCTTGATTGGTTTGATGTATATATTTATTACGGGTTATTTGAGCCATAAGAAAATAATAGAACAACACAAAAAGGTGGAAGAA
This sequence comes from Campylobacter canis, assembly GCF_045504005.1. Taxonomy (NCBI): domain Bacteria; kingdom Pseudomonadati; phylum Campylobacterota; class Epsilonproteobacteria; order Campylobacterales; family Campylobacteraceae; genus Campylobacter; species Campylobacter canis. Next base: position 81,166 of record NZ_JBJJXH010000005.1, on the reverse strand, counting down.
GAGCTTAAAAATGAATGATCGGCTATCATAAGTAAAGACTATTTTATATGCATATAGCGTGCGTCCTATCATACTAAAATTCAATAAAAGTTGCGAATAATTCAATAAAACCTGCAAAAAGATGATAAAAATTCAAAATATCTTGCTAAAAAATTATAAAAATTCACTAAAAGTTGCAAAAACAAATTTGATAAAAAGCTAATGTGCCTTATTGCTTTACAGATGGATATGGAGCTGAGCGATTTGAAATCCGTCATCAGTAGACCCTTTATTTTTTGCTATAACCACTTTTAATTAACTATGTTTTACATGGTTAAAAATTTTTTAAAGGAGCATAATATGTGCGAAAATATTAAGAAATTAGAGGTTTTGTCAAGCGACGCTTTAGGGCTTGCAAAAAAAGCAAAGCAACTAATTGAAGAGCAAATCAGAGTGGATGCTTTTTACAAAATCACTTCACCAGATTTGCAAAAAAAGGTTGAGGATAGGTGCGGTGGAAAACCAACAAAAATAACCAACGTATTGTATGTAGATGAGTGGGTTGAAACCGCTGAGCTATATGTTGATACAATGGTATTTTTCAACGCAGCAACGGGCAAGTCAGCAACTCTTCTGATGTTCTGTGATGGCTTTAGTATCGAATGGGATGATAAGGAGGATTTTGAGGATAAAAAAGAGAGGTTAAAATCGTTTATCCCAAATCTTATTCTTGAAGACCGCGGTGATATAGTAGACGAGCTTGATGTGGAATGGAGGGATAAATCGCATAGTGCTTTGAGTTTATTCAACAAAATTGAAATAAACGAAATCTCTATGCTAGAGCTTGCCAAAGCCCTAAACTATCTACATATTTAAAATTTTTGAAGACAGCCTAAAAACTGTCTTCAAAATTAATCCTTTTAGGATTTTACTTAAAATCTAAAGCCCAGACCAAGTCTTACGGAGTGATCGAAAGTATCTTCACTGATGTTTGTTTGAGTGTTTGGTAGTCCATTAATGGTATAGCCAAAATTCGCTCTTCTATATTTTCCGACATAGCCAAGATCACCAAAGAAAGACTCAGTGAAATTAACACTAAAACCGGTCATAACATCAAGTCCAATGATGGTGCTGTTTTTATTCATAGTGACATTTCCTTTGCCACCACTGCCACCACCAAGTATAAAGCCTGATGCACTTTTTGGATTGTCAACTACAAATGTCTTTCCGTTATTTGATTGTCTTGCAAAATACGCTCCACCACCAAAGTAAAAATTAATTGGTAGACTTTGCATAATCCTCCACTCACCCACTCCATGTAACCCAACGCCCTTTTCGCTATTGCGTTTAGAATCAGAATATAGGTCAAACCACACTTTTGCACCCATTCTTTGATAGCTTGGAACAACATACCAACCCAACTCTAAATGAATCGGAGTTCCGTTTGGCATCAACTGATCTACTCTCATAGAGTCCAAAACTTTTGAGCTGGTGCTATATTTCTCTACCGAGGCTCCTATAAAAAAGTCGCGCCATTTGTCGCTAGAGCTGTCCGATGCTAAAGCAGAATTTGTTAAACTCATAAGGCTGATTGCAGCCAGAATAACCTTAAGTCCATTTTTTGTAAATATGGTCATATTTACCTCCTATTTGTAATTTTTATATAACATAATCATTATATTATTCTAATTCTTAAAATAAAATAAAAATATCGATACTATTGGGCTTATTATCGGATGTGTTTTAGGAGCTATGATATAATTAATATATAAATTTTGAGGAGGTTTTTACATGTTTACTAATCCATTTCAAACAATGGCTTATACGTTTAATGTGTTGTTGGAAAACAAATTAACTAATTTGCTTATTAAGATTATAGCGGCATCTTTTTCGCTTCTGGTTCTGTTTTGTTTTTTGATTGGACTTACATCAGGAGAGCTATGGCTTGTTAAATTTGGATTGTGGATATTAACTAGCACATTTAAGGTTCTAGTTCTTACTTTTGTTTTATATATTATATCCTGGTATGTCCTAAGATCACCAAAGATTGTTAATAGTAAAGCATTCCAAAAAACAAAAGATTGGTTTTTAGTTACATTTGACGTAAATAATACGATAAACATGATTAAAGAAAAAACAGAATCTAAGTTAAAAAAGATACAAAGCGATGGAGAATTTGTTGAAAAAACAAGCAAAGCAAAGACCGTTAAGCTTGTAGATCTCTTTTCGGTTCTAAAAAAGGAAAAAGAAAAAAAGATAGATCTATAAAAACATAAAATTTGTTTTGTGTGGAGGTAAAGATGAATAAATTAAATAAAAAGATACTATTTATAGCCCTTGTAACAGCCTCTTTGTGGCTACCTGCTACCGCATCGGATTTCATAAGAGACGCTCAAAAATTCGGCAAAACAATAAATCCGCAAACACAAGCTTTAAGCCTTGAAGACTCAATCAAAGCGTATAACGACAAAAAATTTGAACTAGCTGGAGACTCTTTTTTGCTTATGTTTGTAAAGGGCGATTTTCAGGGGGTCGGTTATTTAGGCGATATTTTTGCTAGAGGTCTTGGAGTTGATCCTGATTGTAAAAAGGCTGCTTATTTTTTATTTGCGGGAGTTAGCTCTAATATATGCCATGCTTACGATGTCTTAATATCTCTAATGGATGAAGATATATGTTTTTCAAGACAGCAAAGAGATAAATATCTTATAAAACAAAAAGAGTGCAGGAGAAAATAATTAAAGGAGATTTTTTGCTATAACCCTAATATTAAGCTATTCATATTTTTATGAGTAGTAAATTTTTTAAAGGAGATTAAAATGGTTCTTTCTAAGAGCAAATATATGCCTTACGAAAAGTGTAGGCTATGGGGGTATTTACTCCAAAATGACTTTCGTTCTGCAAAACGCAGTGTTTTGGGAAACGAAGCGAAAGTGGGCACACTTGCCCATGAATTAGCTGAGGCGTATTTAACAAACGCGCCTATAGGGGCTATTACAACAAAATATAGCCCAACACTTGTAGCAAGCGTCATGGAAACAATGAAAGGCTTGTTAAAAGTAAGAGATTTGGTTTCCGATCTTGTTGTAACAGATGAGGAAACCGATGAGGAGTTGCCTTTCTATGAGATAGAAAAGGCTGTTACAATTCCTTTGCCGGAAGTAGCGGAAGACTTTGCCATAACAGGCAGGTTCGATATTTTTGGATATAAGGATATCACCTTTGAAGATGAGGATGGAGATTTGGTCGAAGCTCAACACGCAGTAGTGATTGAACTAAAAACCTCTGCCGCCTTTAACGACAAAGACGACACGGAGGCTCTTTTGTATGCTTTTTTAGCATACAGAGAGACGGGGTTGCCGGTAATCTTCAAAAGATTTAACCTTAGAATGAGTAAGTGCTATGAAGCTAGATACTCAAAGAGGTATTTAAAAGTATTGGAAGAGTGTTTTATCAATGAATTTACAAACTATTTGTACGTAATCAACGATAAAAACAAGCCAGCTTTCACCCCGGGTTCTCATTGCTTACACTGCCCTTTTATAGATCAGTGTGAAGCGAGAGCTTTTAACCCTCAAAACTTGCAAGACGAGTTGCGGGTTTTAGAGTGGGCACAGCAGTTGGTTGCAGAAAAAACAAATCTGCTTAAAGCTGCGGGGCATGAGGTGCTCTCAAGAGAAGCCAACGAAGAAGATGAGCTTAAACCCGGATATAAAATGCTTATCCCGGGAGCTAACTTAAACGTTGGTTTAAAAGTGAGTGGATTTTGGCAGTTGCAAAGTCGTAAAAATAAAAAAGGCGACGTTATAAAGGCACTTGCCGAAAGAAACCTCCTAGATACTTACATCAACAGCCTTGATATAAAGTTTGATTCCGAGGAGTTAAACGATCAGGTTGAGGCTTTAGGATATAGGTTAAAGCACTCTTTGAGGCAGACAATTAGCATTAGTGCTGCACAAGAAGAGGAAGAGGAGGAGTTCCATGAAGATGCTTCTTAAAGAGGAGTTGATAGGTGTCTGGCAAGAGCTGGACACTTATCTTAAAAAGATGGGGATTGAGGTTTTAGATAAACTGTCACCCATCGCTATTGTAGAAAGCACTCTGTATATAAGATATACAGGAAATTTGGATGAACTTATCCATTTTCGCTATATCTACAGTAAGCACAGGGAGGTAATCGAGGCTGCTATAAAAGAGAAATTTGGAGTGGCTGAGATTTTAAACGATAAAGATATTAATCAGGTGAAGCTAAACTGGCTTAAAAACTTGATAGATACTTATCAGCCTACCGGAATTAAATTTTTTCTAGGTTGAGACAAAACTCAACCTAGAACTTCCTTATAGGAAGTAAATTTTAATCAAACGATATTCTTACTCCGTATTGATCATCGGTGTATAAAGTTGCGGAAAAAGCTTTTCTAGTTTTATTTGATACCAAATCAACTTTAACGCTTCCATTTTTTAACAAATTTCTTACTTCACTATCAGAGAGGCTAGGTTTGCCAAATTTCTGCAAAGAGCTTTTAAAAATGCAGTATGAGCAACTTCCCTTATTAACCCATTGCCCGTCCTCTTGAGTAACCTTTTTGTTTTCGCATTCATAAACTTTTTCTTTTATCAATACCTGACCGCCGCAAAGAGGACAAACACCTATATTTTTGTAGTTTTTAGGCGTAGAGGAGGCATTACTAAAATCGACCCCTACTCCATATTCCATATTTGGAATGAGTTTTGCCTTATAAGAGCCTTTGCTGTTTTTTAAAGTAACTTCCACCGAGCCCTTTTTAAGCAGCTCTTTTACCTCTCTTTGAGTAACTTCTTTTTTGCCAAATCTTTGAAGAATGCCTTTAAATATTCGATAGTTACAGCCTTCGTTTGTAAAAACTCCGCCATCGTTTATAATTTTTGCATTTGAGCACATATATATTTTGCCTCTGTCGTGTATCGTTCCGCTTTGGCATTGAGGGCAGGCTCCAAGAGCTTCAGATGGCTCTTGCGAAGCAAATTTTCGCCCTCCCGGAGAAATACCTCTTTGTTGTCCCGTTCTTTTAATTAGCTCAATAGTATCTTGAACAGAGGTGCGATACATATCTACAACCCCGTCGTAACTCTTAACTCCTTTTTCGACATCTTTAAGTTCTTTAGAGAAAAAGGCTCTTTTTATAGGAGAGACAAGATCTTCAGGAAGCATGGCAATAAAATTTCTTGCCTTAGGGGTTGATATAACCTGCTTTCCGTTATATACAAGCCAAGGCTCGCCTTTGTTAAACTCCTCATCAAAAAGTTGATGTATGATAATCGAACGTGTTGATTCGGTACCTATTCCATGCTCTCCCAAATATGTTTTAATCTCTTCACTATCCGGAAATAAATTTGCCACCTTGGAAGTTGCTGCAAGCAGGGTTGCCTCTGTAAAACGTGGCTTTGGTTTTGTTTTAACTCTTTTGTGTTCCATAGTCTCTAAAGACACTTCATCTCCGGCTTTTAAGTTATCCGGAATCATAGGAGAATAATCTCTAATTCTTTCTACAGCATCAGGGCTGTATATCTCTTTCCAGCCTGCACTAACAGGAACCTGCTCAGAAAAAAACAGAGCAAAGCCATCAATATCAGTTGTATTGCCGTTAACCTGAATATACTCATAGTCTTGCATAAAATTTGCTGTATATCGCTTGGAAACTAATGTAAAACACATCTTTTCTGCGTCGCTAAGCTGTCCCAGCCACTCACTTAAATCTCCGCTTAGAGTAGGCACAATCGCTCCATGAGCAACAACTTCTTCATCTTTAAAGGTAGTTTTTCGCTTAGGTATAGTGCTCTGAAGTATATTTCTTACTATATTTGGATCAACAACCTGATGCTTTGCTAGCTTGATTAAGATAGGCTTAACATCTGCATACTCAGCCTCCTTTAGATATGGAGTATCGGTTCTTGGATATGTTTGGATTGATACCGGATAATCATAAAGTTTTTGGGCTATAGCCATAGTATTTGTGATGTCTATATTGTGTTTGTTGAACATATCTATTTGAAGCTCTGAAAGATTATATAGCTTTGGTGGTGAGTTTTTGGATTGTTTTCTAGTCACCTTCTCTATTCTTAGTTTGCTGTTTGCCAGTATGCCCAAAGCTTTTAAAATTTGCTCCTCTGTCTCAAACTCTTCAGTCCAAACTTCCTGGTCTTTGTCGTTTATATATTTTCTTTTAAGGACAACATCTATAAGATCATTCCCTCTTCTCATCTGCCCTGAGGCGGTATAGTAATATGAAGCCTGATGGTTTTCAAAAGCCAAGTCTCTTTGTACAACAATATATATAATAGGAGTTTTTACTCCTCCGAAGTTAAATTTGGTCTCACCGGCTCCCAGATAATAAGTAAGCGCTCTTGAAAAGCTCATGCCTTCAGCCCAATCTATAAAAGATCGTGCATTTGCGGCGTCAGCCATTTTTATATAATCTATATCATTTGGTTCATTAATGGCTTTTTTTACCTCTGTCTCGTGAGTAGAAGCTAGAGAAATCATGCGCTCTATTTTATTCTCACATCTAGCTTTTCGGATTACATTCATTGCAATAGCTGCGCCCTCATTATCACAGTCGGTTGCGATAATGATTTTATTTGCCGATTGTAGATGTCTAATTGCAGTATTAAGCAACTCAACGGTATTTGGTGCAGGCTTTAATCTTTGTTGATCTGGAAAGACATAAATAGAGTGTTCGCCAAATTTGCCGAGCATAGGATCATACTCTTGAGGATCTAAATTTTTAAGTAGATGTCCTTTTAATGGCACTATAGCGGTTTTTGTTTGATCGTTATAGGCTGGGGACCATTTTTTAGTGTATTTGGCTTTTAAAACCGTAGAAAGAACTTGGACTTGGGAATCTTTCTCACACAAAAAAACCGTATCATATTTAGACATTTTTTACTCCATAGAAAAATTAAGTTTGTAAAAGATAGGAAAATCGGAGGTCTTGCCATCCGATTTTTTGTAGTTGTTAGTTGCTTGGCTGGTTAAACTCTGAAAAGTCGATATTGGGGAATTTGCCTTCCATGATAGCCTTTTCTGCACCCAATAAGTTACCCATTGCATTGTAGTATTCGCACTCTTCAGGAATTTTAAGAGACTTAACCGGAAAACCTTTAAAATTAGCCATTTCATCTTTGTCAAGATAGTAAACGCCGCCGCCGATAAGATATATTTTTGCGATTTTTTGGAATATATTTTTATGGCGATCAGCTAAATTTGTAAGCAGATATTTTGTATACTCTTTTTTAAATTTGTCTATAATCCCAGTCAAATCAAAGGTTTCGCCATATCTTATAAATTTGTTGCTTAGCAGTATTTCTTGTGCTTCTTTCATAGATATTACAGCATTATCCATATCCTGATTAGAAGCGATGTACTCTTCTAAATCTTGAGTAATTTTAACAATGCCAAGATGTGCCATACCGCTGGCGTTTTCTTCGCGTGTCTTGCCCTTAAAGACAGTAACAAGATCTACCGTTAATTGTCCAATATCTACAATGGCGTAGTTTTTATCGTCATCTGGAGCGTCTTTATAGTGAAGTTCATCTATTGCGTATTTTGCGCCCACAGCTTGAGGGAAAAGCATCATACGATTTTGAAGTTTATAATTCACTTTATCAACATTAAAGCTTGCCATTCTTTTCATGAATTCTTTGGCGTGCTGTTTTTGTGCCAAAGAGAGTCCAAGGCTATACATGCCAACATCTTTATCGTCTACATTGCTTACTTGAAGCGCATGCCATAAAGAAAGAGGAGCAAATTTCTCATGATCTTTATAGTCGATAACGTTTAAAATATTTTTAGATTCTGATAGTAGTGCAATATCGCCCAAATAATATCTTTTCTTTTCAAACAAAGGAGTGTCAAGCGACTCATCGGGAGCTTCTGCGATAGCAGAATTTACCTTTCCCAGCTTAATTTTTCCTTGTGCATTACGATAGGCATATTTATCGGTTCCATAGCCAGTATCTTGTGCAAAAATAATTTTTCCCATATTATTTAGCCTCCTTTAATATATCATTAACGCTCATATTTGTAATCTCGTGTCCTCTAATCCAGCCATATCCTTGAGCGTGCAACCAGCCAGGTTTAGTAACTTTGTCTATGATCACAACAGTATTTCTTACTAACTTACCTAAGTAATTAGAGCCGTAAATTGGCTCTATAGGTCTATCATATACCTGTATATAGGGTCTTGATAGTATCTTAAATTCCTTTGGCTTTAACAGGCTGATATAAGAGGCAAAAACATCTTTTTCCTTGTATTTGGTGCCTTTAATCTCATAGATGCGCCTTGCGTCATATTTTTGCTCAGGATAATTGTTGTTTGGAGTTGTTAAAACAAGTCCATCTGTAACAATTGCGGCTTTTATGTCGAACTTTTCTTCTTTATGAGATACATTGGAGGCTTTATCTTCCTTAAGTTGTTCAAGAGATATTTCATTGTCCACCAAAGCCTTTACTTGACTCTCGGTAAGAGCTATAGCAAGGCGACCGGTTTTTGGATTTATCACAAGTCTCTCTCCTGTTGTAGCCACAACCTCGTCTTTATGCAAAGCTTGATTATCTGTTACTGTTGAAACATATTCAACCTGAGGCTCTTGCCTAGTCTCAACCGGCTGAATTTGAACTTCAAGTTTTTGTTTTACGTCTTCTTGTTTTTTCTCATAATAATTGTGTTTTGTAGGTCTTTGCATCTTGTATTGTTGCAATGCAGATTCAATTTCGCCGTTTTTAATAATTAAAATATCTACTTTGCCATCAAGCTCGCCGAATTTAGTAACAAGCTTTGCAACGGCAGCCTTTAACATTGCAATATCTTGATCTTGTTTAGCGTCCACATCTACAGCATAAATACCGCTTGCCACAACGCATGATAGTGCAAGAGATGTTATTAGTTTTTTCATAGCCGTCATCCTACTTTTTTATTTGCTGTATATAAAAATCGTAAGCTTCTTTAAGCCTTTCTAGGTAATCATGTAGTTCTGATACCAAAACAGCCCCTTTTACAGGCTGAGGAGTAAGCGACCTTCCTGTTGCCGGGTCCAGCACAAAGAAAGCCGGGACGAAATTTGTGGCAAAAGCGTAGTCAATTTGCTCCTTATCTTGATACACAAGAACGGGATGGTAGTTTGCGTTGATAAAATCTATAAATTTCTTATCGGACTGCATATCTTTTATAGATTTTACGCAATGTTGGCAGGTTGTTTGAGCTACCACTAAAAGAACCGGTTTGGTATATTTTTGAGCGTTTATTTGAGCTACCATATCTTGATAACTATGCCAACCGATTTGTGCAAAGCTTTCATCTTTAACGGCGCTTTGTTTTTGTTGATTTTGTGTAAGGGCTCCGTTACTTTGAAAGGATATTCCGGGAGATCCAAACGCAAATAAAGCAGCCACGCTTAAGGCTATAAGAATTTTGTTCATATTAAGTACCTCCAATTTGTGTTTATTTTTATGATTATATCTTATTTTTTTAGTCGGTCGTGAATTACTCGAATTCATAGTCACTTCCGTTGCCGTATTCAGGTTTAAAATCGTTTATTTCAGTATGCTCAAACGGTCTATAAGAAGCCATTTTTTTATACCACATAACGGGAGCTGATCCAACCGCTCCGTTGCGATTTTTTGCTACTATAATTTCAGCTCTTTCTACCTCGTTAGTCATGAGAGCGTGATATGTGTCCGCTAAAATTTCCGACTTTGGATTTTTTTTCATTTGAACTTCAATCTCTTGTTTGATATATTCTGCTTCTCTATATGGAAAAAGAATGATGTCTCCGTCCTGCTCCAATGAGCCTGAACCCCTAAGGTCGGCGGTAGTCGGTTTTTTATTAACTCTCTTTTCAAGCTCTCTATTTAGTTGAGATAGTATTATCCATGTTGAGTTTGTTTGCTTTGACGCCATCATAAGCTTTGCAGAGTTGTCCGTAATTTTAGTGTTTTCGTCGGATGTTCTTAGCTCACTTGGCATAATTTGAATATAGTCTACAATAACAAGATCAAGTTGCCCGTAAGTGCGAATAAATTTTTCGGCGGTTTTTAGCATGTTGCTTGCCGTTAAAGGAATTTTGTCTGCAAAATCAACAATGTAACAAGACTTATCTCTTAATTTTTCAACTGCGTGTTTAACAGTCATTGAGTGAGTTTCGTGATTCTCACCCAAAAGAGTGTTGTTTAATGTGAGCGATGAGTGTATCTTGGGTAACAATCTAGCAACAAGATCCTTTTTTGGCATCTCAAGTGAGAATATCAAGACTGCTTTATCATTCATAATCGCATCGACCGCTATATCCAAAGCAAAAGATGTTTTACCCATACCGGGACGTCCGCCTATTACAACAAATTGTCCAGGTCTAAATCCATGTATCATAGAGTCTAACTCGGCAAAACCCGATTTAATCCCTATTATTGGTATGTCATCTGCATAAAATCGCTCTCTTGATTCAATGATATCGTAGTATGAGGTCAAAAAATCGTCAAAAGGATTGTCCGGAAAGCCTACGTCATCATTGGTTCGTAAAGAAGAGACCATTTCTTTCATTGAGTCTAGAGTTTGATTTAGGGCATAAGAGCAGTCTTGAGAAGCTAAAGAGCTATCAAGCTCGTTAATTTTTTTACTAAATGCGTTGCACAGACCTATTTTAAAGAAATTTTCTACAACATCTTGTACGGTCATCAAATCAAGTATTTTAGAAAGATCAAGGCTAGAAGTAAAAATATTAGGATTTTTTATTCTTTTGGCATATTGAGCGTTAATATCACGAGTCCTTGCTTTGTTTCTATGCTCTTCCAGGTATAAAATATAATTGCGATATATCTCATTTTTAAACATATCAGAAGTTATGTTGTAAGTATTGAAGTTTAATTCGTCGTTGTAAAGTAGTGAACAAATTAACTTTTCATAATCAATACTATTTTTTTCTATAAATGACATAATACCTCACTTTATTTGTAAGAAAATATTATAATATATTTTATCTTAATATAGCTTAAATGTGAGAGTTATATTATCTCACATAAAAGTTCTGTACTGAAAGTGTTTAGCTGTAAATTATAGTTTTTACTTAGCGTAAAGCGAATGTCTACTTTATCGCAATTTATATCAGCTAAAAACTTTTCGGACTCTACATTGAAAAATAAGCCGGTAAAACTTCTTTGAGCGTCGTTAACGGCACATTTATAGTGTAAGCCGCCCTTAAGTTCTTGCGCAACTTGAACATTTGCCTTGGTTGAAAAAATAGGCTGAGGATTGCAGGCACCATAAGGCATGAATTTATCTATTAAATTCATTACGTCTTCGTTGATTTCATGCAACTCAATCTCTATAGGCTCTTTATTGTTGTCCAAAAATTCGTGATCTTGAAATTTAGAAGCCGCCTCTTGAACAATTCTTTCAAATTCGTCAAAATTTTCTTTTGTCACAGCCAAGCCAACCGCTCCGGAGTGCCCGCCAAAGCCGGCTAAAACAGAGTTAGCCCGATTGGTTAAATCATACAGGTGTATGCTTCCGCTACTTCTTCCAGATCCTTTATATAGCCTCTTTTCAGTAGAGTATGTTAAAACGTAAGCCGGTTTATGATATCTTTCTGCTAGCTTGCCGGCTATAATACCGACTAAACCTTCGTGAAACTGGTTACTTTTAACAACTATCGCCTTTTTGGACAAATCTATTTCACCTAAACTATCCAAAGCCTCTTTTAGATACTTCCTGGACATCTCTTTACGAGTTTCATTTGTCGCCTTAAGCCACAAAAATTGTTTGTATATCTTTGCGTTATCTTTTTCTAAAAACAGAGCTACAGCCTTATTTGCATCATCTATTCTACCTACGGCGTTGATCATAGGGACTAAAGAAAACGCTATTGCAATACTATCCAAAACAGGTAGAGTAAAATTATTCCAAAGTAACTTGTAAAGGGGTCTTTTTTGTTTTTTAATTAACTCAATACCATAATTTAACATAGGTACATTAATATTAACAAGCGGCATTACATCCGAAACAATTGTTATTGCAACGTAATCCAGATACTCAGCCATTTTTATGTTAGTGCCAAGTTCTAGTTGTATAGCATAAGCCAAATACCAAGCAACGGTTGCTCCGGAGATATGCTGAAATTCTAAGTTTTCATCGCATCTTGGATTTACTATAATGCCTGTATTGGGTAAAACAGCCGGAGGGGTGTGATGGTCTGTTATGATAACCTCGATTCCTTTTTCATTTGCATAATCGATTGCCTGAGTTGCGGCTATTCCATTGTCAACGGTAAGGCAAAAATCAAAGCCATTATCTAGTGCATAATCTATTAAATTCTTATTTAAGCCATAGCCGTCTTTTAATCTAGATGGTATGCGATAGTCTACCATAGGACCAAACCCGAGCTCTTCAAAAAACTCCATCAATATTGTTGTTGCCATAATACCGTCGGCATCATAATCACCAATAATTAACATTTTTTTGCCGGCACAAATATTTTCTATTATACGCTTAGCCGCTTTTTGGTTGTTCTTAAAGCTAAAAGGGTGTGGAATGTCCTTCAAAGCAAAAAGCCCCCTGCTCTCCGTTTGTTTTTCTAGTTTTTCTCTTAATCTATCAATTAAACTATTAGATGAAGACATATTATCCCTTTATTTTACGAAACCGCTTTATGGCTCAACTCAAAATCTTCTTTTGTTCTTACAACAGGGCTTTGGGAGATAATTTTAACTAACTCAGGAAGTTTGTTATTAGATCTTTTTACCATATCTGTTGTTTTTGCAGGACCAAAATTGTGCCATAAATTAGCTATCATATTCATAGGTATTGCCGGGAATTCCTTGTTTAATTCTTTGGCAAAAGCGTCCGCTTCTGAAATATTGGTACCATTTTTAGGCGCATGATTAGCAGGCTTAAATTGTGGCTCTTCGGATTTGTTTTTTGCAATAACATCTTTTGCCGTTACTTTGTTTGGTTCGCGTTCAGCCATCTCTTTTATCTGTCTTTTTGCCTCTTTAGCACGTTCTGTAACACCAACACCGGCATCGATAGAAAATTCGTCATCTTCATCAATTAAAATCTCTAGTTTTGAACCAAACATTTGAGATGCTTGTTGAGCGGATATAGCCTTACTAATCCCCTCTTTCATACTTTCTAGTATATTTTTTTCCATATTTGCCAAATATACGCGTACAGCCTCGTTTTGATCGTGATACCTTTGAGCTCTTGCCACATCCTGCAAGGATGGAGGAAGAAGTCTAGCGTAAGATACTTCACCGTTTTCGGCAACTGCTGAATTTTTTGTTCCCATCTCTAAAGTAAAAGACATAAAGCGTAAAACTTCAGGATTAACCCCTTTAATAGCCTCCAGGGTGTTTGATATTTCAATAAAACTGTTAATGGAGTTTGTTTTAAACATAAAAATCCCCATTTTACCGCCTACAAAATCGCTTTCATCATTATTCATAACAAAAAGATTTAAAAGAGGTCTTTGAGTGAGTTGTAAAAATCCGTATTTTTCTACAGAACCTAAGTTTATGATGCTAGGATAGGTCTGTTCGTTATTTTCCAACAAGAAGGCATAAACTTCTCCATCAATCTCTTTAGCAAGATATTTTATGCCGTTTATTGTTATAAATCTGATCGCAGAAGTTATAAAAGACTGCGATAAATCGGTAACAAACGGAAGTCTAACCTTAAGAGATAGGTATTTTTCCTCGGCACCTTCAAACGGAACGAAATTTTCTCCATCTTTATATGTCTGGGTTAAAGTAAAGTATTTGTCAAAAACAACCTGTCCATTAACGCGTTTAGCAATTTTTATATTGCCGAGTTTTGTGTATCTTGTCATAGGAGCTCCTTTCAATATATTTCTACAAAAATATTATATGATATTAATGCTTAAATATTTCTAAAAAAGAGCTTGCTATTAAATTAAAAAACATAGCAAAAAGTTTGGATTATTCGTATTTTGAAAGGTCTATAAGATCAAGCTCCCTTAACATCTTACTACGAAACAGTTTGCTGTTTAAGTCATTTTGGTTAAAGTAAGAGCCGGATACCAAATTAACACTCAACAAACATTCTCCATGTGTCTCACATTTCGTTGAAAGATATGCTATTTGACTATTATCTGGAGTGGCGTATTCAGCCTGATTTCTTAAAATCCCGTTAGAGCCTTTGTTTAACATATCAAAAAAAGAGAGGTAGGACGTAAACACATAAGGCTTATTCTTCTTTTTGCTATCAACATCAGCGCTAAAGCCTTCAATATAGCCCTTTTGAAAATCCAACCCTCCATCAATTGTTTGCGGAAATATCGCCGCATTAGGAGTTGTTAAGGTTTTGTATATGCGTTTAATTTTCTTGTCGTTATCTAAAAAAATAGTGCATTTATGTCCATTTAGCTCTTTTGTATATTGAATAGTATCGACTCCATATCTGCTTTTATCAGACCAGTTTTCAAGCACAGAAACGTCTATTTGTTGATCAATATCAAAATGGTTGCCACAAGCCTCAAAAGCCATTAGGTTGCCTGCAATTAGCAAACTAGAAAGGATTAAATTTGTTTTCATGTCAAAATCCTTGTTTTCTATGTTGATTTGGCGCAAGAGGTTCATCCGGAATTGAGTCGTAGTCAATTTTATATTCAGGAATACTCTCGATAAACTCTTTGAATTTGACAGGATCTGCATTATTAAAAAATTGGATACACTCTTTGTCTTTAGTAGAATTTTTTGTTAAACAAGCCCCTAAAAGATCTTCAAGTTCCCTCTCTTGAGGGGTTGCTTGTTTGTATTTTGGCGAATTATCAGCCTCTCCCATATATCTTATATAATCAAATTCGTGTGAATGGTAGTCGTGGATATCTAGCATAAGCTGCTCATACCTACTTTCACAGACATTAAAATCGTTTGCCGGATCTGCAATGCATGAAGATCTAAAACGTTTAGCTTCATCCTTCATCTTTTCCACTTCGGCTTCAAGCTCATTATACATCTTTACTTTTGTTGCATTTGTTTCGGCAATGTACTGCTCTTGGGCGTTTAATGCTGAAAAAAAGCCCAAAAAAGCCAAACTTAATATCATTTTATGCACTTATACTCCTTTTGTGGCAATTAGCTGTTTACATACCCAAAAACTATCTGCAATATCTTGAAATTTTTGAGAGCTTATCTTTATTCGGCTTATATCTGAAAGTGTTTTTGCATCCTCGGTATCTAGGGCGTCTACAACCTCGTTCTTTTTAGCTCCTCCGTTCCCGGTAGCAAATTTTTTGATACTTTTTGGTGCATATATATCATAAGGTACATTAAGCGATATTAGAGCATTTAAAATGCAGAAAAACAGACCTCCCAATATTCTGGCGTTGTTTGTGCCGGACATATTATAGGCTAGCCCCTCAAGTCCAACAAAATCTACTCCAAATTCTAAGATTGTGTTTTTAATAACAGAAACAATACCATATATACGTCTTTCCACACTCTCGTCGCTGCTTACCTTAATACCCTTGGCATATAAAATATCCGTTGAAGTGGGAGTGTGGGATATAATACAAACACCTGTATGAGTTAAAGACTGATCTATTCCCATAAAAATTCTAGCATCATAATTTCGATTATATGCCGTTGTTTTCATAGATTATTGCCCCCAAATTTCTTGAGCTTTTTTAATGTGGCTTCTTGCACTATTTAAAGCCGAATTTCTATTGTTACCCGTTAATAGGTATTGAGACAATCCTACATAGTAATAGCATATTTTTGAATATTTTATATGCGCGTAACACGGCGTTTCAGATAGTAGATCCAAAGCTGCTTGAGGACGACCCGTTCTAATCATAAAATCGGCGTATCTTAATTTTTGATGAACATAACTCATTTTAAATTTACTAAATTCCCTATAGAAGCCCTCTGCCACCGGTGCATTTTTTTCCGCATAATCATAAGCTATAGCGTTTAAAACTACGGCGTTTATGGAGTCATATCTGTTTTTGAGGTTTTGTAGAGTTATGTCGGGAAGTTTAAGCTCTGCAACGATTTTAGAGAATTCTGCTTGATCATGATTGAATATAGAGTATGGTTCAAGGTCTTTATAATATTTAATTCCATCTACCTTATGTAAAATAGGAGCTGGTAATTCTTGAGATTTAGGGCTGGAGTGTAATGAATCTTGATGATTTTGAGGGACAGGGTCTATTTGTGTATTTTGAGGGGCTTCAAGTTCCGGCTTAGAAACTTGTATCGGAGGTTTTTTTAAAGAAGATGTCTCAGGCTCCTTTTTATAACCCTCTAAGATTCCTTCGGGTAATATTTCCTCAAAGCTTTTGGTTTTGCTGTTTTTGATGACTTGTAAAATTTCATCTTCATTTTTTCTTTGTTGGGCTTTGTAAGACTCAATGGTTGCAGACTGATCCTTAACTGCTTCGGTAGCTTCTATTTCAATAACATCGGATTGATTTGAGTCAAATGGGTTAAAATCTTGGTTAGATAAAGCAAATGTGCTTATTAAAGATAATAGTATGATTTTATGCAGCATATTACTTTCCTTTTTATTTTTATTTTTTTAATTTTATAATTATATCGTATTTTTTCTTAGGTATAATGTTTCAACAAAGACAGAGCGAATGTCTATAAAAAGCAAAATTTGTTTTTTAAGCAAAAATATGTAATAATTAGATTGTAAGAAATATGCCATAAATACAAATCATATATAACAAGGATAGGAAAATGGTTAGAATATCCACAGCACAATACATGAAAATGCACAATATTGTAAGCAGAGAAGTGTTGGTACGCTTATTGGATAATAATGAAATTCCGGGAGTAATAGTTGATAGTGTTACTAAAGCGGTATCAATTTTAGTTCCAGATAAAGATGGGGATACAACTATCTCTCCTGAATTGCAGGCAGAAATTGATATGTTAAAAAATCCAAACAGAATAACTTTAGCCAAATATGCAGCAGAACTTGGGTTGGATTATTCCGCCATGTACGCAGGATATTATTTAAAAGGAAAGATAAAAAATACATTTAAAGATAAAGTAAGCGGAAAAATCACTGTTTTGATATCTGATGACATGTATCAAATAAAAAGTACAATAGCAGAGCCCCAAGATATTCAACTTAAAGAAGTAGCAAAAATTCTAGGGTTAAACGAGAGTCAATTAAGATATATAATAAATCCAAAAAAAGAAATTAGCGTTATTAAATACGGAACCGGATCAAGCTTCTTATATGTAACCAAAGACGAGCTTATTAGATACATTAACAAAAAGAAAAACTCCGTTAGAGATGTGCGACTTGCTTGTGCAAGAAAAAAGCTTATATCTATAGACGAGGCTTGTAGGCTGCTTAACAAGAGAGAGCTTACCGTTAACAGAATGATTGACGAAGGTGTTTTAAAGGTAGAGGTCTTTAAAAAAGAGAGGTATATAACATCAGCCTCTTTATATGACGTTTTCTTTGACTCCGGAGTGTTTAGTCATGATATTTTTGTAAGTAATATAGATATAGACGAGATAGAAGAAAAATATGGCGGAGAAGCACGTCAAGACGGTAAAATAATGACTCCGGAAGAGATTGTGGAGCTTCCTAGAGTTAGCCTTAAGGATTTTGCAGACAAACACTCAAGAAAAACATACTTTTCTTTGTTAAATGATTTTTATGCAGGAAAGCTGGATAATGCCGGACAAGATAATGTAACAAGGAACATTTTTGTAATCTTGTACAACAAAAAGATAAACCCGGATTGCATAGATAAAACATTTAATTCCGGACCTGAGCGTATAGAGTTAACGCAATGGGCGAGAAATAATAACATGAATTATAACAAGGCTAAAACAATGGTAATGAACCAAGAGATTAAAGGAGCCTTGTACGATCCGGTTTGTAACGCATACTCGGTCGAGCTTGAGGGAGATTATAAAGGATTTACTCCTTATATCAGACTGGACCAAGAAAAATATATAGATGACAAAAAGCCGTTTTATTCCCACTATGATTTTGCAAACACATTTGGCATATCAACCAACTATTTGCGAAACATGATTAAAGATGGAGTTATTAAGCTTACAAAACGTGGGAATAAAAAGGTTATTATGCGTAAGGATATAGACGCATTCTTTGAGGAAAGGCAAAAAGCAATTGATAATATAGTAAAGCTTTTAAACAAAAAAGATGAGTATACTCAAAAAGAGATGTGTATATTAACTAATAGACCTAAAAAATTTGTTACATTGATAGCCATTAAGCGCAAATGGTTGCCTAGCAAAAACGAGGGTGAGCTATATACTAAAAAAGAGTATTGCGACTTTTTAAATAACCATGATAAATACTGGAGTACGGACGAAAAAGAGCAAATATTGGCTGCTTGCTAATTTAAAATGAATTTAGTTGTTGATCAAGACAACTAAATTCTAATTCCACAGACAGCGCAAAAATGTGTTCTTTTTAATAAACACACATTCAAATCTTCTTGAATAATTAACATACAGCTGGAATTTACTGTTGGCTGATATAGAAAAAACGAATTAAATATAGAAGTGTCTAAGTAAAATTTTTGTTGCCCATGAAGACACTCAATCAAATTATCATCTATTAAGAATGGTGCTGTAAACATCCCCGAGGCTTCTTTTTTAAAAGAATCAATGCATAAAATTTCAGGTTTTTTGCGATCTATGCTTTGAAGTATTTTACGCATGCCCTTGCCGTTTAATATGAGAGTGTTTGGCATGCGGCTTACTCGCATAAGTAAAATATCCATAGCGTGCTTGTCTATTTGCTTAAAAAATAGTTGCTCGTTAGAAAGACACTTCACATTGCCAAAAACAAATTCATTATCTGAAGCAACTTCGTCAAAAAGACGTTTTATTCTACTTCTATGAGTTAAAACGGTGATATTTTGTTGTGGTTGCGTTGACATCTTAGTTTGCCTTGTATTCTTGTATATCTATCATAACAACTTTGCGACGCGCAGTATCTGCTGCAACCGCCAAAGCATCTTTAGCCAACTGAGGAGCTCCTATCGTCTTGTCCATTTTTAAGATGGCACTCATAGACTTTTTAACTTTTTTGGTCCACTTTGCCTTCTTATCTTTGGTTGCAGAGTGGTACCTTCCGACAGAATCCCATGAGTAGCCGTGCTTATTTATTATGTCCCGCAAAATTTTGGCTGCAATATTGATATTTGTTTGAGGATCAACTATGTCATCTTCAGAAAGATTAAACGCTTTTAACCAAATGCTGTTGATTTGCATTAAGCCATAGTCGGTTGTTTTGTTGGTGTTGTAGCCTGTAGTCTGAGGTGTCATTTTTGAATTTTCAGTTAAAGCTATTGATTTTAATAAGACAAGTGGAATGTTGTACTCTTTTGAAGCCTTTTTGAATTCTTTGTCATACTTGTAGTAATTTTTCGGTAGATTGTCTATTTTAAATTCAGCCCCAAATCCAAGCTGTAAGAAAAGTGCTAAACAAGCAAATATTTTTACAAATTTCATTTAGTCCCCTTTTTATAAGGGTTAAAATTTATAGAAAATTCAATTGCCGTAATATATGGTTTTTGTATCAAAACCGCATTATCTTGATATACTGCCTCGACAAGCTCTATATAATACGTTTTTAAGGATTTTGAGCTACAAACTAAATATAACTTATTTTTGTCTGCTAAGATACAATCGGAAAGCTTATCTTTGTTCTTAAGAGAGATGTCTTGAACGTTTACTACAAAATCCTCTTTTATCTGTAGAAATGGCGCATTTATGTAGCCGTCATGCTTTTTAGCGTTTGTAACGCCATGTGCATATAAAGTTAAAGCAGCTATAAAAAATAAAATTATTTTTTTCAAAATAGAACCTCCACAACTCTATTGCGATATTATACCAAAAGCTATTTAATATTACAAAATAATTATATAAATTTAATGCTTAGAATATAGCAAAAAAATACAAGCTTATTCATTGTTTTAAAAGCTAAATTTTGAATACCTAAAAGGTAAGAAGCGTAAAGATTTTAATGTATTTAACAATTTCTTTACGCTTATTTTTGTTGTTAGGATCGACCTCCTAGCTTTTTAGGCTTGGAGAGGGTTTTTTTGATTTTACCCATTTCGATCCCCGCAGCCATTAGCTCATCAACTTTTTTGCTAATAGAGCTTAAGCCCTCTGCAATTTTGCAGTGAGCGGCATTAACCAGATACAGAGTGTCACCTACTCCAATTAATGCATGTTTAGCTGCTCTTGCAACAACCTTAACTGATCTGTCTATGCCTTCGACAGAAATGATAACACTGTCTTTTTTGCAAGAAGTGTCATTTTTGAACTTCGCCATTTTATGCTCCTTTAAAAAATTTTTGATTGTAAAAACAATCAATTAATAGAGTTGTTATAGCAAAAAAATATGATTATGTGGAGTAATCGACAGGCTTTTTGTGTGCATAGGAATAGATTATTCCGTTTTTCATTATATGATAGTTTGAGTTTTGACGGTTCTTTATTCATTTATATTGATACCCCATATTTGGATATTAAAAACTCATCTATTTTTGCTTTTGAGCTTGTTTTTAATAGAAAGTATTTTTCTTCCTCTGTCAAATCACAAATACCAAAATCTTTTACATAATTTTTTGCAAGTGCAAAATAGTTTGAAGAGTATGGCTTGCTTGTATGTTGAATGTAATACCAAAATACTTTTGATTTTAAAATCTTTTCGATTAAAACTAACTCTCTTGTAGATTTACCATAAATTGCATATCCTGCATAGAACAGTAAATCTTTATCATTGGTATATACAAAATATGGTTTATTGGACATATATGGAAAGAGTAGTTTTTCCCCATAATCGTTTATGGATTGACTTCTTCCAAATTCAAACCATTTATATTTCTTATATTTATTTTTATCTCTTTGTAGAAGTAAAGATTTATACTCTAATAAATATTTATAAGCAAATGGGTAATTGTTTTTAAAATAATTCTCATCCATCACTGTTGCGATCTTATCCTCAACTTGATAAGGGAAAATAATTTTCTCAGTTAAATCTTTAATTTCTTGAGATGTTTTTAGCTTGTTTGGTTTGATAACATTTCTACATATCTGTTTTTCAATTTTATAGCTTTTGCTATTATATTTCATATAAAAATAGTTTTCATCTTCTCTGTTTGGTTTAAATATAAATAAGCTGTTTTGTAGTGTTGCTAGTCCATTTTTAATAACGGTTCTGTCGCCCAATGGAATGCCTATATTCTCAATTATATGAATATTTTTAAGAATATGCTCATCGTCTGCGAGCATCCAGCCTTTTTTATGATCTAAAAGGCTATATTGTATTTTTGTAAAATTAATCTCCTTAGCAAGTTTAATATCATCAGAAGACACCTTGCAATAACTAAGTTGATTTGAGTAAGACTTATGAATTAGAACTAGACAAGTATAGGTCATTTTATTGTCAAAAATTTGATGACTTCCAAAATCTAATATTTTTAAATCAAGAGATTCCATGTTAAAAAACTTTCGCAGCTCCCTTGCATTTACACTTCTTTTAAAAGTATTAACAGTTATGTATCCCAAATAACCGTCATCTTTTAAATGTTTTATACCTATCTCAAAAAAAGGAATATATAAATCTGTATTACCAGATGCAGTAACACTCCATTTTGAAAGAAGTTTTTTACTACCTGCATCTAAGTTTTTTGTTCTAACATAAGGTGGATTTCCTACGATTGCATCAAAACCTATAAAATCTTTTTGTATTTTATGCCAATCAAAATTTAAAGTGTTTCCTTTGTATAGGTTGAAATTAAACTCATCTTTGTCTTCTCCAATCGTTATTGCAAAAAGTGTGAGTAAGATTTTTGTTCTTTCAATTGCATATTCTGCTATATCTAAACCAAAAATATTATTTTTATATATATCAAACAAACTGTATTCTGTTGTATCTTTTATGTGTTTTGATACAGTATATAAGAATGCCCCTGATCCACATGCAATATCTGCAATTTTTGTTTTATCGGTAATATTTAATTTAGCTACAGAACTCTTATTTATGTACTCTCTAATATAATTAGGAGTATATATAGCACCATTTACTACTATATCTTTTGATGGTATTGTTATTTCAAATAGATTTATCACATCTTCAAAGTTAAATACACCAGAGTGGCTATGAACTAACTTTAAAAAACTTTCGATCTCTTTTTTATCATCTCCACTTAAAAGTGATAATAAATGTTTATTATGTATTATTTTTAAATTGTTAAATTCCAAATAAGCTGATACGATTAATTTATTGACTATATTTAAATCATCCGAATAGTTTTTTAAATACTCTTTTATTTGCTTGTTCATGTGATACTATCCAAAATTTCATTTCTATCTATATTTCTGCCAATATCTTTAAAATATTGTTCTTGTATCTTAGTAAGTTTATATGCTCGTGCAGTTATACTATCTAGCATTTCCCACAAATCAGCAAGCTGTTTTTTATTCTCCTCTGTTTGTGAGGTAGTGCATAGATATATTCATTTTGCTTCTTTTCTAGTTCCATTCCAATGCTAGCTAACTCTTCTACCGTTTTTTTATCCTTTTCAAAAATATATGCAGGAAAAAGCACTGGTTCTAAATATTGTTTATTTAATTTAAAATATCCATTTTGTTGCTTGTTAGCTATTCTTGTATATAGGTGCCATCTTTGAGAATCATTCCTTTTGTATTTTTTATCTTTGATGTTCTCTTGAATTGTTTTTTTGTGCTTTTTTAAATATGCTCCTGCCCTTGGGAATCTAGTACAGAAATCATCAAATAAAATTGGATGTTTCTCTTCATCAATAACATCATAAGGGAATATAGCATAGGTATCATCTACATCTTTTCTAAATGAATAAAACCTCTCATTTGGAACTAAAGAGCGACAAGCATCTTTTTCGATGATAATATTATCATCAATGCTACTTTTCGCTTTTATTAAATTATTCGCATGATCTATCTCTAAAACCTTAAGATGATATGCTTTTACCCAAAGGACTTGAATCCCAACAACATAATACCGGTATATATTTAGTTTAATGTTTGATATCGGGTCAATTAGCATATTTTAGCCTTTTGTGATATTTTAACGTAGTGATTTGTTTTATATAAAAATATAAAAACCTAAAAGGTTTGATAGGGATGAGGAGCAACCGAGTTGCTCTTCAAAACACCATTAAAATGGTATTGTTTCATCCCCATAATCGCCATCAGCATAAGCCGCGTCATCTTCGTATTGAAAATCCTCCGGCTGATATTGTTGCTGCTGATGCGTTTGTTGTTGGCGTGCAGCGGCTTGCTGTTGGGCACCATTTTGTTGGGCTCTTTGCCCACCGTTTTGCTGAGCAGTTTGGCGTTGCTGAGCACCATTTTGTTGGGCTCTTTGACCGCCATTATTTTGCTGAGCGGTTTGGCGTTGTTGCCCTCCATTTTGTTGTTGGGCACGCTGTTGCTGTCCACCTTGCTGATAGTTACCATTTTGTTGGTAGCCACCAGCATTGCCGCCGCCATTTTCAGACTTGTTGTCAAGCATACGCATGACCTCTACGATCAAGCTATGCTTGCTTCTATTTTGTCCGTTATTGTCTGTCCATTGGTCAAACTTTAAACGTCCCTCTAGCAAAACTTTGCTACCTTTGTGAAGGTATTGGTTTGCTATTTCAGCCTGTTTTCCAAAAAACGTAACATCGATAAAGCATGTCTCTTCACGCTTTTCGCCATTTACGGTGAAGTGGCGAGTGGTCGCTATCGCTGAACTGCCTATAGCAGCGCCGGATGTGGTATATCTTAACTCTATATCTCTTGTTAAGTGCCCCACTATTGTTAACTTGTTATACATGTAATGCCTCCTTAAAAAAATTGAATTTCACTGCTATAAAACAATGAATTAAAATGTGTTATAGCAAAAAATAGAGCATAACTAAAGGCTCTAAAACTTCTACCTATTTCTTAGCTTTGGAGCTCTTTTTGTCTGCCGCAGATGTCTCATTCATCTCTTTTTTAAGGACTTTGCTAGATGCGAAACTTACCGCGTTATGAGCCGGAATTGTAATCATTTTGTCGCTATTTACCATTTTTGCCACACGCTCAGGTCTTTTAGAAACTTTAAATGTGCCAAATCCTATAAATTTAACAGATTCGCCATTGATGAAAGAGTCTTTAAGAACTTCTATTGCTCCATCCCATGCCGCTAAAGCTTGCGTTTTTGTTAGTTTTACGCCCTTGCTTTGAGTCTTTTTGACCAACTCGTTAACCAATTTTTGTTTGTTCATGTGTTCCTCCTATGGTTTTATTTGATACTTAATTACCATAAAGAAATTATAGAATATATACGCTTAGGATTAGCTTAAAATAGCGGATAAATACGGATATTATAAAAGAAATTATTTTGATAAAAACAAAATCTTTTATATTGTAATTATATAGTATATTATTGTTTTATTGAACCTCTAAATTGGCTTAACATCTCAGGTGTAATATAGGGGTCTTTAACCATTACCTTGGCATCTATTTTCTTACCGCTGATCGTTGTGTTTGCACTAATAGGCTCTTTTGGTTTCGGAAGAGGAGTCTCTTTTTGATTTTGTGTTTTGTTGCCCCAATTACCATTTACATCGACTACAGAGAGCTTCTTTCTTGTAGTGCTGCCACCGTCTGCATACAAAAAACAAAACATTAATGCTGCCGTTAATACTACTTTTAAAAGATTTTTGAAAAACATTCCTTTGCCCCTACTACTGATCGTCTTCGCGGTATCTTACCCAGCTCTCTCTATATAGCTGAACTCCTGATTTGTCCACTATGTCTTCAACAGGTTCTCTCTTTAAAAAAATATCGCAATTTTTAAAATGTATCTCTCCTTGAATAAGCATCTCGGTAGAATTATTATTTGGTTTTGGAAGCCTATAATAGATATATGGGAGCAGTTTGCGCTTAACGTTTGCCTCGGATGTAGAATTAATTGTTAAAATTTCTTCTGTCCCTCTTTTTATTATAAGGAATACGGAACTAATGTGTAGTTTTCTGTTGTATTTACCTTCAAGCTTTTGTTTTTCCCTGGCTATTTCATCAAGAACTTTGGTAGAACGCTCATCAAAAATTTCTCCATTGTACATATTGCGTCTATTAAGATATGAATGTTTTTTTAAAATCAACTTTGCCACCTTGTTATTAGTTTTGTTCTAAGTTGTCTTCTAATAGCATTACTTAGTTGTTGTGAGCCTGTAAGTGATTTTCCACGTTTAGGCTCTATGTCTTGTAAGAGTTCTATTATACCACGCTTCCAATATCCACCAATGCTTTGATTTGGGATGTGATAACCAGGTTTATTTTCCGCTTCCGTATCAACTATAAATTCTTTCGACAAGATTTCTTCCTTATTATCAGAAATAGCAATTCCGTTGTCGTCAAATTTTAATTGCTCTTTAGCATAAACCTCTTTGATTTGGTTGCTCTTTTCGATGAAGTCAGGTTGCTTTGTCCACCATTTCTTATTCTTACTATCTTTATGATAGTAATATGCTATACCCAAAGCTACACAACTGCCAAAAAAAGCACCAATACCAAACATTATGCTTATTTCTTTGACTAAATTTAGAAGATTGAAAAGAAATTCTTTAAACACGTCCACTCCAAATAAATTTAATTGAATTTTTGTGGACTATACACAGTTCCGCCTCCCGACTCCTTGGAAACTCCGCCTAGCTTTCCAAGATCAGAAAACTCATCGTCATAGATAAACAAAAATCTAAACATTTTCTTGCCCTGTTCAGATATTGAAGGCTCCCATTCTACATTAACGGATGTATTTGCCGGCTTGCCCATAATATAAGGGTTTTTACCGTTAAGCAACTCTCCATCATGATCAACATGATTTGGACGCACCTTTCTATTGTTAGAATAAACAACCCACTTATTGTCTACAACCGGATCTTTTTTGAGTCCGGGATTTGCATAGTGATCGCCTTCTATCATTTTCATGATTTCATCATAAGTAAGGGTATTTTTGCTGTATATTAAAAACATCCAAATATTAGATATAATACCTTTATCTCGTGCATTTTCAGGAACCTTGCCCGGAGCTAGGACTTTTTCTAATTTGCTTTCATTGTCTCGAGGTAGTTGTCCCCAAATCCCTGCGCCCGGAGTAGAAAACATATCTGCATATTCATTTTTTGTAGCTATGTAGCTAAAATAGTGATTAGACGGATTAAAGGATTGAACGGCAAACGGAGTTGCTTTGTTGCTAGGCGACATTTTAATAAAACTACCTATTTTAAAGTCGGGAGCTCCTATACCAAGTCTATATTCACCAAAATAATTTCTGTCATCCGTAGTTTGATGTGATGCAACCCACTCAAAATCAGTTCTTTGTGATACAGAGCCGTTGGGATTAACTACAGTTCTCTCTACAAGAGTGAGAACTTGTGCAAATTCGTCTTTTCTAAACACTTGCCAGCTTGGTGTATCTCCCGGCTTTCTAATCAAATATGTATGATCTAAATACATTGTATTACCGCGGGGGTTTGTATGGACCGTTATACCTTTAGCTGTTCTATAATAATACGATCCGTATTTTGGGCTGTATTTTTGATCCATTCTTGCGACAAGATATATGTTGTATACTCCAGAGTTATAGTCAAACGATTTTGGTTTAAGCTCAACTTCAACCGTTCTGATAGGAATTTGATCATTGGTATCTTCAAATTTTGAAGCCAATTTCATAGGAGACTCTTCTCCAATAGCCTGCTTAACCCTATTTAGAGTTAAATTTTGAATCATATATTGATAAGCCGCATCCTTTTGTTCCCTATTTAGCATCTCCTCGCGTTGCTCTTTATTAGTGGCGGTATTTCCTAATTCAGCTTGTATATCTATCTTAGGTCTAACCGGCTTGCCCGTTACCTGCCTTAATTTAACTGTATATTGCATAGTATTGTCATTATGCACTATCATCTCATTAATAGGGGTTTTTTCATAGTCTTTAAAAAGCTCTTCGCATTTCTTCTTAGTGCATTTAGTGTTTGTAGGATCATCTACGCAGTCCACTTCCGCTTTAAAAATGGATGCCTCATCGCCATAATTTCCTTTATAGTGATCGTATGTAGGAAGACACTTTTCATGGTAAACACAAGATCTTTTGCAGCTATCTTCATCATAAAAAGCTCCGGTTGAAACTTCCGGACCAATTTTATACCTTGAAGCCAAGCATAAGTATAAAAAGTTACCTCCTCCGGAGCCATATTTAATCTTTTTATAATTACCTCCGGCGCACTCTAGCGGACTGCCGACCAGTTGTTTAAAGGAGCAATAATACCAAGAGTCGGATACATACTCAGCCTCCATGTTTTCAATGGTTATTGTGCCACCCCATTCATCTTTAAGTTGAGTAAAAAATTTCTCATATTCGTGTTGAAAAAGAGGGCTATTGTGGATATAAGGTTTCCACATTTTAATTTGAAGTTTTTTGATATTTTTATCAATAGGAATAGTAATTTTTATCGTATCATCGGTTAGATGTAAAACAGCTCTATCCACAATTGTTATTGGATGCAATCTACCGTTTGGCTCATCTTCAGGTATCTCTAGGATAGAGTATCTCATTTTGAAAAAAGCTTCTTTTAAAAATGTTCGCCACAAATTTGTTAAGGCAGTTTCATCCATTCCGTCCTTTTTGATTAGAGTGCGATTTATTTTAAGATCAAAGCTGAGATGTTTTATAGGAATTGAATCATCTAAATCCATAAACAAAGATGTATTATCAGCTGAATAATCAGGAAAAACTTTTATTATTGAGCCGTTTGGAATATTAATCTTTTTCTTACTTATTTTTTTCTCTGAAACGCAACTATGGTCTTTGGGATCGTTAAAGCAATATGAGTTGCAAGCTTCTTGGGCTCTTTGAAGGTTTGTTTTCTTTGCAATGGCTGCACTATTTAAAGAGGCTAACTCTTCATTAACAGGGATTTCTACTTTGTTGCCGTGAGCGTCAGTATATGAAGTGGTTAAATTTGCAGCATCCTTAAATTCTGTAGGCATTTTGCCGGGAAATCTAGCCCCTCCCTTGCCGTCAATAGGGCAGAAAAAAGCGGGCAGAAGCTCTCTTGAAATTTGGCATTTAATAATAGGCATTTGCATACGATCCGTAAGCTGTTTTTGCAAAGTCGGCAACATATCGTAAGCTTGAGTTAAAACTCCGTAATTATGAACCTTTGTTATTTGCCCTGCATCGGATGTAAAAGGTTTTATGCCATATAGTTCATTGTAAAGCTTGCTGGCGTTTTTATCCATTTCCATGTCATTAAATCTTACCCAGCCCTCATGTTCTCCATGTATCAATTTTTGATTTTGCATTCTAAAATGATCTACGGTACCCTGCCCTTGAGAAAAAGGGTCCGTTCCCTTAAACGCAAAGTCACTTAAACTTTGAATGCTTGTGTCGCCGCTATTCATCATGCTATCTCGTAGTTTTTTAGCCTCTCGCTCTATGCTTTTACGTTCATCTTCGTTTTCGGTTTTTCTTGCTTTTTCGTTAAGCTCGTTTAGTTTTTTGCGTTTTTCCTCAAAAATATCATATTCTTCTTGTGTTCTATGTAGTTTGCTATTATTCGCGTCAACAGCCTTACCTTTGTCTTTTAAAATATATGCATTTCCGGAATTGTCTATATGAAGCTCTCCGGCGCTTTCGCCTATTTTGCTTTTAATAGTAAGACCTGTATCGTACTTTTCTTTACCCATTACTCTGTCATCGCCAATAATACGCGTTTTATCGACTTGGAACCCATCTTTGTGCTCTTTTGGTGGAGGATTTTTTGCTTCATCTTCGGCAATTTGCTTTTTTAGGTGCTCTTCTTGCGCTTTTCTTAGACGCTCTGAATCGGAGTCGTTTTCGGTAGTATCTATGCCAACTCCAAACCTTTTTTGATCTAAGGTACCTTTAGTAGATTCGTAAAGAAGTCTATCATCCATAAATTTTGTTCCGTAGGCTTCCGGCACGGGACGATTATCAATTTTCTCTTTTTCTTTCGGTGCCTCTATAACTTTTGTCTCGGTTGCATCTTTGTTGGACGATGCAAGAGCTATATTAGCTAATAGTGCCATAGAGATAAAAATAAACTTTTTTGGCGACATCAGTTATCCTTTGTTTTCTCAAACATTTTTGAATCATAAATCTGATTGGCATTGAGTATTTTTATATACTCTTGAAAATATTTTGTATCAGAAACCTTGTCCTCTCTTACTATATGCTCAAAAAAAGTGGTAAGAGATACATCACCATGAATGACATGACTTATTTGACATGTTGCTACATCAGGCAGATCTCCGGCACATTTTGCGTACGCTAGAGCGGGAACTTTTGTTATATAGTATGCATGAAATAGCTTTGGGTCTATTTTTAGACCAAAATTTGGGATTACATAGTTTGATAATCTGCCATGCTGTCCCTTTAAAAACTTTTCCCAATCCATCATATATTGCTTGAAATTTGCAGGAGGTCCCATGACATACTGTTTTGTCAATAATGGAACTCCGTTCTCCTGTAAAATAGTTACATCTCTAATAACGTTTGCAATATAGTTTTTTGGAACAGATGCCGATATAAACATAATTAAAAAATCTTTTGGAGCGATAGCAATTTGGCTTAAATCTTCAACCTCTTTTTTAAGATTTTGTATTTCGCCTTTATTTAAAAATTTGTCGCCATTGCCAGCACTATTTATCATATCGTTTAATAAATCTTGAGTGGCTTTTTTATCTTTATTGGTGGGTTGCAAATATTTAAATTCAGAGACATCCGCCGGCTTATTCAAATCCATAAATTCTTGAGTATTAAAAGAATTTGCGTGCACTAAGAGCGTTAAGGTTGAAAGGAGCAAAATAGTTTTTTTCATACTCTATCCTTAATATTGCTGATCTTTGCCACAAAAATAGGCAAATGCATAGTAATCACGTCTAACCCAAACCGTATATACAACACCTTTTGCTCCAGGCACGTTATGAGCCGTAGAGACGGTCATGCCGGAAGCCCCCACCTCTTTGCCGCTAGATACTGTCGGATAGGCTAGTTGCAATAGATATTGAGATGGAATTGGAAGGGGATATTCTTTCCATCGACACATTGTATCAAGCGGCTCCATAGCGCCACTGAGCTTGTTTTTTGTTGATACGGCAGCATCTGCATTTCTTGAAGAATTTTCGTTAGGAAATGCAGCTGAATTAACATGAAAATTAACTGTTTTATACAAGAATGGAATAGGAGAGAGGGCGGATGCTCCATGTAATAGCCCCATAATTCCATGAAATAGAGCGGAGGCATCTACTATAGGATCAATTCCGTCTACATAACCGCCAACGGTTGAAAAACCATAGCAGCCGTCTATATGATACATTGTATCTCTAACAAGATTTAGCCTGCTTCTCACATCGTTTGTATATTTGCCAATAAGTTTCATTCCGTGAGACTTTTCATTTATCGCTTGATCTCTTATAGATGTGATTGACAGGGGCATATTTGTGATGCCTTTGGTATCGCTACCAAATTTGCCGTTAGTGTACATTGTCATGGCATTGACAACTTCTGTTGACATACAATCCAAAGCCGAGCTGATAAGTCCTTGAGGAGTAAATAAAAATATCATGTGTGGAATAAGTTTTGCGTAGTAAGCGTCTATTTTCCAGCTTGGATCAAATTCAGACATATAAGGAAATACCATATTTCCCTCATGAAAACAAAAGAATTCCATTCTTTTTTTGAATATAAGCCCCATAATAGGCACATATACAAAGTGGGCGTCATAAGCTACGCCACGAGGAGACTTTCCATCGCTATGAGCGAATGGTGAATTGCCTTTTATAGGGTTGCCTCCCATATCTAGGTCCGCAAAAGGAAAATATAGAGGTTTCATTGATGTTTCCATGTATCCTATAGGCTCTATCATGTGAGCTTGCACTCCAAAAGCACAAGTAAGAGGGTTATTGTTTTTGCAACACATATTAAAATTTAGAGTTATCTCAAACTCTTTCAAAAATAAGTCCCACTGAGTTGTGCTAAATAAATTTAAAAAAGGTGGCTTAAGTTTAGTGTTTTCAGATTCAGAAATACCTGTTTTAAAATCACCTATTCCATCTATTTTTGTGATTGTTTTAGTTGATTTTTCAGCATTACTGCTAGCTAATATGGATGATGGTGCAAGCAGTATAATTGTCAATAAACTTGATATAAAACGTTTAAATCGTAAATTCATAATTCAAGCCTCCTTGTATTGGCTTTAAATGTTTCGTAGGAAAATTCATTGATTTGTTTGGTAGACCCCTGCAATCTCAAAACGCTAGGATAACACTTAATGTCAAAGCGTTGCTCCTGAAATTCGGAGGTAGGATAAATATCGAAGCTAGGGTATTTTTCTCTTAAAGGTCTAACATCGGTATTAGCTACTAAAAATAGACATTTTTGATTAAATTGAGACATACTTTCGAGCTGATTTATGCCTGCTACATAATTTATAAAATTAATATAACAAATATCCATTTTTATATTATCAGGCATGGTAGATAATATCTTGTCGCCCTTTTTATAAACAAGTCTTCCAAGAGGATTTCGTATGTCTGTAGGAACTACCGCATAATCAGGCTGAGCTTCTAGAGCCTTATCTTCTTGGCACAAAGGCAGGCTTGTTGTTTTATTAGCCGCCGAAGCAACTTGTTCTTCTACGATTTTAGCTATATCGCCCTTTGTTATCGATTTTTCATACTCTTGAAGATCTTTATCTAAGATCTTAATAAAGTCCTCTTCTTGTATGTCGTATGTTTTTCCTTGAATACCCAAATCCATAAAAGGTTTTGGGCTAGTAAGCTCTTCTATTGAAGCTCCGAAAGAAAAAGAAGCGAATATAGCTATAACAATAAGAAGTTTAACGTTTTGCATTGTGCAGTCCTATACTATATTCGGCTTTGTAATATAGCTCTTTAAATTCAGTCCACCGATAGTTATCTATATTTTTTTTGTTGAATTGATCTTCGCAAATTTTAAGTGCTTCGCTGTTTTGTGCTAAGGCAGTGTATCGCTCATCTCCCGGATAGTAATAAAAAATATATCCTATGCTGTCATAAAATCCTTTGCAAAATTTCTTGTCTTTTAGAACTTTTGAAAAAACGGGAATATATGCTTTAACAAAGTTTACAACAAAACTTTCGTCGCCTTTATATCTTGAATTAAAGCTGGGGTCTGTAAGGCGCATTATTTCTAAGCCCTCATAAGCCGCTAAAGGGTTTTTGGTTTGTTCTACAACTTTTTTTAGTTCAGTTAAGGCTTCTTGCCAATTTGATGTATACCTACTTCCCTTAACATTAAACTCTCGATATAGCTTGTTTAAGTATTTTTGATAATTTTCGTTAGAAATTAGTTCTTTTTTGTATTTAACAAAGTTTTCTTGAGAGTCCCCCGTATCTTTCATATAAAGGGATATAAATTTATGCTCCTCTAAGTCCTTAAGTGTATATTTCACCTCTTCCATTCTTGCGAAAGAGTTGGATTCGGCATATAAACAAAGGGCTGTTATAGCACAAAAAACCATTTGTTTAATCATGAAATACCTCCATTATTTCAAGTAGATATATTTTACCATAAAAAAAATATTATAAGCAAACAAAGGCTGTATGTCGAAGTTAATTGAAATTTAGTAATATATATTTAGATTACAGAAAAGCCCACTAAAAACAGTGGGCTTTAATGCGAATTTTTAAAGGTTGTTAAAAATAGCGTCGCGAACTTTTGACATCTCATCAAAAGATAAGAAAAAGACCCATTTAGGACTAAACATTGATTCGCCGTGATATTCAACCGTAGAGTTTGTAAAAAGGTAGTTGTTGACAACAAGAGAGCTGTTTGTTTGCTCACCAAAGATAAAATCCTCTTTGATTTTAGCGAGATTAAAGACTCCTTTTTTCTCTGGTTTAACTCTAATATTAGCAACAAGCATATTGGGCTCATTCATACTTGCTTCTATAGCTTTAGTCATGGTTTGAAAATCAGCTTCATTAATCTCTATTAGCTTATCTGTTATAGACATGAGCTTTGTTAGGGAATTTATTGAATTTTCTTTGTAAAAGGTTACTATACCTGGTATTTCAATCATATTTTCATTAAATAAAACAACCTCCGCATTTGAACATATATCTTCAAAATTGGCTATTGTGAGAGTTCCTACACGCGTATTTATATTTTTCATTTTTTGCCTTTCATTTTTTCTCTAACCGTTCGGTCTAGTTTGCGACGACGATCAACTTTATTATTGAAGTTTTGTATTAGCTCTACAAGAGAGGAAAACTCTGTTGTAAGATCTACGTTACTCATCATTGCTTTTTGAGTATATCTGTGCTTAATAAAGATAGCATTGCTAATCATTCTATTGACGCCCATATAAAGTTCTTTGTTTGAAACAAAAGATAAAGACATTCTTCCATCGGGATCTATTTCAGAAGCTACTTGTAAAAGCTCTTTGTATTTTTTATCAAATTCTGCCTTGCGAGGATGTGAATTAAAGTCCATAGATACCGAATAATCGTTAAAAATGGTTTTTTTTGGAGTATCTCCAGCCATCTTTTTCTCCTTATTTGAAAATTAAAGTACTACTCATTTTAAAAAAACGATCAACAACAGGATTCCACTGCTCAGGGGAATTCTCTATTGATGTAAACATACTGGCTTTATATGGATCATTAGGATTTTTTAAATCAAAATTTACACATAAGCCGGTCGCCTCTTTTGACTCCAAGAATGATAACATCAAAGCAGCGTCATCATCTTCTTGGGCTGTTACCCGCTTCATAGCATCTATGAAAGTTTGGGCAAATTTGTCTCTTGTGATATATTGTTCGCTATCTATATCAAAGAAAACCTTATTCGCAACACTTATGCTGTTGCCATAAGTGCTGTAAATTGCATGTATTGTATCATACAATTTTTCTCTGTCGTGAACGCGAGAACATAACGACGCGCGCCTAACGATTAAATCGGGCATTTTGCCTATACCTTCAAGGGTGGTATCCATATTAAAATCAATATCCAATAATTCGTTGCGAATTTGCAATCCGAGCACAACATCAGGATTTACCGGATTGCCGAGTGTTTGAATATGCAATTCCGCATTATTGTTGGAAAGATAAGGAAAGACGCTTTTTTCAAGTATCTTTATGGATGTGGCATCTGCCGCTTCAAATAGATGTTTAAAACCATCTAAACTCAAACCATGAACTTTGATTTTTGCGTCAACTCTACCAATATTTTTATCATGCCTATTGAATACATTTGATGAGAATTCTAAGGCAATATATTGGCTTTTAACAAGTTTATTGCTAACTCCGTCACTAAGACTAACGTTTTTTACATCGCATACACTTTTTGCCTGAAACAAACCTTCTCTGTATGTTTTACAAATTAAATTTGTGTCAGAACGATAATTAGGCAGTGTTTTCGTTAAGTCGGCATACAAGGGAGTTAAAAAACTCTGCATTTTTTCGTTTCTCTTTTCTATAAAAACAGATGTAAGAATAAACAAAAACAAGCAGATAATTAAAGTCCCGCCTAAGCCGAAAAGCAATTCACTTTTTATGCGCATAGTAATTTTGATTAAACTTTCTAGATTTAGTTAAATCTTCTAGAGAAGCTAATTGCGCCAACCGCTTGCTTTTTGCTCTTTGTAGCCGAGTCGTCAAAATCCTCTGTTTGATAGCCGCCATAGATATTGATGTTCATTCTTGTGCCTATTGCTATAGAAAGAGGAATGCCGCCGCCATAAGTTTTGCTGTCTAGCTTGGTATTTGATTGTTTTAAAGTGTATTTATTAAAGTTGTAATGACCGTGAATACCTATGCTTGCAAAATCGCCGATATTATAACCATAAGTGAGTTCGGCGCCATAGGTGTGCCACTGCTTCATATAAAGAGGTTTGTTTTTGTCGCCAGTTGCCGTTGTATTGTATTGGTAGCCGGCATCGATTGCAACAAAAGAATTTTCAGTTACTCTAAAACTGTCTCCAAGACCAACGCCTATACCTGCATAGCCCGCTTTAGTTTTGTTAAGATAGCCAAGATCTATATTCCATTTTAAATAAAAATCGTTGTCGGCAGATCTGTTTAATGAGTACTTATTCGTAAAAGTCATTGCATAGGTTTTTTCGCCAAGCTCGTTTTGACCGATGTATTTAACGCCAAAGGTTGGTACATATTTGCCGTAAGCTGTCGGATTAATCTCGGATAGATTTCCGATATTACCTGCAAAAACTGAAGTTGCAAGCGCCAAAGATGTTGTAAGTAGTAACAAATGCTTCTTCATAAAAACTCCTTTTGAAATAAATTTAATGTATTTGACATTCTAATTTAGCCATAGATTGGGTATTTACATATCCAAAGTCGGCAGACTTTAATATAACTACTTTTTTAGAAGGAAGCTTAACCGTTCCGCTCCACAAAAAAGTATCCGTAGGCTCGTTCGCCTCATTTAAACTATTGCACTGAATTTCAATCCTTTCATGAACGTTTTGTTCTTTGGTGTTATAAAGCTTAATATCTGCAATTAAATTGTTGTTTTGAACCATATAGCCGGCAACTTGAAGCATTATATAGTGTTTAGATTTATTGATTTTTGTGACTTGTATAGACTCTCCTATGCCACTATCATTATTTTGAATTTGCGGGGCTTTCTCAGGTTGTTGTTTAATTAATTTTTGAGTTTGCTGTTCAGCTTGTTGCTTTGTAGGTTCGTTTTTTAAAAAAGCATTAACTTGATCTGTCGTACTAGACCTATTTGTTTTAGTGGGTGAAGCGGGATTGGCGGATGATATTTTAGTTGGGCTGTCGGGATTGTTATGCACAAGCTCGATAGTTTTGTTATATTCAGCTTCCATACCCTTAGGTACCAAAATTTTTTGCATTAAAGTCTTGCTTTCGTCGATTTGCGCATATTCGCCCATACTATCTAAACTAATGTTAAGCCAACCAAACACGCTAACCAAAGAAACGACTATAAAAGTAAGAAATAGTAAAAATTTCTGCATTTATAAGCTCCTTTGGATTAGATATTCTTTTAATATCTTATAGGAATCATTAAGCTCTTGCATGTCATCTGTCGTGTCCAAATGCGGGTTCATATCCGGATGAAGTTGCTTGGCTCTGTTTTTAAAAGATGTTTTTAAAAATTCTAAATCCAAGCTATCAAGCGTTCTGTCTTGAATTTGTAAAATTCTCATAGCTTTAACATATTTTTGATTGGGAAATTTGATTGATAAAAGTTCTTCTTTGTTTGGTATATCTTGGTGTTTTTGTTTATATTTTTCAAACCCTGATTCATACATTTTATCATAGGCATTATCTATGGTGTTCCCGAACTTTTTGAAA
The DNA here is from genome assembly GCF_045504005.1 of Campylobacter canis. Lineage (NCBI taxonomy): Bacteria > Pseudomonadati > Campylobacterota > Epsilonproteobacteria > Campylobacterales > Campylobacteraceae > Campylobacter > Campylobacter canis. Next base: position 44,772 of record NZ_JBJJXH010000005.1, on the reverse strand, counting down.
AAGCTTAAAATACCCTCTTCCGGTTTACGTATATTAACAAGGGCATAAATTGTAAAAAATATGGTGCATACAAGTAATATTCCAAGCCCTATGAAAAAATAGGCTTGAAACATAAATAAGATTATTAGGTTGATTAGAAAAAATAAACCGATTTGTCTGGCTAAACTCATTGATTTGCCTCTCGTATCCAGTGCTTTGGCAAAACGCCACACTCAAGTCTAAAAAGGGGTGCGTGTTGTCTAATGTCGACTACAAATTCTCTCGTGCGATCACAACCCATTAAATCCCATGAGCCACGAAATGTTTGGTTGCTTTCTTTGTCTAAAACAGCAACAATTTTTCCAACCACTCTGTTTGTTCCCGGAGTCAACATAAGAAAGCCGACTAATATATCATCATTAGAAGTTTTTGTCATAAAGTTAGTTAGATCCGGATTGTATCGATAATTCCACAAATCAGGCGTTGCTCTAATTACAACGGTAGGTATGCTGAATACATATTCTTGGTTGTTTACGTTGTTTATATTTATTTGAGGCGATATACAGCCTGCTAAGAACACAAGGGATATCAAGGCTATACAAATACAATTAAATATACGCATTTTATACCCCCTTTTATACAAATTTTATTATGAAAATTATATAATATTTATGCTTAAAATAATCTAAAACAATCGATTTTTCAGCCCATTGAGCACTTAAAGAGCGATTTATTAAAAATCGCCCTAAATTAAAAATATCAAGGATTTGTGCCTGGAGCAGGAGATGGAGCCGGTGGTGAAACAGGAGCCTCTGAGTTGTACAAAGTAGGATCTTTAACACCACTTTCCAAAGCTTGCTTAGAAAGCTCGTTCCAGAAATTAGAGAAATCGTCCATTGACAAGTCTTGACCTATAGTGCTTTGTAAGTAATACATAAATTCCTCTAAATTAACACACTTATTTTTGAACTGATAAGAACCCTTCATATCTTTTTGTACGTTACTTTCGCTAGCTCCATCAAACCCGCTGTTTTTTTCAGAAGCACTGCATTGTCTAAGAGATACAAAATTTAAATCTCTTAATGTAATGCCGGTGCAGTGCCCATATCCTCTGCCCAGTTGAGCTTTTAACTGAACCACTAAAACTTTAGTAAGGATTTGATCGTAGCAGCAATAATATTCTCCCGTCAAAGAGCATTTTTTACCAAACATACTTAAAAAGAAGTCTTTTTGCGCACATTCTTGCTTTATATGATGACATAGGTTAAATTGTAATGATTTATATGTTTTAAATTGTCTTACTCCTTGCTGCTGAGCATCTTCTTTGTTATTGCAGGCATCTATTTTTTGATAAGAAGTGGCAATTTGCATCGCAAGCTTTAAAACTGCCGCTATGATAGCTCCGTAAGGTCCAAGATATCCCATCGTATTAAGAATTGAGAGCATAGCTCCAAAACCCATACGAGTATATTGAGTTCCTTTTTGCCCTCCACCCGAAGATGATCCCGGTGAGCCGGTATTGTAGCTTGGAACGGTTCCGGTTGCACTTGCTATACAACTAGCACCTTTAGCTAGCGTCATTGCACTACTAAGAGCAAATTGCATATTTTTCATTTGCTCCATCATCTCTTTTTGTTTTTCGGCACTCTCTTTGGCTGCTTCAGCCATACCCGGAATTTCGTGGCTAGATCTAAATCTAAATGTTACAATTCCGTTCTCTTCTTTGAGCTTTTCTATATAATCATAAGGATTAACATCCTTATTTCCTTTTTTAAATTTCTCTATAACCTCATAAAATTGGGTGCTATCCATTGTCATAACATCTTCGGAATTAGCATGAGATGCTCCTATGGTTCCGTCATCATGACAAACTTCATCAACAGGATCACAACCAAGTCCACCTGAATTTTTATCATCATGCAAATAGTCGTATGTGTTACTTAGCATGCCTGCGGCAGCACCGACTAAACATCTACCCAAACCATTTGCGACCTCTTTACTAACCCACTCGCTAGTAAGCCTACCTGCTGCACCTCCCATAGAATTAAAGGCGTTATTCATGCCTTGACCCATGGCGGTATCAGCCATAAAGCCTCGTCCTATTACTTGAGGCGTATACGTAGGGACTGTTTCTGTAATAACTTTCGTTCCACTTTCTGTAATAACTTCCGTAGTAATTGTCGTGGTTCCTGTTTGAACCTGCTCAACGGTTCCTTGCGCTGTAGCATCCATTAAAAAGCTGAGGGCGAACATACCCCAAAACATTGGGTCCTTTGCCCAATTAAAATCGGCTTTTGTGCCGTGTTCGCAATATCCATGCCAGCCACTCCAAATATGACCTATCTGATCATAACCACCCAAAGCAGCCAGCAAAGAGCCTATACTATCTCCAAAGTTAGCCGTTTCGTAAGTATTGTAGTCTTCTATAGTAAGGTCATGCTTTGTTCTGCGCTCTTCCCATTGAATGCATTTACCTTGTTCTGTTTTTGTGGTCTCACATTCCCTTACATAGTCCTTGCGAGTTAAAACAGATTTTCCTGAGCTATCTCCTATGGGGAAAAATTCGCTAACCTCAGGCTTGCTACAAACTTTTTTATTATTTCCTAAAGTGCTGCCTACAGATGGAATATCTACAGAGCGCCCAAGCTCTGTTACCGCAGATGTGACACTTGTCATAAATGGGCTATTGTCATTTGCACTTGCAGCTGCCCAAGAAAAAGACGGAGTCATAAAGCCTAAAAATATCGCTACCGATAAAACAGAATTAAAAAGCTGCTTTTTCATCTTTGTGCTATTACCTACCATCTGTCACCTCTACGTATTGTTCCTCTTCACATCCCGTAAAATCTTTAAAGCATCTATATCTTCTTTCTTCGTCCATATCCAAAGAAACCAGCCAAACTCTATTGGCAAACGGCATAGGAAGCTCTAATTTATGTAAGAAACCTCTATCCATATTATCAGGAATAACCTCTATCCACATCATAGAATTTTTAAAGACGTTTTTATCGTTTGCATGAGAGCAATCAAGATTTTCAGCCGTTCTTTGGGTTTCCCAGAATGTTCCGGTAACACCACCACCCCACTCTACGGCTCTATCTGAGCGACAAGGAGTGTCTACTCCATATCGAATGTCCATTGTATTGCCAAAAAGAACTTGAGCGGACGGAAATAGCGTGTTTTTCTTTGTAACAAACATGTCTTTGTGAACTTTAAATACTGCCAAATCCCTATTCAGTCTATCTCTTGCTACAACAGTATAGTTTCCTTTGTAAGGGACCACAACCATTAAGGTATTAACTCCGCCGATATAGAGGTTTGACATCTCTTTTCTGATTTTATTTATGGCTCCATAGCCGGTTACGTCTTCAAGAGGCACCCTGACCATGACCTTTTGTCCAACTCTAATATTGTCATCACCCTCTTCAAAGCCTGTTAACTCATTAGGGATGTGAGAGTTTGGAGTATGATATCCAGCCCATCCGTCGTTTGTTTTTGTGCAAAACGGCTTCCAGCGTTTACATTTTGGGTAGTTACTGCCCCAATTGCCCAGCTCCCAAGGATGATCCGGAACTTCTTGTCTTGGTATACCTACATTCTCAAGCATTAGATACTTCAAAGCGGTGTGAACGTTTTTAACAAATTTCTTTGCGTCACCCGGTTTTCTATCAGGCATCATAAGATGTAAGTGCCCGTACCATTTATCAACAAATTCGGGCTCTCCCGGTTTTTCATGATCATATCTTGTTTCATACTTGCCCGGATCGTAGAATTTATGAGGTATGCCCTTCCAGAGCCTATACCAAGTCTCTTGAGAGTCAAATTTTCTAGGCTTTGTAAATAAAACCAGAATGAGATAACCCAAGATATTTACCGCTGCAAATGTCCACGCAGAGCCTATATAGTATGAAGCGGTAGCTACGGCACCACTGGCTATAACTACTGCCGTAGACGGCTTCTTAGCTCTCTTCCACCAGTGATGTATATCAACCTTATAGTTTAGTAAGTCGGTAATCTTCGTCATCTTTTTTTCATTACCGGAAACTTGCTTTAACGTGCCGGCTCCGTGTTTGATCTCGGTAAGGTTTATCTTGGCTGGATATGTGTTATAGTTTGAATACCAGCCCCAACCACCACGTATATACTCTTCTATAAAAATGGCACTTTGCAAGCCGTTTTGAAGAAGCGTAGGTATGCTTACGGGGGTCATAGGGCGAGGTATAACATCTCTTGCCGTTATGTCCGGGATTCCGGTAGATGTATTAGTGATGGTATCTTCCGACGGATAAAATTCTTCCAATGCGTCATTTTGAGCGTCTGCATCACCATTCCAGTTGATGCATTTTCCACCGCTAAAACTATATCCACCACCAAGGCAAATACCGTAATCAGCACAAGATTTTTTATCAGTGGCTAGTGTATTTGTAAATCTTAAACTGCCTCCGTCAAACACGCTAGCATCTCTTACAAAAGATGGTAGATTAATGTAAAAAGTCCACGTTCTATATCTTGAGTCGCAAGAAGAGCCGCTTACGCTGTTACCCAGTTGATTTTGGCTTAAAATATCGGCTCCGCTTCCTTCGCATGGCAAGCGTCCCCATCTTTCTCTAAATTTCTTTAGTTCCTCTTCATTATCAAGCACCCACTTAGGAGGATCTGGAACGGTCTCAGGAAGATCAAACAAAAGTCTTTGTCCTTGTATTCTTGCATTGCCGGGCAGAGAGCTCTCTTGATCGTTTGGCAAATCTAAAAATAAACCGGATAGGGAACCTATAAGAGAATTCATAGGTCCGCATACTCCATCATTAAAACGCTTCTTTTGCTCTTTTTCTGCGGGATATTTAGGCTTAACTGCTATTTCCAAGGGCTTTGATTGTAAGGCTGCTTTAACGACGTATGAATAAGATCCTATATCCGAGCCGATAACCTGAGTTGTGCCGTCAAGATTTTCTTGAGTTACTTTGCTTTGGAAAAACCCCATAGGAGTAATTCTTACAGCCATAGTTTGTTTGATTTGTGATTCGGCAACTTCATCAAGCCTAATGCATTTTGGATTGTCTTGATATATGTCTTTGTCGGTAATGGCTAAATTTACAACATGATCCGTATAACCTCTTTCTTCAGAGCACTTTTCTACGCCCTTTTCTTTTTTTGTTATAACTTCATATTTTAGACATTTGCGATCTACTTTTTCTTGGATGTTAACATCAAATTCAAGTACTTGTCCGTCAGGGCATTTACCAAATAGCTTTTGCACTTCGCCCGTTGGACTTATACGCGGAGGAATATCTCTTCCACCATAAATTTTAATGCATTTAAATTGCTTAAAGCATTGCTCCCATTTTGTGTTATCAGAGCCTGATTCATAAACGCACTGTTTTAAAGCATCGCATTGAGAGCCGGGGCATTCTTTTGGATACACGATAACTTGTGCACTTTCGGTACAAAATGTATTTGCAATAGGAGATGGAGGGCAATCAAATTCCTTCGTTACAATATCTACTTTAGTGCCTTGTTCCCTAATTTTACCATCAATTAAAATTTCACCTTTTACATACTCCTTGCCAACGGTGTCGCTTTTAACGGGACGGCATGCATTTTTAATATATCCATTACACTCGCTTACAAAGCATATCGGTTGTCTAGGGTTTTCATAGCACTCTTCGGCTATTGTTCTGCTGTAATATTCGGTGCATTGAGCTCTTCTTGAAGATTTGTTTGCATTGTGTTTTTGAGCTTCCGCTTGATCGTAATGTGTACAAATAGCAAGGGATATGGGAACGTCGGCTTGATTTATACGATTTAGCATATTAACATCATAAAGGGTTTGTTTTATGCCGTCATAATCTCTAATAATTTTCCACCAAGAAGCGCAGATTTTAACAGGCTTATAGTAGTCATCTGAGTCAAATTCAATGAGGCAGGCGGCTGTTTCATTGCCCGTAGCTGCAACAAAATTTCCGAAGCTATCAATCATAATATGCTTTTGTCCGTTTTGACACATCGGCTTATTTTTTTTGCCCCAGTTAAAGTAATCTTGTTTTCTGTCGTCGGTAGATTTATAAAAATCTTTATCTTGGCAACTCTCTCTATATATACCGGTCCAAGCATTACCTAAAGTATTACCGTTAATCTTTTTGTTTGTAAAAGTAGATGCAACAAATCCGCTTTCGGAGTCTGAGCTAACAATAACAGGGTTTCCTCCTAGTTTTTTGGCTAGAGTTTTGCATCCCTGATAGCTCATTTTATCCTTTGTTAAGGCATATATATGTCCGTTATGTTTAGAAGAAATGCTAAGAACTGCATCATAATCCGCACGAGTAACGCCGGGCTGTTCGATAAACTTACAATTTTTTTCATTTACATCAGCAAGTCCATATCCAACAAAAATTTTTTTACCAATATGCTTAGAAATATCCATATTGGATATAAGATTAACAGCCTCTCTTTGAAAAAAATCACTTACGCCAACAGTCGCTAAATCTGATGGTTTAGAGCTTTTTGTTATATCTGTAATGGTGTCTTTTGTTCTTTTATGCTCTTTTATCACATCAGTTCCGGCTGCCGCAAAAACTTGTTGTGATATAAGAGCTACGCCTACAATCAAAGACGTTATACGCTTTAAAATCATGTAATACCCCCGATCTCCACAATCTTGGTTTTTATTTTTTTATACAAAATCCATTATTATCTTCTTTTGTTCCTTCAGGACACATTTTAACTTCACAATGTACTCCATCAGGAGCTAATATGCCCTTATTGCAAACATATTTATAATTTTGCCCACCTATTCTAGTGAAAGGACCGTCTTTAAAATTAGGTTGGTATGTATAACCACAAACATCAATATATGGTCTATTGGCGTCGCAAGTTTGTGCTTTACAAAAATCAGCTAATTTTTTGTTTTGTTTTTTACGAATTTCATTAAATTCATCTGCTTGTGACTTGAAGCTTTCAGGAATTATAGAGCCCTGAAATTCAACCTTAGTTTTACCCTTGCCTGCTATATCTAACTCAACTATAGGGCATTTTGCTAAGGTGCATTGTCCATTGCTGCATTTATAAGGCGAGCACATATACGTAAATGAATTTGAGTTTTTAGTTATCTTGGCAGCATGCTTAAGTCTTGTATAACTATGATCGCCTGATACTTCAAATATACAAGTGTTAGGAGCTGCGCCCAGCCTTCTATATTCAGGTTTATCTTTTACAGAGTCGTAAGAGATCTGTCTTGGAGAAAGTCCTGCTAAAATTGTGCTAGCGTTGCCGCATGTGCCGTTATGATTAACATAGATTGTTTTGCCTATATTTGGGGCGTAATCAATAGCCGTAAAGCCTTGATTCGCCATAGCATTAGGTGTTACATCTTCATATTGCCAACCATCGGCGTTTTGCTTATCGCTAAGCTCTCCTATAAAGTCTATAAAACCTATAAAGCCGTCCATATAATGATCCCAAAACTCTAAACGCCTATCGTCTGTGGGCGCTATACGAATAGCTGTAAAGCCTTCGGCTCTGTCTTTCCATCCCATGTGAGCATTCATGCGGCAAGTGCTCGTTACGGAGCCGCTTACTTGGCTATGTTCGGGATTACTTACCGAACCCGATCTTGCCTTGATTGTTTTTTGGTCTTTTTCTACATAAAAAGACTGTATTTCGTCTCCTATTTTGCCAAGTACGCCATCAAAACGACAACCGGCTACTTTAAAGCAGTGCTCAGTGCCTCTATTTGTGGTGAAACATAAGTATTCATCCTTACCTGAGATCATGCCGACGTTGCCTTTGCAACCAGCCATGCCTTTACCGTCTTCGCCACCACAAAATACATCTTCTTTTGTGCCCCAGCTTTCTGCATTAAGAGGTGAGCCTGTTATTTTATGATATTGCAACGGTTCTTTTTCGTATGTTTCATATCCACCAAAACTCACATTTCTGCGGCAGCTATCAAGCGGAGGGGTCGGACTATTGCATTGACATTCGTCATAACCGCACATGCCCTCGCAATCATTGTTAACGGCATTAGCCGTTGATTCGCCATAGCCGGCAGGGCAAGTATAATCTGAGTATGAATAGTTGATTTCACATTTCCCTTCTCCGTTTAAGAAAGCCCCCGTTGGGCAGTTAGGATGTTGTAGGCATTTTGTTCCTTCATTGTTTAGCCCCGCACCCATATCACATTCCCCTAGTCTAGCAGCTATACACATTTTTTTGTTTTCAGGAATGTCGTAGTTGTTAGGATTGTCCGCATCTGTTATACCAGGATTTCCATCTCTGCAAGCAGCCGATTCATCGACATACTCAACACAAAATTTTCCTTCAGGTAGAGCTTCTTCTTGGTATCCTGTAGGGCAAGAGACTTTTTGTGCTGGTTTTTCACAAATTTCTCCATTGAGTGTATATCCGTCAGGACAAGTAGGTTTATGGAGAGCTTTTTTGTAATATGTTTTTGCCGATCCGCGTATTGTTTCAAAACTTCCTGATATACCCTTATCCGGAGTTGTTTTTGCAATAGGAGATCCGTTTGGATTTTTATAGCAACTTACATCATCAACTCCGGGACACTCCCAAAATTTGCGAGAGCAGTTATCTAGAGGCACGTTAACGGGAGGGCATTTTTTTGTGACCGGGTCTATATTGTTGCCCTTGCAATCGTTGTCTTTTACTCTAGGACCGACCCACTGATTTTTGCCCCATGTATAAACCTTTTCCTCTATAATATCAATTGGGTTTTTGGTTTGAGCCGGGCATGAGTATTCAGTGTAGGTGTAGTCTTTAACACATCTATTTTTTTCTCCGGGCACTTTTCTATAGCCATCAGGGCATTGAGCTTCCATTTCAGAGAAGATAAATTTGACATAAGGAAATTGTGAGCCATTTGCTCCACAAAATGATATGTCGTAAAAATACCAACCGCCATAATTATGAGACTTCATTTCTGATGCACGAAGATATGGAACGGTACGCCTGCCGCCTTCTCTAAAATATATAACTTGACCAATGGTGGATATTGAAGTAAGGTCTTGTGGTAACTTATTTAATTGGAGTTGTATTTTTTTGTTTCGCGGAGAACAACCTCCCCCCCATGATTTAATAGTTAGAGGAATTGGTTTGTTTTCATCAATTTCATCTGGTACTTTAAATGAAGTGGAGTAGATTCCAGCCATTGGAATTGGTATTTTTTTTGGGTATTCTAAGCAGGTATAGTAACTATGTTTATTTCCGTGTTTAACGTCATATTTAAGACAAGGTATGCCAGACGGTCCCGTATGAGAACAGTTAACACCAATCCAGTTTCTTGGATTGGCTCCTATCATAATAACCGTAACTGTTCTAGTCGACGGCTCATAACCAAAAGCCGCAGACATCCAGTGGTCATTACAATATTGACCATTGCCTCCAAAAGCAGGATGGTATGCGGAAGCCTCAAGAGTTCCCTCTCTTTCACTTTCAATTCCTTTGGTTTTCCATGTTGTTTCCGAACACGTGCGTTTATTTACAGGACAAGCTTCCCCACCATCATCATCAATTCCGCATTTATGAGGTTCAAGGTTTCTCTGTTCATAAGCAGTATGATCGGCAAGAGCTTGTAGTTGTGCATTAATCAAAACAATGTCTTTTGCAAATCTTGTGGTTGATTCAACCGGAGTGTTTGTTCCATAGTCTAAAATTGTATTGTCAAGGTATCTTGATGGCGTCGCAAACCCCAAGACAGCACACATTACAATAGCCCATATAATACGCATGTAGTACCCCTCTTATGTGTATATATTTCGGCTTAATACAAGCTATAATGCATTAAGCTGCTTAAATAAAACAAGCTTAATTATTATACCAAAATTTTTATTGGCGTTAAATTTTAAAAAAATATAGTTAAGTACTGTTTTGATTGGTAGTTTTATAAAATTGATTATGCTATCGTAAACACTCTAATCAGCTCATGTATCAAGAAAAACATTGCTATATCGCCGTATCTTGAATAAACAAGTTGATTAATTGTTTGTTTTTTCATCATAGACATACCCAAAGACGAAACCCCGAATACAATTCTTGAAATTTCAACCTCTTTGTCTTCGTAGTAAATTTCGGTAAGCTGGTTGTCTTGATTGAAAAAAAATAGATTATGTCCATTGAGATGTGGAAGAATTTTTATAAAAGTTTCTTGATCTAATGGATTAAGAGATATGTCTTGCAAAGGCATCTGCTGAATTAAATTGTTATATTGATTAATCTCTTCAAGCTCGTATATTTTTTTGATTTCTGGTTTAGTGTGGCTATATGGTTGCTTAACAGTATCTTCTCTAAAAAGTTTATTTGTCGCAACATCTATCCATTTTGCTAAATTAATATCTCTTTTTAAGGCTTGTTCATAGAAGCGTAAATAAGAAAATTGATAAGGAACTATGATGTGGCAAAATATAATAAAGCCGCATATTAATAAAAACAAGCTCGACCAAAACGTTGAAATGTTGTATTCATGTGTATATTGCCACATAGAGATTATAACGGCAAGGAAGCTAATAGGATATAAAAATGCTATAAATTCGCCCCATTTTGCGTTGAAAATTGTGTGAACACTTGCGTCTATAAGATCTGCGTTTGTTGCTTTAACAGGAAGGTAATTTGTGTTGTATCCAAATTTATAAATAAGAGCATACTCCTCTTTAGCAGAGTATGCTAATATGGCTATGAGGCAGAGGATGAAGGCTAAGTACATAAAATGGCTGCCTTGTAAAATTATGAGCGCTTAGTTGACATTTGCCAAGAGACATAATTTAAATACTCTCTGTCATCGTCATCTTTACTTAACATAGCAGACCACACAACAAATACAAAGTAAAGGTATGTAAGTGTTCTAAAGCCAATTTTGTCTGTTATAGGATCTGTTATACAAAAAATAAAAACAAAACCAGCCAAAAAAGATATAAAAATACGATAAGGAGTGCCACAGTTGTTAAATATAGCTAAAATTATGTATGCTTGTATAAAACCTATAACAAACAATGTCCAATTTTGTGTAATTCCTAAATAATTATTGGCTAACAAAGCTACTTGTGATATTATTTCTGTATACATATTTACCTCCTATTTAATTTCTTCTATGAAGGTGGTTGTAAACCTCTCTTTTTTAATGTGCCTTGCTTTGGGGAATGATAATGTTGCGGCAGCTGCAAATAGAGCATAAAAAAGAGGTATCCATACTCTATTATAATAGATCTCAGAACCAACTAAATCAGCTCCACACGAAAAGGTGTAAACAAAGGCTCCACAGGCTGATGACCAAATCCTAGAAAAGTTGGATATTGCAGGCAAAAAAAGTGTTAAAATAAAAAAGAGCTGAATAAACCACACTATAAAAATAGAGCTGCCAAAGCCTAATGAAGTATTTAACATTAGCCATTGAATGCAGTAGTTTAAAACATCTGTATAAAAACCCAAGCCTACTTCCTTTCTAAAATTTTTAACATTATAATTATATAATATTAAAGCTTAAATATTTTTTAATCTAATCTATTTCCTGCCTTCAAATCGGCTATTGCCCTGTCTCCGTCAAACTCTGCTTCTATTTCGGCTTGGCTACGGGCAACTCCTATCCCCTTTCTCTCATTAAATATCCTATATCTATTAACTGGATTAAATTCATTGGTCAAAATAATAGGCGCCTCTTCTATATCTTTGACAAAGAATGATGCTGATATATCAGACTCTTTATCTGACAATAGACGATCTAAATATCCGGATTTAATTTTTTCTTCTGAAATTTTAGTTTGTTCCCTTAGGGCGTTTTGGTTTACTGTATTAATTTCTTTAATCGCTTCGCTTAAATTGTTGACATTTAACTGAGAAATATAACTAAGCTTAAAGTTTGGATCGCCATTCATGTCATTAATTAGTTGTCTAAATTTGGCTTCAATCATAGCTTGTTGTGTTATGGTTAATTCGTTATTAGCCATTAAAGCAGATATTGCAAAAGTAAAGGTGTTTAGGTCTTGGATAGATTGAAATTCCCAAGGGGATTGTATTGCAGCATCAATTATAATCTGAGTTCGTCTTTCACTAGGAGCGTTAATAAGGTCCCTTAAGTCTGGATTTAAGCTATCTCCTGCAATATTGGCTTGTTTTTCAAATATATTCTCTTGTTCTAATCTATCGTGTGTAGCACTTTTACTGTAGAGTGTTTGACTTGATAAAGCGCCTATAGATTTTTTATCAACAACCATTCCAGTTAAAAATAAAGACATAGCAAGATCTCCCAAACCATGTTCATTAATTCTTGCATTTAATGCGCTAGGCGATGGGCTCCTTAATATTTCAAGATTTTCCTTGTTAAACCTTCCTGTAATACCAATGTTCTCCTCATGAACGCTTGATATAAAAATACGCAATTCTTCTGGATTGTTATACATTGAATGAACTGCTTGCATTGTAATAGGAGCGTGTTCATCAATGTACTTTCTTTGCTTGGCTGTTAAATTTAAATAACCCTCTTCGTAGACTCTTTTAAAATCAGCCATGGATTTCTCCATACTATATACATCATCATGATACGCCATCATAGACACAGCGCCTTCTATGTGAGACAATAGCACCATATCTTGATTATTGATGTTGTCTCCCATAACATCCATAAAATTGCGCTTGAAATTAGAAGCTCCGCTACCGTGAGCATAACTTTGTGTAGCAAAATCATGCGCAGAAGATAATATAGTTGCCCCTCCAAGTGTAAATACATCTAACCCAAATTCCGCAACAGGTTTAGTATAATATCCAAATATTTTGCCAAAGCTCCCAAAAAAGCTATTTTCACCTGCAACGTCTAGATATTCTTGAGCCCTTTTTAAGCTTTTTTCTTCTTCAGGACTTAGATTGCTTTGATTTGTTGAAAGGTTTACTGTAGTATCCCACTCATCCAATTCTTCTATTCGAGTATTTTTTAATCCATAAAAATTAGCTGCATTCTCTAAACTATCGTTTGTTGTTAAATTTTTAGTCGAATTTCTTGCCAGTATCGCAAAAGCATTGTTGTCGCGCCATTGTTTTGATATACTTACCATACCATCCCAGGCATCACCCAGCTTTTTTGATACTTCTTCAACTTTATCTGCGTGATATATATAACCTACAACCAACGCTGTAGTGGCAGCAGCCATCGTTTTTCCACTTAAATTAACCCTTCCTACTTTTTTTATGAAGTCATCAGATTGTCGTAGTTCGTTAAGAAGGTGTTGAACTTCACTTTTTTTAAATAGCAGGTTTGCGGCATTGTCTGCGGAATTCATGCTTCCTAATGCACTTTGTTTTAAGATAATATCCCTAATGCCTGTCGGTCTAATTCTGTTAAGTTCCTCAGTAGTCACTTGTTGATAGAGCCGTATTTCACTAAGCTGATTTGTTAGTAAATCTTTCTCTGCTTGTAAAATCTTTAATCGTGAAACATCTTTAGTAGTCAATATTTTATTGTTTACATCATCTAGCTTCTTTGAAATATCTGTAATTTCTTCACTAAGAGCGATACTAATTCTTGTTTCATCTCCTAAATGAGATTTTATTTTAGAGGTGATGTTTTTAGTTGTGTCTTTGTAGGTATCAATATCTGATAATAATTTATCTCCTTTTGCTTCCATTAAAGCTATTTTATTTTCTGTTTTTTCTATAAATTTGGTTAAATCGTTGCCTTTTAATCCTGTTAATTTTTCTATTCTTTGTATAGTTTTTAAGTCATCTGGGGTTAAAGTTTTTTTTGCAATTCTGCTAGCCAATCCTCTTGTCGCGCTAGCAGAAAGGATTATAGGTGCAGCTAAATTAAAAAGTGTGTCATAAGCGTGCATAATACGAAAATAAGCTAGTGCATTGTCATATCCTATAACATCAATTTTTGCTTGACTACTTAACATACCCATAAGTTGGCTTTGAGATAATACATCGTGTGCACTTCCGAAATATTTTTCCATCATTGCAAAAGCCTCTGCACGGGACACTTTGCCTAGTGTGTCTATATATTGAGTTAGAAACTGTTTAGCATACATACCTCTAATTATAGGGTCTTCTCCCCTAAGTTGTATAGGGAGATTTTGGTCCATGTAAGCTAAAACATCGTCGTGCAATGCTTTATTTTGCTTAACAGTGTCATAGAATATCTTTAATCCCTCCCACTCAGAAAATGTGTCGCCTATCGACAGTTTAGCTTTGTCTTCAGGTGATATTGAGTTGCTTTCAAAAAGATGAGTTTTAACATCGCCAGCCAATTTCTCATACATTTGTGCATGAGCGCCATGAGGGCTAGTTTTAACAATACCTTCTGCATAAGATCGAATATTGCCAGCATTAATTGAATTAATCAAATCTGATGAGCTGCCAATTGCGCGAAGTTCCTGTATTATCTTTTCTTTGTTGCCATATACACTACCCATTGTTTGAGCTAATTGCATTTCAACCAAATTTGCTCTCTCTTCTTGGTTGTATAAATTTTGTACATTTTGTTGTCCTAAATAGCTGGTTAACTCTTCTATACCCTTTGTTAGTGCGAATCGGTCAATGTTTTCTTTATTTAAAGAACCGTCTTGATTCATTAAGCCCAAAGCCAAGGCGGCTTCTGTATTCAATCTAGCTTGCGCAAAACTTTGTGTTGTTGCAGCATAAATGTTTTGTGAAGATTTGGCTGCCTCATTTTGCCCAATTCCTTTTGCAGATTGCATAATTTCTGAACCTCTGGCACCAGCCGATATATCAGAAAATCCAATATGTTGATACGCTGAAAATTCACCGGTTTCTACTGCCGCCATACGTTGAGCTTGGAGTTTGTCAGCTTCTGCCATATTAATTAACTCTTGACCTCTAGCTCTTCTCTCGCTATTAATCATGCGAGAAGCCATCATCGCCTGCAAATCCTGATTAATTGTTTGCGTATCGAAATTTGACTGAGCCCTACTTGCTAATCCTTGTAGAATATTGCCGATCATCATAGCGGAGCCACGTAATACTAGCCATGTTAAAGCAGGAATAGATAGGTAAAGATAGCCGGCTACTCCAGCTACGGCAAAGGCATCATTATACACATGAAGTGCATTAGATGCGTTAATGCCATTCATGTGATATGCTTCATAAAATTTACCTATTGAGCCTTCCAAAATAAACATATTTAAAATTGCAGCCATTGGAGACCAAAGTTCAACCCAAATAATACTTTTTAGATATTGAGCTAAGACGCGAGTGCCGTAAGGCATGATAATAACCAAAAACGTAAAAGGAATGAAAGCATAAAAAATAGCTCTTAATCCCATTTGTAGTATAGGAATCATTTTTGCCATATAAAAGCCGGTGCCAACAAACTGATTTGTTTGTTGTGCGATGGATTTACCGGTAGCAAAAGATATTTCTGATGGGATATTGTATTTTTTTTCTAAAACAGTGTTCAAAAGGGCAGCATTAATCAATATATTATGCATTTGGGGAGTTGATATTGTAGCTGTCTTATCACCTGTAAAAAAAGCTAGATTATTTGGAGTTAATATCTCTTTTAAACCATTGCTACATTCTAATGAGTTTGATGTCATTAATTGATTTAAAACAGAGTTAGTATCTGCCCAAACCGCACCACAAGTTTTAATCTCTCCATTAATAGACATTAAAAAATTTTTAGGCTTAATTCCATCTACAACTGCACTACCCAAATCAACTGCCTTGTTTGATGTCGGGTTTGGATACATAGTTAAAGCTGCTTCATCACTAAAATAATCATTGAGAGTGCGCCTGATATCGCCTGTATTTTGAACTGCATATATAATAGAGTTTGTATCACTAGCGGTTTTTGAGCCGGGGGTTAAAATACAATCGTTTTTTATGGAATTCATTACAGAAGATACACTACTTGTTTTTTCGCCAAGATATTTGAAGTCTAAAGTTAAAATCCCAGCGGCTGATTGAATATAATCTACGTAATTTCCCCTCTGTTTCCCGTCTATGCTGCCAAATACGGCAGTAGCCATTTTTGTAAGGCTATGTCCGCCCTCATTTATTGTTGTAAAGATATAAGCCCACAACCAAGGAACATTGTCTACTTTAGAATGGGTTGTGGTTGGGGCTGTCTTCGCACAATATGTAGGTAAAGAGCTTGTTTTTGTGATTATAGAAACCTTATCAACGGAAAAGGTGACGGTTAGTAGAGCGAATGCAATAAAAATATAGCCCACAAAAATAGAGCCTCTTTTAAAAGGAGAGGCATCTATGTTGATGTTTAAATAGCTTAAGATCATCAAAACAAAGGCATAGAATCCGCCTAATAAAAAAGCTATTTTGATGATTTCAAGGTATGTAGCAGAGCCAAATAATGATGCAATAGTGTTGAATATGTGTTCATAAGATTGCACCATTGTTTGATTTTCTACTATAAATTCATACATACTATTTATCCTCAACTATTTTGTTGTGAATTTGCTTATGGCATTTGTGAACTTAGGATCTTTTATATAACCGGCAATTCCCATTAGGAAGTCTTTTGCTCCTCTAGAAATGTTAATAGCGGCATTGCCGAGTTGTCCACCATGTTGCAATCTAAGTACGGACACAACATCCCTCAAATCATCTCCTGTTAACGCTCTAAAGTTTTGCATTTCAGCGTAACTTTGAACAGGTCTTAAGAAGTCTTGTGCCGTTAAAGCATCATGAACGCTAATGCCATGATCTGTCATGTGTTGGTATGCATCTAAAGTAGATGCTCCCTGAGTCGATTTGAGGTAGTTTTCTACATTCTTAGAGGCATAATCATTAATATTTTTAACTCCGACGTTGTTTGCCCCACTCAAATCTCTTACTAAGGCTTGCATGCTTCTAGAAGCTGTATCGTTGTCGTTTATTCTGTTAATCTCATCAACTTTAGCCCTTAAGCTTTCTGTTAGTTGTTGTGAAGTTATATTTGGGTTTTGAATATTTAATGCCCTTCTAATATCTCCGTCTGAAATCAAATTTTCTTGTCTAGCTTGCATAGTGCCCCATCCTACAAGACCACGCCCCGTTCCGCTTAAGCTGAATGCTTCAACTGATCTTTCAGCTCCTTTCATCTCTGCAAAGCTAGTTGAAACTCCATATTTAGCCCAATCGCTGTAGCTAATTCCGCCAGCCTCCAAAATAGATACTTTTTGATCATCTGATAGCTTATTCCACATTGAGGCGTACGCTCCATGTGGTGCAGCTGCTATAAGTCCTCGGGCAAAAGCTCTGTTGTCTCCAGCTTGAATACGGCTGATCAACCCCTCGTGACCGCCAATTGCGCGAAGCTCTTGCACTAGCCTTTCTTTACTACCCAGCGTTTCGCCCATTGTTTTAGCTAGCTTCATTCCCTCTAGCTCTGCTCTTTGTTGAGGAGAATATAATTTCTGTACGTTTTGTTCGCCAAGATATTTAACGAGCTCTTCAACTCCCTTAGTACGTGCAAATTTATCTATACCAGCCATATTAAATGTTCCATCTTGATTCATCAAGCCGGCTTGAATTGCTTTTTCTCTGTTTACTCCCGCTGTAGTTAAAGCCATGGTTTTAGCGGCATCTATATTTGCCTGATTTCGTGAAGCTTCATTTTGTCCCACACCTTCAGCTGTAGAGAATATCTCCCTACCTCTAGTTCCGGCTATCGTTGCTGCATGCCCTAAGTGTGTATAAGCACTTAATTGACCCGTTTCCATTGCAGCCATTCTTTCAGCCTGCATTTTATCTAGCTCAGCCAAGTTTATTAGCTCTTGCCCTTTAGCGCGTCTTTCGGCATTAACAGCTCCTAATGCGGTAAGACTTCTCATGTCTTGATTTATAGCACGAGAGTCCATATTTTGAGCCATTCTAGCCGCAACTGCGCCTGTAATATTGCCAAGCATATAGCCGGAGCCGGTTAAAATAAGCCATGTAAGAGCCGGAACCATAGCATATAAGTAGCCTGCAACGGAAGCCATTTGAGTAGCCTCTGAAAAGACTTGTAAACTATTAGCCGGATTTAATCCCTGAACGTTGTATAAATTGCTCATTGCTTGTTGAGATTGTAAAGACAAAAACATATTTAAGATAGCTGCCGTAGGAGACCATAGCTCTATCCAAATAAGTGTTTTTAGATATTGTCCTAAATTTTTAACTCCGCCGGGAAGTAAAACAACAATAAACACAAAAGGGAAGAACGCATAAAAGATAGCTCTCATGCCCATTTGCATGTATGGTAGCATTTTTGCCATATAATAACCATTGCCAAGAGATGATGTTACAAAGTCGCCTATACTTTTGCCGGCAGCATAACTCATCTCGCCCGGAACTATTTTATTTTTGGATTCTAAAAATCTATTCATAAGTCCCGCATTAATGCCTATATTTCTTGCATAGGCTGTAACATTTGTAGTGTGTGTTTTTAAGTCATTATCACCGGTAAGGACCATCATTGAGTTGATGTCCAATTTACCGCGTAAGCTAACTTGACATTCAATTGCACCGCTTGCTTTTAAAGTGTCCAGTCCATCTTTAACGTTGGTCCATAGCTTTCCGCAAGTTAAGACCTCTCCATTAACGCTAACAAGAGCATCTTTAGGCGCTATGCCTCCGTTAAACATATATCCGGCAGGCATCATAACCTTTTTGTCCGATCTTGCAGGCAATGTTCCGCCGGGACCGGGTTTTAAATCTGTCGGCATAGGGTTTTTGTAAACGGCAAGCTCACCTTTTGTAATAAAATCATCTAAGGTTGCATACATATCACCCGTTGTCGAAAACGCATCTATTACAACGTTTCCTGCAATAGATTTAGAGGCTTGATACATAATACAATCTCTTTGTATAGAATCAAGCCCGTTCAACAGAGTATTTGTATTTTTACCGGCTACTCCGGTTGAAGTACCTCCGGCAGTTCCCATAAATCTATTATCGGCTAGCAGGTCAGGTATTCTTGTTGAAAGAAGGGATGTAATAACCGAAAGGTATGAAGCATACTCTCCGTCCCTTCCCGTTGCTATTCCGCTTTTATCTACGTTTCCGAATACAGACGTTGCCATATTGGTTGTTCCTCTACCAACTTCGTTTATAGTTGCAAAAACCCACGCTAAAGCTTCAGGAATGTTGCCTACCATGGTTGCCACGGTATCGGCAGAAGCGTTTTTATATATTCCACTATCCGCTATGCTATAGTGAGCGGTGGCAGAACTTCCGGGAGCACAAAATTCCGGCAATTTTTTTGTTTTGATATACATATTTACAGGGTTGGCGAATAATAACGTTAAAAGGGCTGTCATAATTAGTAGATATTTTGCAAATTCGCCAAGAGGAGCGGTTCCGGCTCCACCTTGATAAGTTTTTAAAACTGCAAGTGCAAAAGTGACAAAGCCACCTACCAAAACCGTAAGCTTGAGTATTTCCATATATGTGCCGGCTTGAAACATACTAGCCATAGAATTAAATATATTGTAGTATGCCTCAACCATTGTAGGAGAATCTACATAAAAGGTATATACCTTATCGTCCGCTCCTAATAGTAAAGCCGGTAGCAATCCAACCAATAAATATATATATCTCATAAGACCACCTTTATTTTCTAACTAACTCAGGATTGTTGCAAAAATCCATAATTTTTTCAGTTTGCTTTGGATTGGTGCAAGCCCTCGTAAGGAAAAATTCTGCTGTTTTTTTATTTTTTTCTACTAATGTAGTTCCGTTGTTGTCGATAAGTCCGTCTTTAAATATAAAAGCTAAAGCCATTTCGGCTGAGGCTAGACGGCGCTCCGCTAATTTCAAAAGAAGATCTAAGCCCTCTTTGTCTTTGCCTATAGTGTCAAAAAGATCGGCTAGAATAACTCCGGCTTCTAAGTCGCCGTTTTTGTATGCTTCATTTAGATAAAGCTCGGCTTTTTTCATATCGCCTATATGAAAATAAAACAAGCTTCCAAGTATTATGTTTGCCTCTTTATTGCCAAGTTCTCTTGATTGAAGTAGATATTTTTCAGCCAATGGAATGTTTTGCGGGATTGTGTCGCCAACGGAATCTGGCTCTTGAGCCCCAAAAGCGTATAAAGCGCCTAAGACTGCAAGTTGTTGAGGGTGATTAGACATTTTAATGGCTTCGATAAGTTTTTTATAAACTAAAGGCTCGGCTTCGCCTTGAAATTCTTGTATTTGAGCTTGATTTAGCTGCTTTAAACCGGCTATATCATGATTAGCTATAGAGGGGCTTATTAAAAGCCCTACTATAGATAGGATTGTGCATATTTTTTTCATTACCCGCCCTCCACATAATTTTAATTCGCTGGGTTTTCAGGAGCTGCTTGAATAGTTCGCTTGCTATTAATTTTATGCAGTCTTTCGATTTCGTTATTTATATTTTCTTTTTGGTGCAAGCCATTGCTATTAGCTTTTAACCACTCGTTATACTCTTTTTGTAATGCAACGTTTTTTGTCATATTCTTTTGTATAGCGTCGTTATACAAAGTCTCGTTAGGAGGAATGATTCCCGTATCGTTGCCGCTTACGATAAATTTGCCTTTTACGAGTTGAGCTACCGGCATAATCGGCTTGCTAAATGATTGAATATTAAACACGCTTTTTATAATAGAATCAAGTACGGCATAAGCATTGTATGAAGCAATTTTATTCATAATGTCTTGACGATCAGTTTCCGTTGATTGTTGTATAACAAGAAGGTGTCTATAAACTTCATTGTAAACCCATATCATATCTTCGGTTTTTTCAATATCAACTTGTCCACCGGCTCCTACAGCAGGATCTGTATAACCAGTTACAATTCGGTCTAAAACTTTTTTAGATCTTGCTAAAAGCCCTTCTTTGATAATAGGGCTGTTAGGATCTATATATGAAATGCCGGACATTGACGCTCTATCCAAAGAGAATACTATAAATACCTTATCTCCATTGTTATTTTCAGAGGTTCCTTGAGCTGGAATTGCAATAGCACCAAATCCAAGAGCCGGAATGTTTAGAAGATTTGTTTTTGCATCTTTTGACATAGCTTCAGAAGGTGTTGGATCGGTACCGGCACCACCTCTTCCGTCTCCCGTAAGCATAACTCTAAGGAAGTTTTGGATAAATGAAGCCTCTTCGTTACCCGGAACATCAACTTTATGAATGCTCTTACCTGTTGCGTCTTTGGTTAAATTGATTGCTTGTTGCGATTTTCCACCACTTGCAGGGGTTGGAGTGCTTCCTGTTGAGCCGGGCACAGTATCAGGGGCTTCAGGTAAATTTCCGCCATTTGCATTGACAGCTTTTATGGCATGTCTCATGATATTATCTATGGATGATAAGTCAGAAGCCACAACATCTACACCTATATATTTTGCAAGAGCGGTTGCAAACGCAACTTGTGCTATACGACTTTCTAAAGTCATAGATGTAGCGGTTGTATTTTTGGTTTTCACAAGGTTTTTAATAAGATCATCTACGGAAAACACTAAAACACCATCACCTTCCGGTTGTTTTCCAGATCTTGAGGCTGTAATAGCAAATTTTTTAACTTGGTACAATGGGACGGAAGCCAAATCAGGAGATCCCATCAGGTTGGCAAAAAACTTGGCTCTTTTATCGGACATTGTAGAGTTTTGAAAGTCAAAAAGAGTGAATAAGAAGTCGGTACCAATTGATCTTTGAACGTAGAGTTGGCTTACTAATCTACTCCAGTTTTCGGCTATCTGCTCAGGAGACTTTGCGCTAGTATAATCCCCAAAGCCTTGGAATACCATGTTAGAGTCAAAGTTATCAAGCCACTTGCCCCATGCAGAATTCTTAATGCTGTTGCTGTATTTATCAAGAAAATTCTCTGTATCTTGATTATTTTGAAAAAATCCATTATCTACAAATTTATTATGAATATACCCAGTCAAAGTTTGAGAAGAGTCTAATCCTATTGTGTTTCCTATGCTTCGTCCTATGTTATAGCCGGATTGGCAAGCATTAGCTAGTAAATTTTGAATGTTTTTTGCCCAAGTGTTTAAAAATTCAAAAGCCTTACCGACCCCAGGAAGAGAGTAGAAAAGTCCAACTGCGACACCCCATGCAAGTGAAGCACCGGCATTTTTAAGCATCATAGCAAGACGATCTAGCCCGAGAATATTTATAAACATACCTTTTACGCTAAGACCTCCACACCCCATTCGGCTTGTAGGCTGAGAGATGGAGAATATCGGTTCTGGTTCGTCAAAGGCAGCTCCAAATCTAAAAAAGACACCGCCGGGAATGTATGTCATATACTCATTTACGGAACCGTCCGGATTTGTTGATTTAAAAAAACCGCCGGCTGTTACGTTGCTATACATAGTATCCCCAAAAACATCTGTAAAGAAAGAGGTTGGTGAGCCTACAGATGCGGCAAATAGTGTAGATTGTCCAAAAAGAGCTACAGAGACAATGGTAGCAATAATTTTCTTGATCTTACTCATTAGTCAACCTTTTTGTATCTTGATATATCATCGAGTTATTTGTATCGATTTTCTTAACACCCATATTTTTTTGTATCTGGGCGCTGTTAAATGCAGCTGCAAAATCAGCCGGGTCTACAATATTGTTATATTTTAAAAAGCTAATCATTGCATTTGCAATTCTAGCTTCGCTTGTTTCGCCGGTTAGAATTGTTTGGTAAATCTTCTCTTTTTTGTTTACTTTATAAACTCCGACTATAGACGGAGTTACCATCACATTCATACGCTCAAACATCTCTGGGCGAACTTCAATGGGAGTTTTTTTCCAAAAATTTTTAACCCAGCTGTCGCCAATATTAGATGCGAAAGACTCTATTGACTTTTTTGCTCCTTCGTTTGGCACAACGACAGTTACATTGATATTTTTCCAAGCATCTTTACTTAATTGACCTAAGTTATAATAAGCGTTAATGGCTTGTTCTAAATGAGTATTTCCCCCAAGAAATATAATAATGCCGATTTTTTCCTTAAGTCCGTCAAGAGCTATTATTTTTCTGTATTCAAGCATATCTTCGGCTGTAGGATCGGATAGTGAATCTCCGTAAACCATGGCTGCGTCGGTAGGATAAGCTTCTGCCCCCTCATTCAAGAAAGAAAACCTTAGTCCTTGTGATACATTGTCCAATTGGTTAAAATACTTAGCTTGCCACTTTAAATATTCTTTGGAATTTGTCGGACTTGGTTCTCTTAACCATTTTTTTAAAACAGGAATTTGCTGAGCTTCCGCTTGCACAGGCATTACAAAACAATCAGCAGAAGAGTTTGTTAAACACTTCTCGCCTTTAGAGTTTGTTGAATATTCCGGTGCCACATCCGGAAAAGCATAGTTAAGCCTTGTCTTTATCTCCTTTAATTCGCGGTTGTTTCTCTTTAAAACCTCAATTAAGGCAAGATCTTTTTTAAGCATTAGATACTCTTTTGAGTCAAGCTTAACTTTGATTTCTTGATCCTGATTGTCTGTTGTTTTTACTGTCTCTTTATACCACCACCAGCCATTGGCTGCATCATACTCAAAAAGGCTCGAAACGTCGCTAGATGGAGCTTCTTGAGAGATTAATAATGATGACATAAGGATAGTAAGTATAAATTTTCTCATTTAGTACTCTCCTCAATATCAGGTTTAATTATAGCGTATTTTTGCCTTAGACTCCAAACTTGCATTGAGGGCACATTAAATTCCTTAGTTACAAAAACATTTGAAGTTAGAGTAATCGGACTTTTAAACTCAATTATCTCTTTTCGCAAAACAAAATGTCCTAAATTTACAACATCTTTCAATTCAATTAAACCGCCATGAAGTAATACTCGAAGTTGCTTTTTCGCTTCTAAACCATAAAGTGTTTTTATATGAGTTGTTTTTACATCTTGCTTGTGGTTATTTAACTCATCTAGTTGAGTCATTATTTGGAGGTAGAATGTTGTTAAATCAGTACTTCCGTTAATTATTTCATAATCGGGCTGTTTACGAAACAGATTTTTTATAGTACTTACCCCACGCTTTTTACAAAACATAAACATGTATTTAATAATATAACAAATATATAAGATCAATAAAATAAAGGCTTTAATAGGGATTGGATCTTTTATTATTGAAGGATAACTTTCAATAATAGCGTATTTAATAATTTGGTTTGTTGTTATCCCCTCTTTTTTTGATTGGTTTGGCGATGTTTGTTCAGTATTTTCTTCTTGCATATAAAAGTCCGCTATTTTACTTGTACTATATTGTTTTGGCTGAGCTTTTGCTCCTGAACTCTGGCTGTATTAATACTATCGCTTTGGAAGTAGCTAGTTAGCATTTGAGCCTCTTTATCTTCACGCCATCTTTTCATTAGTTTTTGAGCTAATTCAATAGGATAGCCTTGGGATAGCCCGGTAAACTCATACTGCTCTTGTATGTCCTCTTTGTTTGGCTTATAATGAGATCTTTCAAATGCATACAAAAAACCCAGAGTACCTACTACGGTAATAAAGGTTATAAAATATATATTTCCCCAAAGTCCGTTGTTTGAATTTATAAAAATTTCAACAAGCTTGTTGTGAAACCAGATTAGTCCGTTTGTTAACGTGGCTTGCCAGCCGTCGCTCAAAACACTGCCTGAAAGCTGCGTAATTATCTTAAAAAGAAGCAAGACAAAATCTTCCATAAACGATACGCAAAAGACGAAAACTATCATGAGCGACAAAAAAACGCCAAGAAAAGTAATATAAAAGGTGTATGATGTAAAGTTAGCTATTGCTTTTGTTACCGGACCTATAACTTGAGATCTTATTATTGCGTAATATATTAAATGGTAGCCTATAAAGACCAGTAAAGGAATGTAAATTATGGCACTAAGGAAAAACCCAAGCCATCCCTCTGAAAGCTTCCATTTGATTACGGCAAAAATAGCTGCTATTGTTATATATATGCCATAAGCCGTTCCGTCTCCTATGGATAGCCACATATAAGCGTTAAAATTTGCCTTTGATATAGCGTTTTTATCTATCGTGCCTTGAGCGGCTTTTTCTTGAATATAATAAACGTTGCCCATATCCTGAAATTCTTTAGGAAGAGAGTGGAAAAAATACCTATCTCCCGTAATTTCGTTGGACTTAATCTTTTGAGTTTTATCCTGCTGTCTGTCTATATCGTCAAAAATATCAGCCATATCTATGCCCTCTTATTTTTTATTATAAAATTCCTGATTTTTGATTTTTGAGCGTTTGGATTCATAAGATAACTTTAAAACTAAAATTGGAATAAAGGTAATTAGAAAAATAGTGGCTGTTGCGGTTATATCAAGTTGAAAATAGTTGCCTATTGTTGCTGCAATAACGAAGCCAAAGATTAGGTAAAAATAAAAAATAGTACTAATCCAAAAGCCCTTATTTTTTAGCAATAGTTTTAAAGATGTCTTGTTCATGTATACCTCCATGTCTTAAAAAGCAAATAAAAAATAACAAAACATAGTATATCATAGATTTTAGTTCACATCTACTTTGTAGCGCTCTACTCGAGATTTGCTATAAAACAACTTTGTATAATTTTTTATTTAAAAATGTTCCTAAAAAGAACGTGTGGGGAAAAGCTCCCCACAAATTATAATTCAAATTTAAACTGGCTTAAAAACTCGTGGTAACGAGGTTTTCCTTGATTTTCAATATGAAAATCGACAAAATCGTAACCCCATTTTCTTAAGCTGTTTTTATCGCCGCCTTTCCAATTTCTAATTAGATAGGGGCTATTGTTAGGTATCTTAAATGTCTTACCAAAAAGATTGACACAAATTTTACCTAACTCCTTGCGCTGAAACGCCTCTATTGCAGTCTTATCCATGATAGAACCTTTGCGGGTTTTAATGGATGTGCCCCAAGCATACATAATATGCTCGATTCTTTGCTCCTGAGGAACATTTTTATTCCACATAGCAATTTGCAAATGACGTGAAAGCGCGCCTTTTATGCCAGCATCATCAGCATCCGGAAAGTCATGCAATCGCTTGCCTGCCAAAGCCTTTAATCCCTCTTCCGGAATAGGCGTGTTAGCAGAGCCTGATGTTACGCAGGCTAGGTTTTTTGCGATATTATTGACAAAATCCGTATGCCCTTCGGCATATATCACATCTTTACCGAAAAGTCGAATAAGATGTGAGCCAAGCAAGACTCTTTTTGCCTTACTTCTAAGTTTGCCTTTTGATGCGCCCGGTAAGATGTTCTCAGCTTCACGGTTGTACTTATAGTGTCCCCATGGTACTTGATTGGCATCTTGTTCAAATAAAACGACACGATCCATGTCGTTGTATTGATCCGGGATGGCAAACCCTATTAAAAGAGCATTTGAGTTAAGGAAATTTAATCTTTCCTCTTTACTGCAAGCCCTTAAAAAGCCGTCAAAAACTTTGTTAAATCTGTCTTCGTACGTGACGCGATTACTTACAAAGTGTCTAACAACTTCAGAACGATACGGTTTTGGAATCCATACGTCCTTTTGCATTTTTTGGGCTTCAAACTGATACTTTTGTCTATCGGTATCTGTTTGCTCACCCAACCAGCTTAAGATTTTTTCCATAGCATTTTTCTTACTATGTCCTAGGCTTATAAGTCTTTGATATGGGTTAACGTTTTCTCCTGTACCAAAGTCTTTAACTAAATACCCCCTGCAACATCCTTGTGTTGCAATGCAAGGCGCAGCCGAAGCCGTATGATCTTCTGCACGCAGTTGCATTTTTAGGGTATTTCTACAATCCGCCGGAAAACACACCTGCAACTCTGCTTGGTGAGCTTCCCAAAACTCATACACTGTTTTGGCTGGTATGAGTGCGGAGAAAAACTCGTCTAGCAACGGGTTGCTGTCGTTTTTCCTTGCCATTTTAAACTCCTTTAAAAAATTTACTACTTATAAAATATAAATAGTTTGATGTTAGGGTTATAGCTAAAAATAGTGATTAGCAAATGTAGTGCGTAAATTTTAAAAAGAGATGGATAAGAACGCCTGTTTTTAGAATATATATCGCAAATCAACGAGTTTACTTTCAGAGTTGCTTAGTAACTTTTCAACAATCATAGACGTAAAAGCGTAAGGTATGTACTCTGCTCTTGTGGTATTAGTTTTTAATGAAGGCGTGCCTGCATACCAAATTTCCAAATGATGGGTATTTGAGCTATCAAGCTCAATATATCTTGCAAAAATTTTATTAAGATAGCCGTCTGTATAGCTATTAAGTGCATCAGAATCAACGACTTCACTTACATTCAATAGTCCGTGATCTTGCATGGCAGATAGTATGCGGTGCATCTCATCAGAGCTGCTATTTGTAACTCTATCGAATATAAATACATAAAGCTCTCTAATATCAACAAAACCAAGCCCCATAACCTTAGAATTGTTTTTATACCCTTGAAAATCGATGTTGATACGATCTCTAATGCCATACCCACTTATTAAAACAGGGATTTCTTGATTTACTAAAAAGTCATAATCCTTTTTCTCCATGTTGATTTTAGCTCCAAAATACCATGGAATACCAAAATCAACTCCCGTATATTCCGATGAAAATAGGTTTATAGCGGAGGCGTTTTTTAAGCCTTCTTTGTGGTAATAAGCTATGTCTTCAAGCATGGCTTTTTGCTGAGAGATGAGCTCGGGGCGTGGGGCGGTATTTGCCGTCCCACATCCTGATAGTATTAAGCCTATAAACGAAACGGATAATATAAGCCTAATAATAGGTTTCATTAGTTTTTGTCCTTAAGGAAATTTTGTATTATCTGATCATGGCTGGCGTCTTTAATGTTTGTAGATTTTTTTAATTGCTTCATCTCTTTTTCTATGCATTGAGATCTTAGTTTTGCAATTTCGCCTTTTGCCTCAGCCAACTCTTCCTCACAAGATTTGATAACCTGCTCTGTTTTGGTTGGGTTTTGTTTTTTGTGTACTATACCACCGTCTTTCTTAATAGGTTTTTTAGGTTTTGTTTGCTTTTGGATGTTGTCTCTGGTTTTATCTAGCTCTTTTTTGTCCTGTTTAATCACCTCCGTTTTTATGTTATGCATATTAGTAGAGGCTGCTTGTTCGTATGGTTGATAGCCCTTTTGTTTAAGATCTTCAATCAACTTATTTGTATTTGTGTTTTGAGATTCTAAGGCTTCAAGCTTATTAAGCAAATACTCAAGCTTTTTGTTGGTATCATGCAAGCTCTTGCGTACTCCTTCAAAGGAGGCTTCCCTGCTTTTTTCAGACGAAAAAACTTGCATTTCAAGTTCGTTGTATTGTTTAATTAGCTTTACGACCGCTTTAGTTAAGTCCGAATTATCAACGGCAAGTGTTGATGATGGCAGTAGCAAAGCAAACGCTACAGCCATAAAATAGATTATCTTTTTCACTTATTTTCCTTTATTCTTTTTTGATTTACTTAAAAATTCTTGGATAACGGCTTTATCCCTTAGCTCTTCTTCGCTCTCCATATTAATTGCGTTAGTAACCGCAGCAGGATCATCATTGATGTAAGAGTTTACTATCGCCTCCTCTTTCTTAGATGTATAGTTTTGCTGTTCTATCATAGATTTTGATATAGGGGTTGGTATTTCGCCTATATTTGAAGTGTTTTTTGGAGTGTTTTCTCCCACAACCCATTCAGGCTCTTTTACTACCACATAAAGATCGTGGCTTGCAACTAAATCACCTTCATTGTTTACATAGTTTGCAACAAAGACTTGTTGTATGCGTCCATTGTCCCGAATAATGTTGCCCACCTTTGTGCGTGAGCTAACCATAGGAGCTTGCTCTTTATAGACAATTGAAAGATCGTTTTCTTTAGTAACTGCAAGATCGTTATACCTACTTTGGAAGCTTGCTGATTTTGTGCCTAAAGTCTTACCGGCTTCTTCAGCTTCTTTGCGTGCTCGCTCTTCGCGCTTTGCCCTTATTTTTTCGGTTTGCATCTCTTTTTTCTTTAAAGCTTTATCTATGCGGTCCTTCCACTCTGAAAGCTCATAGTTTTCAAATTCGTCTTCCCTATCATGCTTTACTAAAATTTCGCCGTCATCATTGATAGCAAAATAAAGCTCATAATCTATATCCGACCTCATATAGTCATCTTGAACCTTGCGTAAAGAGTCGCGATATTTATGAATGTTTCTTGGCGAGCCTGAAACACCGAAAGTCTTAGTTTTTGCGGTTTCAGAAACCGATTTGTCGTGTCCGATACCAAACGGATTGCTTAGGCTGCAACCGGTTAGTAGCAGGGCGCTAACACCTGCTAAAATTAAAGCTTTTTTCATTATTTTTTTACCTCCATAAGCTTAAGACCTTTTTGTTGAGATTCATCTCTTGATTGAGTAACCGATCTTGTAAATGCATTTTTTGAGTTCCCTATTGTAGTGTCATTAGCTTTTGTCTTATCCTCATAAGCCTTTGAACCCAAATATGTATCTATGGCATCAACATCAGTTAATTGATTTTCAACAACGGCAAAATTTTCACCTCCGAGCAATAGTAGATCTATCGTGCGTCCACCACGAACCTCTATAACAGGGAATATTTGTTCAGCCATTTTTAAATAATATTCTCCAAGCTTTCCAAATACTGTTGCAAGACCTCCGGCAGCCGCACTTTTTGCGTTTTCTGATACAGTTTGACCGGTATTGGTTCCGAAGTTAATGGTTGTCGTGTTTTGATTTGCAAGAGCCTGAGAGAATGTTTCAAGAAAGCCGGCTACGAATGTTCTAGCCAACCAAGCCCCGTTTTTATGCAAAAGCTCTCCTGGAACTCCGGGCATTCCGTTTTCGCCAATCGCCCAACCTTTAATATCAGCTTCTATACGATAGGTGCCTTCTTGGAACAAGCAACTCAACTTAACAAGCTTGATTTCTGCCGTCTGAGAATTCATATTGCCTTTTGCACTACCTATCAAGAAACATTTATCTGCCGAACCAAGATGATCATTTGGTTGTATAATATTGCCTTCTGCTTCAAACAAAACAGGTAACGGATCGCTTTCCCCTTCTTGAAAAGCGGGGGCATAAGCTCCGGTAAGCATATATGCTTGAGTTAAGCCGGTGCTTAGGTGATAGTTGTTTTTCTGCAAATCTTCTTTAGTGCTTGCCTCAGCCACTTCGTTATCTATATCTTGCTGAGCTTGAATAAGAGCTTCATTGAAAGAGTTGTCCACACTAACTACTTGAATGTTTTTTCTTTTGGGTAACTCGGGATCAAGTAAAGGCAATTCAACATTTTCATCTGTAATATTGGACTCCGAAGCGATAAATGCCTCCGGAGCCATGCCTGTCGTATTGGAAATAACAGTGCCGTTTTGATCTATAATAAGTTGCTTTTGCTCATCTGTTCCGCTGGATTTAAACGGAACTACAATGATTACCCCGCCGCCAAGTCCATCTCCTTGTTTTTTAGGGGCAAAATTTGAACCTATAACCAAATCCGTGTTTGAGCCTTTGTAGGCAGGAGTGCTTTGCCTTGCAACAACTTCGATTTGTTTAATTTTTTCATCTTGAATTTTTAGTTGATTAAAAAGCTCTTGCTTTAAAGCCGCTATTTTAGCATTTGTTGCTTCGCCCATGTTTTTGATGTTAGATTCGTTTTGTCTTTGGTTGCTTTCCAAAACTTCTTTGAGCCCGCTTATAAAGCGATCTTGCTTACTTGATTGCTCCTGAATTAAACTTTGAATAAGCCTTTGCTGCTCCTCTATGCGATTATCAATTGAGATAGCCCACGTCTCCTTAAATTCAGGGTTCTGTATTACCTTGAAATTATCTGTTTGTTGATGCTGTCTCTTCTTTTCATATAGTGCACTTGAATCGGTACTTAAAATAGTACTTACCAAAGATATAACTATGATTGAAATTAAGATTATTATAATGCCGACTATCAAAAAAGTTTTTTTCTTTTTTGCCTTAACGTCCATAGTATCAAAATCTTGGTTTATTTTCTTAGCCATGAAGCACCTCTTTATTTGCCCAATTTGGCTGCGATGCTGGATTTGTTAATAATCAGCCACATCTTAGTTACTTGACCCGGTTTAATAGTGTTGTATTCAAATGCCATAGCTAAAATTCCGTCTGTATAAAAATTGGCAAAATCCAACGTTAGCATATACTCCGTAGTATTTCTTACAAGCCATGTTTCAACCCTATATTTGCCGCCGTCATAGTAAAACTCTTTTTGCATTAACAGGTCGGGCGTAGTAAATTGCTTATTTACATTTACCCTTGTATATCCCGGAATAGCCTCTCCGAGTACAGCTTTTTTCATAATATTTGTAATATCTCTCTCCACCTTACCGGTCTCAAATTTCTTAGCTGCAACGGGTGCGCTTTCATTAAGCACTTTATTTGAAACAAAAGTAAAACTTTGTGTGTCTCCGGTAGCCTTAACTTTTAGTAAGAAAGGCTCGCCTGATAGAGAAAAAACTAAAATGTCCGCAGTTTCTTCTTCATTTTCAGCCGTCGCTAAGATTATAAGAGACATGTTCTTCGAGCTAACTTGAAAAGCCTCCGGTGTTTCGCTTGACATTTGAGCCGACTGGATAACAAAAGGGAATGTAAGTAGGTTCATCGTATTGTTTTTTAGATTTACCTCTACTAGCTTTCCATTGTCCAAGCTAATTGTTTTGGCGCTTGATGGTAGCGCCATAAATATAACAGAAAAAGCTATTAAGCTTATTTGTTTTAAAAACCTCACTTTTACCTCCTCTTATTGTAACACTTCATCAAAGTGGACAAATTGATTCATTTTTAGTTGTTTTCTTGCATTAGAGTCGTTTAATCCAAAGAAGGCGGAGCTAATACTTTGGATGTAAATATGTCCGTTTCTAACGTAGCACAAAAACGTATACGAGTATCTCATTCCGTTTAACTGGTCTTCCGCTTTGCCTACTTGTCTGTTAATTGTGCCGAATGCAGTAACTTTAAAATATCCTCCCGCAACTTGATCGACTTTAATATTTTCAACATTAAATCTTTGAGTAATAAAGTTTGTTTTTACAAACTCTAAAAATTTCATAATATCGGCTTTGTTTTTGTATGCTGTTTGGGCATCTAAAAACGGCATAATATCGTTGAATTGCTTATCCACATTGGTGTAAGAAAAAGTGCCTATACTTTGCACCCAAACTTTAGCCCACATTTTAAAGACTTCCGGACTTGCGGAGGTTGCACCTATCACATATTGCCCAGACTCCATAAATTGTGGCACTTGTATATGAACCACCTTATTGCTTGCTACATCAATTAATGATTTTATAACTAAAATCAATACGATAAACAAGACGGCGATAACGCCTATTAGCCACTTAATGATAAATTTAAGTGACCCCTCTTTTTCAAAATACGACATGTAAAACTCCTTAAGAATATAAGGTGGAGGTAAAACCGTATGGAATTACCTTACCCATATTTTTTATATGCGGAAAAAAAACTGCTCCAGTCTTTTGTTGATCGGCAGGAGATATAATTCCTTTACGATATAGCTTTTGAGCTGCATAGCCATCCGGGCGATTTCTCTTTGCTTTTGAATAAAGCGTTGCCACTCCCAAACCGGACACTACAGCGGTAATCATAACGGAAAGAGATCCGAATTGAGGAAAAGCCAAAGAAATGGTAACAATAGCAGTCATAATAATAAAAGCCAAAAAAAACTCATCAATTTCAAAAATACCTATAAGCCTCGGTCTATCCAAATATCTTGGAAAAAAATTAATCGGTCCTTGTCCAGACATAACTAAAATCCTTCAATTGAATTATTTAAATTTACTAAATCCCTAACAAGGGTATCTTCCATTTCTCTGATTGTTTCATTATATTTACGCAGCAGGTCTTCTGAGTGCTCTTGAAATTTTAAATATGAAAAATCTTTCCAGCCCATTGCCTCGGCGTCGGAGATTGCGCGTTTTACTTGAGATTGCAAATCTCCGCTTTCTTCAATTAGCAAGCGTAATTTTTTTAAAACCAATAAAACGGCATCTTGAGATATTGCTATATTACCATCAGCCATGACTACCTCCACTTTGCATCATGTTATTCTTTTTGTTTACAAGTACATACTTGGCATTTTTCTTTAACGAGGCATGAAATTTTTTATTGAGAATAGTATTGTCAAAGTCTTGTATAGCCCCCCACAATGCTTCTCCTATATAAAAGTCGTCGCCCTCTTTAAATAGCCAGAAGTCTACTTTTGAAAAAAGAAAATATGCAGGCATATTTCTTTTATTTTCACCATAAGTTTTTAGGTTATTTAAGAACAACCTAAATCCAAGTAGTATTATACCAATAAAAAATAGGTTGATAAAAATCGCTGTTTTGCCAATAAACATAGAGATTAAAGTTGATAGGGCAAATATCATCATGATGATTACAAACGAGGTGATAGCCTTGGATGAAAACTCATCAACTTCGATTTGATACTCCATTGAAATATCCAAATTTTCAACTACATCTCTACCGCTAAAAATACCGTCTAAAGGAAAGTTATCTAAATATACAAATTCTTCCATTTCTTGTTTTTTCATAACCTGTTTATCTTCATCGTGTTGTTTTTCTTTTTTACTGTCAGGTAATATAGCGGTGCGCCAGTCGCTTTCAGATTTTTTGGAGTCTTCAAAAAAGTTTTCATAATACACTACCTTGTCTCCAAATCTAAGGGTATATTTGTATACTTTTGGATTGTGTTTGTTGTATATTTTAACTACAGGCACGGGAACTCTTGCCTTATAAGATTCCATAACGATTTTGTCAATTTTATTTAGAGTGTTAGCCGCCACCTCAAAAAACTCTTTAACGTCATAGTTGTCGGATTGATACATTAAATCTTTTAATTGGTTTTGTAACTTTTCGTTTTCTTCGCCTATGTAGATGTAGCGATCAATATATTCAGTAATTTTTTCTATTTGGACGATAAGTTTTTCCAGCTGAAAATATGTGTTTGAAATATCGGCTGTAATAGAAGCGAGATCATCTGCTCCAATTTTCATCATTTTATTTGAAACCATATTATATTGCTCTTTGTAGAACATATCAAAATTTGTGTTTTTGAATGACGGATTGCGATCTAAAAATTTAGACCACATATTAGCCAAATTTTGCAGCTCATTAGAAACATTTGAAAACTCTTTTTCCTTAAAAACTAGCTTTTCAGTGTACTCATAGATTCTCTTGGCTTCGTATAAAACGTTTTTAGGGTTAAATTTTAACAAATCGTTAATCATTGCGTTTTGAAGTCCGCCAAACTCAGAAAAATTAACCTTTTTTTGTTGCTTTTCAAGATCCCCCAAAGAATCAAGGTATATTTTAAGGTCTTCGCTTTCGGTTTTATGGAAGTCGTTTAACCTAGAAATTCTTGCGGCTTCAAACTCATTACTTCGAGCAAGAAAAGTGTCAAAAAAATTATTTAGCTCATCTGTTTTCAGCATGTTCAATCACCTTTTTTAAAGTAGCGTCTATGTATGGTTTAAATTTTTGAGTATCAGCATCAGAACCGCCTGATGAATACATAGCCACATTCTTAGATGATGACTCTTGATAAGTCGAGTCGTCTCCAAAAATTTTTGTATTACCGGTTCCACCTTTTAAAACTATTTTTTTCTTAAAATCTCCGAGCTTGGAGTTTAGATCAAAATCTACAACCTTTCTGTAATCTGAAATAAAAAGGCAGGTATGGATGCCAAGCTCAGGACCAAGTTCAATTATTTTAAAGAGTTGTTTTTTCTTTAATTTTTGAGTTTCATCTGCACTATAACCGGCTCTTAATATATTCATACCATCTGCAAAAAAGAGCATAAAAAATATGCTTTTATGTTTTCTTTTTTCATCTTTTTGATCTGTTGCTACAGATAGAGCTTCCTTTCTTCTGTCAAGTTCGTCTGATAATTCTTGTATATAACCTTCGGTGTTAACATTTGTTAAAAAAGCTAGTTGCGTGTTCGGATGAGCTGTTTTTTGATTTTTGATCTTATCCTGTATTCTTGCTTCAAAAGTGTTTTGAAGCGTACTATAATAAGCGCCAAAGTATATAGAAGATTCTTTTTTGCAGTTAGCTAACTGATCTAAGATATATCCGAAAATAGATGATGCGTGAAGTATATTGTTTCCAACCATTAAGAGGTTATCCGCATACTCTGATTTAAATTGAAGCTTTAAATGATCAAGTTGTAAGCCGGAGCTCTCTCCAATATATGGAGAAAATGTGTTAAGGGGTTGTTTTATCGTAGAATTGTTTGATATGTTGGCAGGGGTGTCTCCATTGTATATAAATCTATTTTTGAAAAAATCTTGATATTCTTCCGGAGAGTACCTCTCTTGCATTAAACTTAAAATATTTTCTTGTATAGTGCTTATTGCCTTCATATCGGCATAATACGCCTGAAAGAAAACATTTTCACCTTCTACGCCACCGCTCCTATTATAAATACCTTGACCGGGATCTCTTAATGTTCTTGGAGCTAAGTTGTTTTCAGAAAAAACTTTTGGAATGTCCTTATCAGCCATTTTAAGTGCTATTCTTAGCTGTAAATTTGACATAAGAGATTGATCCATGTTAATGCCAAGCAAAGTTTGGGTTGCAAGAATTATATTTACGCCAAAAGATCGTCCTCGCCTTAAAGCGTCATCCATTCTTTCGTTTGTTATGCTTGTTATGCGAGGTAAATTTGGGAACAAATTTTGAAACTCGTCTATAACAATAACAATACGAGGTAGTATTTTAAGTTTGCTAGAGGATTCTTTGTTGAGTATATTTATTTTTTCATTATACCCCTGTAGGTTGTTAACTTGCATTTGTTTAAACAGGTCGCCACGACGCTCTATCTCATCTATCGCTTTTTTAAGGACTTGATGTCCGAACTCTATCTCGCTTTCCATAGATAAAATTTTTACGTAAGGAAAATCTTTGTATGCTGCAAACTCGGTTCCTTCTTTGTAGTCAAGAAGCCAAAATTCAACTTCTTCAGGGCTATAATGAATGGCAGTTTGCAATATAATATCGTGTAGAGCAACCGTTTTACCAGAACCTGTGGCGCCAACTATTAGTCCGTGATATGTCGCTTCATCTTCTCCATAGTTATTTACGCCAAGTGATAAATATATGTTTTCAATGCCGGCTTTGGCAAACGGTGTGCATAATCCTTTTGAGGCGCTACGAGTCCAATAATCCTCTTTGTTTTGAGGTAGAGTTTTTAGGATATTAATTATTGGTTTAATATTAATGCCCTCAATTCTTTTGTTTAAATCGGAGATTATGTCTTGGACTAGGTCGGCATTGAATTTTTCAAAATCAATTTTATATGTATTGTTATATAAAGCTTTTATACCCTTGGAGTCTCTTAGCGGAGTGTGTGCAAGCATGACGTTTTTATTTAAAAGTCCTTGCTTTGTGTAATCATGCATAGAGTTTTCTTCAACTTCAAAAATCGTCATATTTTTTGCTATGTCTTCAAGCCTTAAATTTCCGCCGATACTTTGAGATAAGCCATCTCTACTTCTTAAAGATATTGTCATAAAGACGTAAATTCCCGATTGAGCTCCATTTGACAAGATGGCGTTTAGGTTATCCATAGCTCTTTTTGTAAAACCGTGAGGAAAATCGGCTATAAAAAGAAATTTGTACGGTTGAGGAATTTCATCGGTATTGTTGTTGTATTGCTCTATTGATGTATATTGTTTTTGAGTGATTGATTGAGCAATAGAGGTAATGGATTGTTTTAGCTCAAAAAGTATTCTTTCAATTTCAGCTTCTTCGGTCATTACCTTATTTGTAATTTTCTTATCAAAAGTTAAGATATGAGGAAAGTTGTTACCCGATCCGTTCTTATCAATAATTATACATTGAGCTAAAGCATCGGGTAGTGCTGTTATAGCTTTTAAGCCTAGCAGCTCCAATGTATTATATATAAGGTCTTTGTGTTTTATATTACTAAAAAAACCTATATGTTGTTCACTAAAAGGGATTAGCAAAGGTCTTCTTGAAAAGAAATTTTCGCTAAGAAGCTGAGATGGAACATTCTTCCAGCTTTTTAGAGCTCCGCCTTGTAGAATGGCTGGAAATTTATAATTATCTTTTGATAGAAGTTTTCTGTCTGCCATATAGGTTTGGAAATTTAATGGGCTAATTGCTGAAAATGCTATACCAAGCCCATCGTTATTTAAATCTTGAATGGTCTCAATGTTATCGGCGTCAATTTCTTGAGAAATTGAATACATATCGTTACGAAGATCTTGACGCAATGTGTCGGTTGCATTAACATAAAGCTCTTTTTTGATGTATTCTTTTTTGGTGTTTTGGGCTTGGGTATTCATATTATATCATCCCCGATTCTCTGTTTTTCACTTGAATTCTTAATATTCCAGCATCTCTGCGCTCTTTATACTCCTCTTCGATACTTGTGTTTTTCAGGTATGAATATCCTATAATCACACGAGCGTCAACCTCTAAAACGCCGTATTTTTTCATTACAGCCTCTATATCTCCCCTATCGCTAGGATTATTTGTATATATCCAATAATTAAGCCTATCTACGATAACCCGCCCTATAAACGAGGATGCCGAGTTTTTAACAAATACCTCTGAATAGTAAGGGCGCTGAGCCTTAATTGTTTTCATAAGGTCTATGCTGGCTTGGTCAAAGTTTAAGCTGCCTCGTTTAGCCGCCGCAACAATTGACTCTTGGTTTTGTTGAAAAAAGAATTTCCACTCGGAGGTGTCAAATATCGCCCTTGTAGCCGGATTTTTTTCAAAGTCGGATATGCCTTGGGTTATAATGCCGCTTGCTCCATTGTATTTTCTTGTTCGTCTTGCAGCTGTTTCAAGGAAACGAACTACAACTTTATTATCCATAATAGACCACGCCTCATCAACAGCAAGTATCTTCTTTTGACTTCTGTCACTCATAAAAAATTCCGTTTGAATTATGTGTGATATAGCAGCTAAAACAACTAATTTGAGCTGTTCTTTCTTGTCTAATTCTTCTAGCTCAAGCACAACAAATTCCGAATTAAATTTCAGGTTGTTTGTGCCGTTGAAATATTTAAAATACTCTCCATCCTCATTGCCAAAAGGATATAGGGCGGTAATTAGTTGGGATAGCAGAGAATCTGTTTCGTTTGTCTCAAGCTGTTTTCTTTTTAGCTGATCTTCCAAAGATTGGCAAACCTCTCTCATGCCTGCGCTACGATGTTTTTTAGAAAAGGCAGACGTGATTGCTTCTGAAATATAACCAACTAAAACAGAAGCGTCCATATTGCCCTCTGCATCTTTTGGTGAAACTGATTGCATTGCCATAAGAGCAACAAGAGGAACTAGGGTTTGAAGCTCATCCTCATGAATTTTGGTGGGATCTTCTTTTTTTGTTTGAATGTTTGTAAAAAAGTTGAGGCACAAATTAGAGTCTTCCGTAAATTCTATATATTGCCCTCCCAAAAGCTGGCATAAAGATGCGTATGATCGTCCGACGTCAATTACGCGAATTTTGGCTCCAGCCATTAGGTAGTTTGTAAAGAAGTCAGCCATGGCAAAACTTTTACCTGAACCAGAAGCTCCCACTACAATAAAGTTATAGTTTGTGGATGTGGCGTATATATCTGCGCCGGATACCTGCCCTCCCCTATCCACATAGGTTAATACGGGAGCGCCAAAGCCTTTTTCTCCTGTAATAAACGGGGTTATGGAAGCTAAATTAGCTGAAAACATAGTATTCATACGTTTAGCTAAGTGTTTTAAGACGTATGGCTCAAAGTTTAGCGGCAAATGGTATAGTAAAAGCCAGTGCTGAATTAAAGTTTCTTCTTGAAGAACCCAGTTGTCTTCTAAAAATTTCTTTTTAAGTATTTCGCCATACTCATTGACTTTCATAGGATCATCATCCATAAGAACGCAGCACCATGAGGCATAAATAGGTGACTCACCTTGGTGCAAAAGTTGATTAACGAGCTCTGATTCTTTTGCTCTTTCTACAATGGCAGGAAAAAATCTTGCCGCCGAGCCAAGTGACTGAGTTTGCCATAAATTCCATTTTACTTTTTCATCAACTTCTTTTTTTATTTTCTCTCTATTTTCATAGTAAACGCACATAGATAGAAAAAACGGGCAAGGTATTCTAGGGGATATCTCATTGCCCCAAAAATCATAAAATTTGTCGTTTACCCCATATATACTCATAGTTTGAGGAAACATCTTTGTAGTAAATACTTTGGCATGCCACTTTGTTTTACGCTCCGTAATAATTCCGGCATCATCTTTTTTGCTAAAAATATCAGAGAAAAATCTTGACATTTTGGCTAGAACGCTTTGGTCTCTTAGCTTATCTATCTCATCTTCGGTGTCATCGTCTTCTTGTAAAGAGCTTTTTAACTGAGAGTATCTCTTTTGCTTTTCTTCATTTTTGTTTAACATGTGTCCAATGCCTATCGTACCCACATCTTCTTCAATGTGTAAGATAGAGTTTGAATCGACAACTTGAGTGTTTAGCGTATTATAGTTATCTTCGGGAGGATACCACATAGGCTGATCCGGAATTAGTATTTCTCTTAGAACGGCAACCCACTCCCTTCCTGTAAACCTAAGCGGTCTAAAATCGTTAAGTCCCTGCTCTATTTTTGAAAACATAGAAACAAGTTCCGACTCACTAAAAAAAATTCCTTCTCTTTTTTTGCGAGGTACCGTTATACAAACCAGATTTACAAAATTACGAAGTCTAAGATCGTTTCCTTTTCCGATAATATTTGCATTAGAGTGTTTTTTAAGCCAGCCCTCTTTATTGATCTTAAGCTCTGAAAGTAAGTCTTTGTTGTCTAGTTGATAGTTAGGTATTTCTGAAAAAGCTTTGTGGCTTTCACGATATGCATGTCTATATCCGGTAAGATTGCGTGATGCAAAAGCGAAAAACTGTATTGAGCTTTTATCCGGGAGTTCTGCCGAGTTAAAAAAAGCTCCGAGCCTGCGTTCTATTTCAACTCCTGCATATATTGGAGGGAATATTTTAAAAACACATCCCCAGCGATCATTTGCCATTTCGTATAAGCCTATATTAGTGCCTTCGATGTCTTTATAGGATCTAGCCCATATAAAATCGTCAACCCCCTCACGCTCTAAAAGTGCTTGGAATTCCTCTTTTTTTATTGCCATATCAAGAATCCTTTATATGTAAAAAAATACATTTTTTGTGATTGTGATGATTATATCTTATTTTTTTTCTAGTACCTGAAAACATCGGTATTTCCTAGATTTTTGACTGTTTGATAAGCTGCAAAAAAGCTCTAAAACATTGCTTTGAATATTACCATTCGGGTTCATTCTTTACTCCTTTTGTATCCTTAGTAGGATCTCCGTATTCGCTGATTAATATCGACCTATCAAGTTTTCTTAAAAGGGTTAATAATTTATATCTGTAATCAGAGATTGGATATGAATTCCAGTTTAATAAAGTTTGATATGGTATGCCGGTGAGTTTGCTTAATTCTTTGATAGTTCTCATTATTTATCCTGCTGCATAGTTTTAAAATAGTTATTGATTAAAATTATTGTTTTGGATAAAATTTGGGTAATAATATGTTGCCGGTTTGTAACCACATAAGTATTATGCAAAAATCAGACCTCCACTTCTGCTTTTATAGAATTATAATATATTTATGCTTATATAAAACTGATTATGTATCAATATGATAGATTTATATATTGTTTTGATATATTGAGCTGTAGGACATTAGAATAAAAAAGATCTCCCTATAAAAGGGAGACTGAGCCGACTATGACTCGTAGTCTATAGCCGGTTCACTTAGCAGCTGCTCAGGTTGCACTTGAGGTGCTTGAGCGACTGCTATAGTTGCCACACTTGCAATTGTGTGCTGCGCAGCTTTTTTAACTCTTGAGCTATTTTTGGTAGCCCCTGAGTTGTTTTTATTTTCGCTAGAAAGATTAGCGAAATTTAGAGCTGCAAGCTCTTTGTCCACTGCAAGCGTGAACTTTGTATGGTTCGCCGCTCTCTTTACCGTTTCAGACAAGAAAGCCTTTTCAGGATAGAGAACGAAAACCATAAACATGGCGAGAGTCGGAATCATAGCAAGATTGCCGTATAAGACCCCTAAAAAACCATAGCCAACTAAAGTGGCTATGGTTAATATCCCGCCAAACAGACGTGAGCTATGTGCGAAGCAATGCATCGCAAAGAACATTGCTACAACAGTGGCTATCATGTCCTTGTTTACAGCCCACGAAGCCGTGGCTAAGGTAATTTTGCCAAAAACCGCAGCCAAACCCATTAATACCACTTGCGCGGTAAAAAATAGATCTGATGGCTGCTTAGAAGCCTTTGACTCCATTACCATATTTGCCGATAACCAAATCAGCAACAATATGCAAAGCACTAAGCCTGCAATGTTTTGTTGCTTCAGTGATACCAGCAAACCAAAGACCACCGTTTGCTTAGCAAAAAAAGTACTAAGCAAATTCTTGCCTGTAGCAAGAAGGGTGGTCACAGCCACTATTGCACTCAAAATGGTAGCCATAATGAGTGCAGTCAAATTGTTGGCAAACGTGTGTATCGTGTCTGCCAAAAAGTCTACATACATACTATCTCCTTTCTTTCTAGTATGATGTATTAGCTTCTTATCTGATCTCTTACAAAACCAAATTCAAAGCACCGCTGTCCCATATCCGTTAACTTTTGTTTCTTAAAAACTGAGCTAACAAAAACAGGACCTCTGAAAACAAAATACCACATAAGGCACTAGCCTGAGTGATATTAATGATTTCATTCTCCATTTAATCTCCTTAAAAAAATTAAAAAATATAAGGAGTTATAGCAAAAAATCCGTGTTTTGAATTTTGGTGTTTTATAAAATGAATAAAAAGCTAAAGAAAGGTAGTTATAATAAAACTACCTTAACCGGGGCTACCCGTATCTGATACTTAGTTGGACAATAGTACAGACGGGTCCAAAGGCTGAAACTTATCATCAAATAGTGATGGTGTTCCTTGTGCGTTCAGCTCTTCTGCTGCTCTAAAGCCTTTTTCGATAATCGCGTCGGCTTTTGCCTTTAGCTCTGCTGATGGCTTGAATTTTTCAAATTCGGTGTCACCAGTCAATACTTTTGATAAACGTTTTGCCTGCTCTTCTTTAGGTGCATCTAATACCCAATACAACATAGGCTTTGCTTTCGGGTGGAAAGACAGTGGCATAGGTATTACATTGATAGTGTATTTTTTAAGTACATCAGGGGTTATATTTGATTCTAGACGTTGGCAATATGGACATTCAGGGTCGGTTACTAAATATACCTGCTTCTCTCCTGTTCCCATCTTTACCATAACTGCGTCATTTATAGTTTTTGCATCAAGAGGTAGTGCTATTTTCTCTCCCTTAACATCGTAAGCAGCTCCTGCCACTAAGATGTCGGGAATGTCGTTAAAAACAAAACTTTCAAATTTTTGATTGCCTTGCGGGGTTCTTACGATTACCCAAAATTGCTTGAATTTACCGTGATCAATTCCTTTGTCTATAGTTACTTGTCCTTCGGTAAACACTGTTGGAAACCTCATTTTTATCTCTTTTAACTGCTCAGGTGTCAGCTCCCTTTTTGCCTCATCGGCGTAGATGCCGGAAACGGCTATAAAACCCATTAAAAGCATGGCAACGATTTTTTTCATCAACTCTCCTTATTATGTTAAGATTTGTTTGTAGATTTTTATTATATAGTATTTATGCTTAAATATACTTTAAATAGATATTTTTATGATAAAAGATAAGGTAAGTAAAACATATAAATTTGTAGTTAGCAACCTAAAAGGTTGAAGGGTCTAAGAAAAATCTTAGACCTATCATTTTAGCTGGCTCTGCCTATGTTCGTAATTGTAGCCGCGCCGTCAGACGTTACGTTGGCGTGAATTACGATCTTGCTTGGTCCCTTACTCTTATAGATTAAGGAATTTTCGCCATAAGGCTTCTTGCACTCAACATCAAACACCTCGTCTGATTTGCCGTCCGGATAATTTACGGACAGATATTCAGACAGATATGTGATATGATCCCAGCTAACCTGATTTGGTTGAAGTCTAGGATCGTTGAGCGCTTGCTCTTCTACGTCTCTTAAAAAAGCGACATTTGAGCCTTCGCATTTTCTCTCGATAGCGTATAAAAAACGCTCATTTACGAGATCGTATGCGCTAACCAGCTTGGCTCCGCCTACCTTCACAAAGGTTTGTGAAAGATTTAAAAAGCCTTTTTTCGTATAGTGCTCTTTTACAAAGTATTGCACGTTTATACGAAGGCTTGGGCGAGCTCTTTGTAGAGCAACTTCAAAGGCGTGATAAAGTGCATTTACAAACGCTATATCATCCCTTTTTGAGCCGGCAAAATATTTATTTATACTTTGCATGAAAAGATCAAAACCTTGGCAAGATACCAGGTTTGATACCGTTTCATAAACCTTATAGATACGATCTTTGACAAGATATATATCATATATGGCTTCTTTAGCTCCTTGCTCTAATACCTTAAAGCCGTCTACTCCTTCCGGTAGTAGATCAATAAAGGCAATTTTTTCATTGCCAACTTTAAGCTCTAGCTTGTTTAGATTCGCTAGTTCTTGCATTTGTAACTCCTTTAAAAAATTAATGCCTATAAAAGCTATAGGTATTTAGTTGGAGTTATAGCAAACAAAATTTAAGAGTCGTAAGAAGAGGTTGGTTGTTTTTTTGCTGCGTTTGGATAAATTTCAAGTGAGTGTATAAAAGAGAAGCCCTAAAAAGGGCTGATGTGACTCATTCCGCGTACGGAACGAGTCCCTGAAAGCGAAAAATCGCTTTCTTTAGTACGGAGCCGTCGGGTTGTGGCTCGTCTACGCTATCCCTTGTAGAATAGGTAGAAAAGCACCTTTCGGCACCTATAGCTGTCGCTAAGTGGTAGCAAGCGCGAGGCTCGCCCACAACGACAACAACTTCAAAGCCTTGGGCTAGCTCCACGATAGGAGCAATGTGCTTTCGCACGTCACTCATCGGGATATTACCCCAGAGGCTTTTGTGTTGGTCGTTAAGTACGACAACATTAAACTCCTTTGCCAACTCAGCCGGTATGGCATGGTTGGCAATGAAAAGTAGTTTTTTCATTTTAATCTCCTTTAAAAAAATTTAACCATGTAAGATATGGTTCATTAAAAGGGGTTATAGCAAAAAAATATTGATAGTTGAGGATTTTTGTGTGATTAAAAGTTGTTTATTAAAAAAGAGAGCCCTAAAAAGGGCTGTGTCGCGAAGCGACAAAAAGGGATTAGCATGTAACTTTTAAAGTGTGCATGTATGAATCCCATACAGCCACTTGATACCCCTCGCTATCGCGAATGGTTATCATGTGGACCCCCTCGCCCATCTCTCCCTCGTAATAGAGGGTGCTCGATAGGTACTGTCGAGCAACTTGTGATTTTATAAACCACAAGATGTTGCCAATTCCCCATTGACAAGGGGTTTCGTACGTGGTCTCGTCGACCACAATAGGGTGTCGT
Organism: Campylobacter canis; assembly: GCF_045504005.1. Taxonomy (NCBI): domain Bacteria; kingdom Pseudomonadati; phylum Campylobacterota; class Epsilonproteobacteria; order Campylobacterales; family Campylobacteraceae; genus Campylobacter; species Campylobacter canis. The sequence goes on along the minus strand of NZ_JBJJXH010000005.1, from coordinate 373 downwards.
AAATCCTCTTCCTCCTGATCCTGATAGTCATCAGAAGGGAAGAAATCAGGGATATACTCCCCAATCTCTTCTTGGTTGACAACAGTCAACCAAAGAGGAGAGAGCAAGCCTCTCTCAAATTCGCCAGAGTCTGAGGCTGTAACGCCCACAACCCTAACGAACTTTGGTCCATAACAAGTATGGACCAAAACAAGAACCGCTTGGTCCTCGTTTGAGTTGTTTAAAGCCTCTGAAATTACACGGAATTCGTCAAACGACAAATTCCAAGAATATTCGTAGCCATCTTGCTCGTGTATTGCTTTAACTGTGAAGTTCATTTTTATCTCCTTAGAAAAATTAAATTAAACATGTTATAGCAAAAAAATATGTATAG